>MNZL01000176.1 GCA_001873585.1 Rhodobacterales bacterium CG2_30_65_12 | reverse complement strand
GACACACATCAGGTTGCGGTCGCCCCAGACGTTGTCGACCCGGTTGACCGGCGGCCAGTATTTGTCGACCCGGAACGAGCCGGCCGGAAAGCACCCCGCCTCGCGGCTGTAGGGCCGCTCCCAGGCACCGACGAGATCTTCGGTGGTATGCGGCGCGTTCTTGAGCGGATTGTTCTCGCGGTCCATCGCGCCGGTCTCGATTGCGCGGATTTCTTCGCGGATCGCCAGCATCGCATCGCAGAATCTGTCGAGCTCGGCCTTGGTCTCGCTTTCGGTGGGCTCGATCATCAGCGTGCCCGCCACCGGCCAGCTCATCGTCGGCGCATGAAAGCCGGCATCCATCAGCCGCTTGGCGATATCGTCCACCGTCACCCCGGCGCTTTCCTCGTAGGGCCGCACGTCAATGATGCACTCATGCGCCACGCGCCCCGTCGGCCCCTTGTAAAGCACGTCAAAGGCCCCTTCGAGGCGCTTGGCAATGTAGTTGGCATTGAGGATCGCCACCCGGCTGGCCTGGGTCAGCCCGGCGCCGCCCATCATCAGGATATAGGCCCAGGAGATCGGCAGGATCGAGGCCGAGCCATAGGGCGCGGCGCTCACCGCGCCGGCCTCGCCCAGGTAGGGATCGGCGGGCAGGTGCGGCGCAAGGTGCGCCTTCACTCCGATCGGGCCCATGCCGGGGCCGCCGCCGCCGTGGGGGATGGCGAAGGTCTTGTGCAGGTTCAAATGGCTTACGTCACCGCCGATCTCGCCGAGCTTGACCAACCCCACCAGCGCATTGAGGTTGGCGCCGTCGATATAGACCTGGCCGCCGTGCGCGTGGGTGATGGCGCAAAGCTCGCGCACGGTTTCCTCAAATACGCCATGGGTCGAGGGGTAGGTGATCATGCAGGCCGCGAGCCTGTCGCCCGCCTCCTCGGCCTTGGCGCGGAAATCCTCCACGTCGATATCGCCGTTCGCGGCGGTGCGCACCACCACCACCTCCATCCCCGCCATATGCGACGAGGCTGGATTGGTGCCATGCGCGCTCATCGGGATCAGGCAAATCTTGCGCTGCTCCTCGCCATTGGCCTTGTGCCAGGCGCGGATGGTCATCAGCCCGGCGTATTCGCCCTGCGCGCCGGAATTGGGCTGCATGCTCATCGCGTCATAGCCGGTGATGGCGCAGAGCTTGGCCTTGAGATCGTCGATCACGGCATGATACCCGGCGGCCTGGTCGGGCGGACAGAGCGGGTGCAGCATGGCAAACTCGCGCCAGCTCATCGGGATCATTTCTGCGGCGGCGTTGAGCTTCATCGTGCAGGAGCCGAGCGGGATCATCGCGCGATCAAGCGCAAGGTCGCGGTCGGCGAGCTTGCGCATGTAGCGCATCATCTCCGTTTCGGCCCGGTTCATGTGAAATACCGGATGGGTGAGATAAGCACTCTTGCGCGCCATGCCTTCGGGCAGCCGGTGGTAATCGGGCGCAAAATCCTTGTCGTCCGCGATCACCCCGAAGGCGCGCCAGACCGCCTCGATGGTGGGCGAGCGGGTGGCTTCATCAAGCGTGATGCCGATCCGCGTCTTGCCAACCGGGCGCAGGTTCACGCCCTCTTTCAGAGCGGCGAGGATGATGCCCTTTTGCAGATGCCCGACCTCGACGGTGATCGTATCAAAAAATTGATCGGGGCCGATCTCGTAGCCCGCTTCCTCGAGTTTGCGCGCCAGCCGCGCGGTTTTGCGGTGGATGCGCTGGGCGATGGCCTTGAGCCCTTCGGGGCCGTGAAACACCGCGTAGAAACTTGCCATGACGGCCAGCAGCGCTTGCGCGGTGCAGACGTTGGAGGTGGCCTTTTCGCGGCGGATGTGCTGCTCGCGGGTTTGCAACGCGAGGCGGTAGGCGCGATTGCCGCGCGCGTCGATGCTCACGCCGACAAGCCGGCCCGGCATCGCCCGCTTGTGGCTCTCGTGGCAGGCGAGATAGGCGGCGTGTGGCCCGCCGTAGCCCATCGGCACGCCAAAGCGCTGGGTGCTGCCCACGGCGATATCGGCCCCCATCGCGCCCGGCTCTTTCAGCAGCGTGAGCATCATCGGATCGGCGGATATGATGCCAATGGCCTTGGCCGCGTGCAGCGCCGCGATCTGATCGGTAAAATCGCGGATCTCGCCATTGGTGCCAGGATATTGCAACAACGCGGCGAAGACCTTGTTTGGCTCCAGTGCGTCGACCTCGCCAACAATCACCTCGATCCCGAGCGGCTCGGCCCGGGTGCGGATCACGGCAATGTTTTGCGGATGCGCGGCAGCGTCGACAAAGAAGGCCTTGGCCTTCGATTTTGCCACGCGCCGGGCCATCGTCATCGCCTCGGCGCAGGCGGTGGCCTCGTCGAGCAGCGAAGCCCCCGCTACCTCCAGCCCGGTCAGATCGGCGATCATCGTCTGGAAATTGAGCAGCGCTTCCAGCCGGCCCTGGCTGATCTCGGGCTGGTAGGGCGTGTAGGCGGTATACCACGCCGGGTTTTCAAGAATGTTGCGCTGGATCACCGGCGGCGTGACGGTGCCGTGGTAGCCTTGGCCGAGCAGCGAATTGAGCACGGTGTTTTTCGCCGCCGTGAGCCGCATCTTGTGCAGCATCTCGCGCTCGGAGCAGGGCTTGCCGAAATCGAGCGGTTCCGCCTGGCGGATCGAGGCGGGCACGGTCTGGTCGATCAGCGTGTCGAGCCCGTCGATGCCCAGGGTGGCAAACATCTTTTCCATTTCGGCCGGGCTGGGGCCGATGTGGCGGCGGTTGGCAAAATCGTAAGGCCGATAGTCGGTGGGCGTGAAAGGCATGGGAATCTCCGGGGTGGGGCGAAATTTCCGTACGGAAATTTGCCCGGAAATCGTACGATTTCCGGGCTTGGTGTCAGCCGATGAATGCCTTGTAAGCGGCGGCGTCCATGAACTCATCCATCTGGCTGGCGTCGGCGGGCTTGATCTTGAAGAACCACGCCTTGCCTTCGGGGTCTTCGTTGACCTTGGCGGGGTCTTCGACGATGGCCGCGTTGACCTCGACGATCTCGCCGTCCAGCGGGGCGAGGATGTCCGACGCCGCCTTGACGCTTTCGATCACGACCACCTCATCATCTTTCGACACCTGCGCCCCGACATCGGGCAGTTCGACGAAGACGATATCGCCAAGCTGCTCGGCGGCGTGGGTGGTGATGCCGACGGTGACGATGCCGGCCTGATCGTCGAGCCATTCATGTTCTTCGGTGTATTTCATCGACGGGTCTCCTGTTGGGTCTCAACGTTTGTACGATTGCTTGTGGAATGGCAGCGGTGTGACCGTGGCGGGCAGGCGCTTGCCGCGCACCTCGCCATAGACGCGCGTGCCGGGACCGGCGAGTGCGGCGGGCAGGTAGCCCATCGACATCGGTTTTTCGATCGTCGGGCCGAAGGCGCCGGAGGTGATCTCGCCCACGGCTTCGCCGCCAACCTCGGCAGCAAAGAGCGGCACGTGGGCGCGCATCGGCGCGCGGCCGTCGGGAAGCAGGCCCACCCGCTCGCGCGCGGGGCCGTTTGTCAGCTCGTCAAGGATGCGGCCGGCTCCGGGAAAGCCGCCTTCACGCGCGCCACCGTTGCGCCGGGCTTTCTGGATCGCCCAGGTCAGACCGGCTTCCACCGGTGAGGTGGTCTCGTCGATATCCGAGCCGTAAAGGCAAAGCCCGGCTTCGAGCCGCAGCGAATCGCGCGCGCCGAGGCCGATCGGGGCAACGTCCGGGTTTTCCAGCAGCGCACGGGTGAGGCGGGGAGCCATGGTGTTTGGCACCGAGATCTCGAACCCGTCTTCGCCGGTGTAGCCGGAACGGCTGACCCAGCAGGTGGCCCCGGCCAGATCAAGATCCGCCACATCCATGAAGCGCATCGCGCGCGCGGCGGGGTTGAGCGCGGCGATCGCGTCTTCCGCCTTCGGCCCTTGCAGCGCGATCAGCGCCCGGCCGGTGATCTCCTGGATCTTGATGCCGGGCAGATTGTTTTGCAAATGGTCGAGGTCCACCGCCTTGCGCGCGGCGTTGACCACGAGAAAAAGGTGATCGCCGCGGTTGGTGATCATCAGATCGTCGATGATCCCGCCATCTTCGGTGGTGAAAAAGCCGTAACGCTGGCGGCCAGCGCCAAGCCCGACCACATCGACCGGCACCAGCGTTTCCAGTGCCTGCGCCACGTTTGGCCCGCGCAAGATCACCTGGCCCATGTGGCTGACGTCAAACAGCCCGGCGGCGGCGCGGGTGTGGAGGTGTTCCTTCATCACGCCGGGCGGGTATTGCACCGGCATTTCATAGCCCGCGAAGGGCACCATCTTTGCCCCCAGCTCAAGGTGGAGGTCATACAAAACCGTGCGGCCCAGATCGCTCATGCCGTCTCCCCGCCGGGAAACGCGCCCGGCATCGCTGGGCCACACTGGATTATTCCGTGGCCCGTCCGATGCCCCCTCTGTCCTTTCGCCTGAGATCGTTATCCCTTCGGCGGGCCCCTCGGCCTCTCTCCAGAGTTTTACCCGCGCGGTCCGCTTGCCTGAGAGTTTACCGGGGCGGTTGCTCCTTCGGCACCGGAAAGCCTTTTGGGCCACCGGATTCTCCCTGCGCGGGATGTCCAGACGTTAGCCTTGGCGCCAGCGGCTCGCAAGCCCCCGAAACCGCCGCGATGCACGATCCTGGCTGGCATCACGATGAGGGGCGCTGCCCCTCAAACTCACCATAAGGGGCGCTGCCCCTCAAACTCCCCACTATGAGGGGCGCTGCCCCTCAAACTCCCCGAGGTATTTCTTGACCAAAGAAGGAATCAGCGCCGGACTTTTTGCAACAGCGGCATCAGCGACGACATGTCGGGGCCGTGATCCATACCGGTGAGCGCCTTCCTGAGTGGCATGAACAGGCCACGCCCCTTGCGCCCGGTGGCGTCTTTCACCGCCGCCGTCCATTGCCCCCAGCTCTCTGCGGTGTAGGGCGGCTCGGGCAAGAGGCGCATGGCGCTGGCGATCATCTCTTCATCTTCGGGCGCGACTAGCGGCACCGCGCCATCGCGGCAGAGCTGCCACCAACCTTCGAGATCATGCATCGTGGTGATGTTGTCGCGCGCGACGGTCCAGAATTGCTCGGCGATGTCATTGGGCACACCGAGCGCGCGCACATGATCGGCGACCTGGGCGTAGGGTCGGGCCGCCAGCGCGTGGGCGGTGAGCGGGAAGAGATCCGCCACGTCGAACTTGGTGGGCGCGGCACCGAAGCTGGAAAGCGCGAACCCGGCCACGATATCGTCGAGGCTCGTCGCCAGGTCCACCGGCTGCGACGACCCCAGCCGCGCCATGTGGCTCAGAAGCGCCATCGGCTCGATGCCTTGCGCGCGCAGATCGCGCAAGCTCAGGGTGCCGAGGCGTTTGGAAAGCGCCTCGCCCTGCGGGCCGGTAAGCAGCGAATGGTGGGCAAAGCGCGGCACCGCGCCGCCGAGGGCTTCGATGATCTGGATCTGGGTGGCGGTGTTGGTCACGTGGTCGGAACCGCGCACGATATCCGTGACGCCGAAATCGACATCGTCGCAGACGCTGGCGAGCGTGTAGAGAAACTGCCCGTCGGCGCGGATCAGCACCGGGTCGGACACGGACGCGGCATCAATCGAGAGCGGCCCGAGGATGCCGTCGGTCCACTCGATGCGCTGCTGGTCGAGCAGAAAGCGCCACACACCGTTGCCGCGTTCGGCGCGCAGCTTGTCCTTTTCGGCGTCCGAGAGCTTCAGCGCGGCGCGGTCGTAGACCGGCGGGCGCCCCATATTGAGCTGTTTCTTGCGCTTGAGGTCAAGTTCGGTCGGGGTCTCGAAACATTCGTAAAACCGGCCCATGGCGCGCAGCTCGTCGGCGGCGGCCTCGTAACGTTCAAGCCGGGCCGATTGCTGTTCCACCCGGTCCCAGGTGAGGCCGAGCCATTCGAGATCCTCGCGGATCGCGTCAGCGTATTTTTGTTTCGACCGCTCCGGGTCGGTATCGTCGAGGCGCAGGATGAAGCTGCCGCCCGACTGGCGGGCGATCAGCCAGTTGAACAGCGCGGTTCGCAGGTTGCCGACGTGCAGATAGCCGGTAGGCGAGGGTGCGAAACGGGTAACGGTCATGTGAATCTCCTGTGCCGGTTGCTCTTTCATACCGCGCGGCTTTTGTCCATATGATGTGCATGACAGAGACTTATCCGCCCTCCCTCGCCGAGATCGACGCCCTGGCCCATGCCGCCCGTGATACGTTGCCGCAGGCGTTTCGCCCAGCCGCGCGCGCGGTGGTGATCCGGGTGGAAGACGTCGCCGCCGACGCTATCCTCGATGAGCTCGGCGTGGATGATCCGTTTGAGCTGACTGGGCTCTATGACGGCATCCCGATGACGCAGAAATCGGTGATGGACAGCCCGCACCAGCCCGACACGATCTGGCTGTTTCGCCGCGCGATCCTTGATGAATGGGTGGAGAGGGGCGACGTGACGATCGAGGCGCTGGTGGGGCATGTGCTGGTGCATGAGATGGCGCATCACTTTGGCTGGTCCGATGACGATATCGCCATGATCGACCGCTGGTGGGAATAGCTAGGCGGGCGGCGAAGCCGGCGCTCAGCTCTTGTCGCGCCAGCGGTTGGCGATCGGGTAGCGGCGATCGAGCCAGAACGCGCGGGGCGTGAGGCGCGCGCCGGGGGCGGATTGGAAGCGCTTGTATTCGCTGATGAAAATAAGGTGCTCCACGCGCTTGACCGTCTCCGGATCGAAGCCTTCGGCAACCAGCTCGGCCACGCTTGCCTCGCGGTCGATCAACCCATCGAGGATGGCATCGAGCACGTCGTAGGGCGGCAGGCTGTCTTCGTCCCTCTGGTTGTCGCGCAGCTCGGCGCTGGGCGGCTTGTCGATCACCGCGGGCGGGATCACCTCGCCAGCCGGGCCTTTCATCCAGGGCCGATGATGCGCGTTGCGCCAGCGGCAGGTTGCAAACACGCGGGTCTTGTAGAGATCCTTGATCGGGTTGTAACCGCCGGCCATGTCGCCGTAGATTGTCGCGTAGCCGACGGCCACCTCGGACTTGTTGCCGGTGGTCAGCAGCATCTCGCCAAACTTGTTGGACAGCGCCATGAGCAGGAGCCCGCGCAGGCGCGACTGGATGTTTTCCTCGGTGAGATCGGGCGCGGTGCGAGCGAAAAGCGGTGCCAGCGCCTCGGTTACGGCGGCGCGGGGGCTGGTGATCGGCAGGGTATCGAGCCGGGCGCCAAGCGCCTTGGCCACGGCCACGGCATCGTCGAGCGAGGCCTGACTGGTGTATTCCGAGGGCAGCATCACGCAGCGCACCCGATCCGGCCCCAGCGCATCGGCGGCAATGGCGGCGACGAGCGCGCTGTCGATGCCGCCGGAAAGCCCCAGCAGCACTTTCTCGAAGCCGGTTTTGGCGATGTAATCGCGCAGAGCAACGACCATGGCGTGATAATCGGCTTCCCATGCGTCGGGTTCGGCTGTCGCGGCGCCCGCGCGGATGCGCCAGCCGGCATCGGTTTTCTCAAGATCGACATGCGCCAGCGCGTCGTCGAATTGTGGCAACTGAAAAGCAATTTCGCCGCCCGGATTCACCGCGAAACTCGCGCCGTCAAACACCTGGTCGTCTTGTCCGCCGGTCATGTTGAGATAGACAAGCGGCAGGCCGGTTTCGGCTACCCGCGCGCGCATGTGGCCCTTGCGCACGGCCATCTTGCCGCGATGGTAGGGCGAGCCGTTGGGCACCAAAAGAAGCTCGGCACCGGCCTTGGCCATGGTCGAGCAGACGTGGTTTTCCCACCACGCATCTTCGCAGATCGGTGTGCCGATCAGCAGCGGGCCGATGCGAAACGGGCCCTGATCGGGGCCGCGGGCATAGAGGCGCTTTTCGTCGAACACCGCGTGGTTGGGCAGCACCTGCTTGATCACGCGCAGGCGCACCTGCCCGCCTTCGCAGATGTGATAGGCGTTGTAGAGCGCTTGCCCGTCATGGAACGGCGCGCCGATGGCGAGCGCCGGGCCGTCGCCGCACTCGGTGGCCAGCGCCGTCACCGCCGCCATCGCCTCGCGCCAGAAAGCCGGCCGCATCACCAGGTCTTGCGGCTGGTAGCCGACGAGAAACATCTCGGGCAAGGCCACGAGGTTTGCCCCGGCGGCCTTCGCCGTGGCCCAGGCTGCGCGCGCCTTGGCGGCATTGCCGGCGATATCGCCCAAGGTCGGGTTCAACTGCGCCAGCGTCAGGCGGAAGGTCTCGGTCATCTCGGGCCTCGGTTCGGCTCTTGGGTTACACCGCAACCGTTTAGCAGGTTTGTGGGTGAGGAAAAGCCGGCTCCATCTGGTTCACGGGCGAAAAGCGTTGTCTCCCCTGCGCTGCTTCATTAGGTTTTGCCGCATGGGGAAAGACGCAATCACGATCGAGCCGGGAAGAGGAAGGTCATGTCGCAGCTATTGAGGGGATGGACACCTGCGGCGCGCGCCTTGGCGGTGTCGCTGGCGCTTGTCGCGGGGCCGGTGCTGGCCCAGGACACGGCCAATGAGGTGGTGCAATATGATGACGGGTCGATCTACGACGGCGCACTGAAAGACGGCGTGCGCCACGGTAACGGCACTCTGCGCACACCCACCGGTTACGAATACACTGGCACCTTCGTAGATGGCGAGATCCGGGGCGAGGGCGTGGCGCGCTTTCCCAACGGCTCGGTTTACGAAGGCGGCTTTGCCAAGGGTCGGCCGCATGGGGTGGGCAAGGTGACCTATGCCGACGGCACCTCCTACGATGGCGATTGGGTCGAGGGCCAGATCAACGGCACCGGGCTTGCGGTCTACGCCAACGGCTTCAGCTATGAAGGCGGATTTCGCGCCGGGCAGCACCACGGCCAGGGCCGGCTTGAGAGCCCCTCGGGCACGGTTTACGAAGGCGATTGGGTGATGGGCGTGAAGCAGGGCCAGGGCAGGCTTACCGAAGCCGATGGCACGGTTTACGAAGGCGCCTTTGCCAATGGCACGCCGAATGGCCAGGGCACGCTTACCACCGCCGAGGGCCTGCGCTACACCGGCGGCTGGAAGGATGGGCAGATGGATGGCACCGGGGCCCTCACCGGGCCGAACGGCGCTGTCTACGAGGGCCCGTTCGTGATGGGTGTGCGCTCGGGGCTGGGCAAGGTGAGCTATGCCAACGGCGATGTCTACGAGGGCGGCTTTGTTTCCAATCGGCGCTCGGGGCAGGGCACCTTCACTGGCCGCGACGGCTATCGCTACGAGGGCGGCTGGATTGATGGCCGGATCGAGGGCAACGGCACCGAGACCTATCCCGATGGCTCGGTTTTCATCGGCCAGTTCCGCGCCGGCCTGCCCGATGGCGAGGGCAAGATCACCTATCCCGACGGCTCGACCTACGAGGGAGGCTGGCGCGATGGCGTGTTCGAGGGCACAGGGCTCGTTACCCGCGTTGATGGAATGAGTTACGAGGGCGGCTTTGCCTCAGGGCTCTATGAAGGGCAGGGCACGCTCACTCGGGCCGATGGCTACAGCTACTCCGGTAGCTGGAAGGCGGGCCTGCTCGACGGCACGGGCAAGATCACCTTCGCCAATGGCGATACCTACGAGGGCAGCTTCCGGGCCGACCGGTTCCATGGTCAGGGCAAGCTCACCCGCGCCGATGGCACGTTTTACGATGGCGCCTGGGTGGATGGGGTGAAAAGTGGGAGCGGCACCGAGCGCTACGCCGATGGCACCGTTTACGAAGGCAGCTTTGTCGGCGGCCAGCGCGAGGGGCAGGGCACGGTGACCTACCCCGACGGCACCCGCGTGGCCGGCGACTGGGAGCAGGGTGTGATGAAATCCATGCTCGCGGAACCTGCCACCGAGACCGCAGCCGAAGGCGAAGATGCGGTGCCCGCCGAATAGCAGACCGAATGCGCCAGATGCAGCGCCAGGTAATCCGGGCCAAGCAATCTGGCCTGGTTGGCGGCGGCGTTGCGATGGTTGGCCTTGGTGCGAAGTTTGCGCGGTGCGGCGCTGAATTCAGCCAATAGAAAAGGGCCGCCCGATGGGGCGGCCCTGTCAACATATGCACTGGAGATCACTTGTTGAGCTTGTTGATCTTCATCATTTTCATGATCATTTTTTCGTAGAATGGCTCGCTCACGCCCATTCTGATCTTGCGCATGAAATACCATTCGAAGGCGAGTTTGGCCCAGTGAACCCATTTGCCTTCGCCGCCCCAGTTGACGTTGCGCGGCGGGTTTTGCGGCATGGCGAGGAAGGCGATGCCGCGATCGCCAAAGTCGGCCAGGCAAAGCGCGTTCCAGCTTGGCAGTTCGTTCGGCTCCTCGCCGCGGATAACCCGGGGCAGGTTGTGGGCCGTTGCGGTGACCATCGATTCGATCATGAAGCCGGTCTTCGGCACGCCAGTCGGCACCGGGGTGGCCACCGGCGGGGCGATGGCGATGGCCACGCCGATCCCGAAGATGTTGCGGTATTTCGGGTTGCGCTGATACTGGTCGACGATGATGAAGCCGCGCGGGTTTACCAGCCCCTCGAGGCCCATCACTGCCGGGATGCCGCGAAACGCCGGCAGCATCATCTTGTACTTGGCCGGCACCTCGTGCTTTTTCTTTTCGTTTCCGTCTTCGTCGAACTCGGTGACGTGCACCGCGTCTTCGCTGAACTTATCGGTTCTGGCGTTGGTGATCCACTTGATATCGCGGTCACGCATGGCGCTTTCGAGTGTGCCCTTGGTATCGCCTACGCCGCCGAGGCCGAGGTGGCCGATATAGGGCTCGGAGGTGATGAAGGTCATCTGCACCTTGTGCTTGATCTTGCGGCGGCGCAGATCGGTATCGAGAGTGAAAAGGTATTCGTAGGCTGGGCCGAAGCACGAAGCCCCCTGCACCGCGCCCACCACGATCGGGCCGGGATCGGCGCAGAACTGCTCCCAAGTGCCACCCTTGCCCCCCGAAAGCTCGGCGTGTTCGACAGAGCAGACCGAGTTGGTGTGCGCCTCGGGGCCGAACCCTTCGATCTCGTCGAAAGCCAGCTCGGGGCCGGTGGCGATCACCAGGTAATCGTAGGTGACTTCCCGGCCGGAGGCGAGGACGATCTTGTTTTCATCGGGCAGGAGCTTGGCCGCCCCATCGCAGATAAAGTCGATGCCGCGCTTCTTCATCACTGGCGCGAGGTCGACGGTGATCTCGTCCTTCGAGCGCCAGCCCACGCCGGCCCAGGGGTTCGACGGGGTAAACTGGAAATACGGCTTGTTGGAAATCACCGTGATCTTGTCGCTGCGATTCAGCGTTTCCTTGAGCTCAAAGGCTTGAATCGAGCCGCCGAGGCCCGCGCCCAGAATGACAACATGTGCCATGTTTTCTCCCTTGTTTCCTGGTCCGAGAGGCCGTGGCCTGCCGGTTCCAACCTGACGTCCACGGTTCGCCGTGAGACTGATTCTTGCCCGTTCGCGCGTACATTTGAAATTGTCTATCGCATGATACCGGATCGAAAGCCAGACTCCATGGCAAAAGGTCAGATTCGATAATGCGCCAAAATGTCGCGCGCTGCGAATGTTTCAGGCGTATCGGATCAGGCGCGGAACCCGTCGATCAGCGAGCCGAGCACCCGGCCGCCCTCTTCAGCGAGATCGAAGCCCCGATCCTCGAGCAGCCAGCGCATCGACAGGCCCTCCATTGCCGCAATCAGTAGGTGCGCGGCATCCTCCGCCACCAGTTCGGCGCGGTGCTGGCCAGAGGCCTGGGCGTCGCGGATAAGCGCGGCGATCGCCTCGCGCCGCTGACCGAGCAGGGTGGTGAACTTTTCGTGCAGGTCGGCGTTATCGGCCTGTAATTCGTGGGAAAACAGGATCGCGGGGATCGACGGGTTCGCGGTGATGTGCCCCAAATGGTTGCTGATCAAACGGTGCAGCATGTCATGCGCGTTGTTCGGGGCAATGTTGCCTTGGTCGGCATGCACCCGGTTGAGCTCTTCGACGATGTGATCGCCGACTGCGAGCCAGATATCCGACTTGGTGGCGAAGTGCCGAAAGATCGCGGGCTGGGTCACGCCCACCTCATCGGCAAGGTGCTGGGTGGTCACACGACCAGGGCCGATATCGGCGGCAACGCGGATCGCTGTCGATACGATTTCCGCCTTCCGATCGGCGGCGCTCTTGCGTTTTCTGCGTTGCGTCATGGGACCGGCCTTTCATGCCTTGACACCCCGTACGCGGCCCAAGGCGCGTCGGTTTGGTCCTTTTGCGAGATTTTTCTGCCCGCGTCCAGTAATAGAAGAATCATGAAACACAAGTGATTAATCTATTATCTTACACTGGATCCGCGCCCGTGTCGATCTGTTCCAGATAAGTGTTGGCGCGGGCGAAGATCGCGCGGCGGTCGTCCGGATTTATCCGGTCGAGCGCGGCATAGATGAGGCCCATGCGCGGATTGGCGGCGAAGCGCGCGCGGTGGCGGCTGAGGAAATGCCAGTAGAGCGCGTTGAGCGGGCAGGCGGCCTCGCCGCTGCGGCTGCGCACGTCGTAGCTGCAATGGCGGCAGTAATCCGACATCCGGTCGATGTAGGCCCCGGACGAGACGTAAGGCTTGGACGCGACCACGCCACCGTCCGCAAACTGGCTCATGCCAATGGTGTTGGGTGCCTCGACCCATTCAAAGGCATCGGCGTAGACCGAAAGATACCACGCGTGCACCTCGCCCGGGGCCACCCCGGCAAGCAGGGCGAAATTGCCGGTGACCATCAGCCGCTGGATGTGATGCGCGTGGGCGTTCGCGCGCGTGGCGCGCACCGCCTCGCGCAGGCATGTCATCTTTGTCTCGCCGCCCCAATAAGCGGCAGGCAGGGGGCGGTGGTGGCCGAGCGCGTTGCGCTTTGTGTATTCCGGGCCCTGCAATGCCCAGATCCCACGCACAAACTCACGCCAACCGAGGATTTGGCGGATGAAGCCTTCGGCGGAACTGAGCGGTGCCCGGCCGGCGCGGTATTCGGCTTCGGCGCGGCGGATCAGCGCGAGCGGATCGAGCAGGCCAAGGTTGAGGTAGGGCGAGAGCAGGCTGTGATAGAGTGTATCGTCGCCGATCAGCATCGCATCCTGGTAGGGGCCGAAATTGGCGAGGGACTCCGTGAAGAAATGCTCCGCCGCCTTTTCCGCGTCCGCGCGCGTAACGGCGAAGGTGAAGGGGTGGAGCAAACCGAAATGATCGGCAAACTTGTGTCCAACCAGATCGAGCACCGCCACGGTGATCGCGTCGGGGGTAAAGGCCGGCGGTGTTGGCCGAAACAGATCGCTTGAGGCGGGCTTGCGGTTCTCGGCGTCATAGTTCCACTTGCCGCCTTCAGGCTTGCCGTCATCGTCGAGCAAAATCCGGTATTTGCGCCGCATCTCGCGGTAGAAAAACTCCATTCGCAGCGTTTTGCGGCCCTTGGCCCAGCGTGCGAACCCGGCCGCGCTGGCGAGAAAGCGGGTGTCTTCCAGCCGGGTAACGGGGATCGGCAGCGCATCGAGCGCGGCGATCAGGCGCCAATCGCCTGGGGTGGTCGCGCGCACCGCCTTGGCGCCGGTCTCGCAGGCGCGACGCAAAAGCTCGCCGGTAATCGACTGGCTGTTGCCAGGATCGTCGAGGCGCGAATAGAGCACGCGCCAGCCCTTGGCCTCAAGCTCGGCGGCGAAGTGGCGCATCGCGGCAAAGATCAGCGCGATCTTTTTGGGGTGGTGCTTCGGCGAGCCGGCTTCGCCCATCACCTCGGCCATCACCACCGCATCCTGCGCCTTGTCGGCTTCAGCGAGCGCGGAAAGCGCAGGCGAAAGCTGGTCGCCGAGCACCAGAACGAGCGATCTCACCATGGCACGGGCTTGCCTTGCCAGTCGAAGAACCTGCCGGTGTCGTTTGGGGTGAGGCCGGCGAGCACGCCGAGCAGGTTGGCGGCGGCCTCGTCGGGTGGTGTGCGGGCATGGCCGTTGCCGTGGGTTTCGGTGAGGCGGGTGGCGACGGTGCCAGGATGCAGCGCCACGCAGATCGCCGCGCGGTGGCTGCGCGCAAGCTCGATGGCGGCCCCGTTCACGAGCTGGTTCAGCGCCGCCTTGGCCGCGCGGTAGCCGTGCCAACCGCCGAGCCGGTTGTCGCCGATCGAGCCGACCCGGGCCGAGAGCGCCGCCAGCACCGCCCGTTCGCCGCGCGGCAATAGCCGGGGCGCATGTTTCAGCACCAGCGCCGGGCCGATGGTGTTGACCGCGAAGTGCCGGGCGAGCGCCGTGGCGTCGATCTGGCGCAGCGCCTTTTCAGGTGCGTGCCCGCCGGGCTCCAGCGCGCCGGTGGCAATGACGATGGTGTGAAACGGGCCATCGAGTGCGGCGAGCGTGGCCTCGGCGCGGGCGGGATCGTCATAATCGAGCCCTTCGGCGCGCGAAAGACGGGTGACTTTGGTGCAATGGGCTTCGAGATGGTCTGCGAGCGCCTCACCAATCCCACCGGACGCGCCGAGAACAAGAGCATTGTGTATCATGCGCATACTACGGATGGGTCAGTCATACGGACCATAAACCGTTCAAATAGGGCCTTTTCATTGCGGCTGTCACGGCTATATTGCGCAACATGACATTCGCGGCTAACCCCTTTTTTGCGACCGACGCGCTTTTGCGCCCGTCCGCGCTTGCCGCGCTGCTTCTGCTTAGCCGCCTCTGAGTGTGCCGCTTGGCGCGAGCGCTCAGAGGAGACATTTCCGCGCCTGACGACGCAGATCGGCCCACATACCGGCCCACATACCGGCCCCATGGCCAACGGCTAAGACACCAGAGAAAGACACTTCCATGACATTGCCCAGCAAACAGGACCGCGTCCTGATTTTTGACACCACCTTGCGTGACGGCGAGCAAGCGCCCGGTGCGACGATGACCCACGAGGAAAAACTCGAAATTGCCGAGATGCTTGACGAGATGGGGGTCGATATCATCGAAGCAGGCTTCCCGATCGCCTCCGAGGGCGATTTTTTCGCCGTGAGCGAAATTGCCAAACGCACGCAAAACGCAGTGATCTGCGGCCTCGCCCGCGCCAGCGTGAAGGATATCGACCGCTGCTGGGAGGCTGTCAAACATAGCCAACGCCCGCGGATTCATACCTTCATCGGCACCTCGCCCCTGCACCGCCAGATCCCGAACCTGACGATGGATCAGGCGGCCGAGATGATCCACGATTCGGTGAGTCACGCGCGCAATCTGTGCGACGATGTGCAATGGTCGCCGATGGATGCCACCCGCACCGAGCACGATTACCTTGCCCGCGTGGTCGAGATTGCCATCAAGGCCGGGGCCACCACGATCAACATTCCCGATACCGTGGGCTACACCGCGCCGCGCGAGAGCGCCGATCTGATCCGGATGTTGATCGAGCGGGTGCCGGGGGCCGACGAGATTGTCTTCGCCACCCATTGCCATGACGATCTGGGCATGGCCACGGCCAACGCGCTGGCTGCCGTCGAAGCCGGCGCGCGCCAGATCGAGAGCACGATCAACGGACTGGGCGAGCGCGCGGGCAATACCGCGCTTGAAGAGGTGGTGATGGCGCTCAAGGTGCGTAACGATATCCTGCCCTACCGCACCGGGGTCGACAGCACGAAGATCATGAACATCTCGCGCCGGGTGGCGCAGGTTTCGGGCTTTCCGGTGCAGTTCAACAAGGCCATCGTCGGCAAGAACGCCTTTGCCCACGAGAGCGGTATTCACCAGGACGGGGTGCTGAAGAATCCGCAGAACTTTGAAATCATGCGGCCCGAGGATATCGGGCTGGCTTCGACAAATCTGGTGATGGGCAAGCACTCAGGCCGGGCCGCGCTGCGCGCCAAGCTCAAGGATCTGGGCTACGAGCTGGCCGATAATCAGTTGGTCGACGTCTTCGTGCGGTTCAAGGAACTCGCCGATCGCAAGAAGGAGGTGTTCGACGAAGACCTGATCGCGCTGATGGGCGAGGGTTCGACGGCGGCCGACAGGATCAAGGTGAAATTTCTGCGGGTGATCTGCGGCACCGAGGCGCCGCAATCGGCCGACCTCACGCTCACCATCGATGGCGTCGATACCCAGGTAACGCAAACCGGCGACGGCCCGGTGGATGCCTCCTTCAACGCGATCAAGGCGCTGTTTCCGCATAGCGCCAAGCTCAACCTCTACCAGGTGCACGCGGTGACCGAAGGCACAGATGCCCAGGCCACGGTGACGGTGCGGATGGAAGAGGGCGGCAAGATCGTCACCGGCACCTCGTCGGATACCGATACCGTGGTGGCCTCGGCCAAGGCTTATGTGAACGCGCTCAATAACCTGATCGTGCGGCGCGAGAAAACCAAGCCCGAGGCGGTCTGATCGCGCCGCTCGGGCGGCGAAAAACAGCTTGCAGGTGCGGGCCGGGGCCTTTCCTCGCGCCGCGCCTGCCCCTATAAGCACCCGAACCCGGGCACTCGCCGCCTTCCCATTTGCATGAAAGCCAGAGCATGTCTCTCTTTTCAGGTTTATTCTCGTCCGACATGGCAATCGACCTCGGCACAGCCAACACATTGGTTTACGTCAAAGGCCGGGGAATCATCCTCAACGAACCTTCCGTGGTGGCGTATCACGTCAAGGACGGGGTCAAAAAGGTGCTCGCCGTGGGCGAAGACGCCAAGCTGATGCTCGGCCGCACGCCGGGCTCGATCGAGGCGATCCGGCCGATGCGCGAAGGCGTGATCGCCGATTTCGACACGGCGGAAGCGATGATCAAGTATTTCATCCGCAAGGTGCACAAACGCACGACCTTCTCGAAGCCCAAGATCATCGTCTGCGTGCCGCACGGCGCGACGCCGGTGGAAAAGCGCGCTATTCGCCAATCGGTGCTGAGCGCCGGGGCGCGCCGGGCCGGGCTCATCGCCGAACCGATCGCGGCGGCGATTGGTGCGGGAATGCCGATCACCGATCCGACCGGCAGCATGGTTGTCGATATCGGCGGCGGCACCACCGAGGTGGCGGTGATCAGCCTGGGCGACATCGTCTATGCCCGCTCGGTGCGGGTGGGCGGCGACCGGATGGATGAAAGCATCATCAACTTTCTGCGCCGCCAGCATAACCTGCTGATCGGCGAAAGCACCGCCGAGCGGATCAAGACCTCGATCGGCACCGCGCGAATGCCCGATGACGGGCGCGGGGTGAGCATGATGATCCGCGGGCGCGATCTGCTCAATGGTGTGCCGAAGGAGATGGAGATCAACCAGGCCCAGGTTGCCGAGGCGCTGGCCGAGCCGGTGCAGCAGATCTGCGAGGCGGTGATGGTGGCGCTCGAAACCACCCCGCCCGACCTAGCCGCCGATATCGTCGACCGCGGGGTGATGCTCACCGGCGGCGGTGCGCTCCTGGGCGAGCTTGATCTTTCGCTGCGCGAACAAACCGGGCTTTCGATCTCGGTTGCCGACGAGTCACTCAATTGTGTGGCGCTCGGCACCGGTCGGGCTCTGGAATACGAAAAGCAGCTGCGCCACGTTATCGACTACGATAGCTGAACCGGGCGCGGCCCCGGGCGGACGGAGGCCTGATTGGCGACAAACCGGCGGCACAGCGAAGATTTTGTTACCCCGGTCAGGCGGATTCTGGTCGGGCTCGTGGTGTTTGCGCTCTTTGCGACATTCCTGGTGTGGCGGATCGACAGCCCGCGCGTTGAGCGGTTTCGCGCCCAGGTGGTCGATGCGCTGGTGCCCAACATGGAATGGGCGCTGGTGCCGGTCACCAAGGTGGCCGGACTGATCGAGGGCTTTCAATCCTATGCCCGGCTCGCCGAGCAGAACCAAGAGCTGCGCCGCGAGTTGCAGCAGATGAAGGCCTGGAAAGAGGCCGCGCTGCAGCTTGAGCAGGAGAACGCCAAGCTGCTTGATCTCAACAACGTCCGCCTCGATGCCCGGCTTTCCTACGTCACTGGTGTGGTGCTCACCGATTCGGGCTCGCCGTTCCGGCAATCGGTGCTGCTCAACGTCGGCGCGCGCGACGGGCTGGTGGATGGCTGGGCGGCGATGGATGGGCTTGGTCTTGTGGGGCGGATCTCGGGGGTCGGTCAGCAGACGGCGCGGGTGATCCTGCTCACCGACAGCTCAAGCCGCATTCCGGTGACGATCCAGCCTTCGGGGCAGGTCGCGCTCTTGCATGGCGACAATTCCGACGGGCCGCCGCTTGAGTTTATCGAGAACGCCGAAGAGGTGCGCCCGGGCGACCGGGTGATCTCATCGGGCGACGGCGGGGTATTCCCGGCGGGGCTCCTGGTGGGCGAGGTCATTCGCGGAGCCGACCGGCGGCTCAGGGTGCGGCTCGCGGCCGATTACGAGCGGCTCAATTTCCTGCGGGTGCTGCGGTCTCACCCGGGTGAAGTGGTCACCGGCGCCGGCGCGCTCATGGTGATGAACCCGGTGCTCGCCCCGGTGGCCGAGAATGTGCCGCCTGACACCACGGAAGCCGATGGCGGAGCGGAGGCGGATCAATGATCGACCCGGCCACGCTCCATCGTTTTGGCTTCGCCATGCTCTTGCTCGTGCTTGGGGCTTTTTCCATCTTCTTTCGCATGCTCCCGGTGGGGCCGATGACGGGGGGCTGGCCGCCGCCCGACCTGATCGTGCTTCTCGGCTTTGCCTGGGTGCTGCGCCGGCCGGATTTCGTGCCGGTGCTGCTGTTCGGCGTTCTTATGCTCGTGTCTGAATTCATGTTTTTCCGCCCGCCGGGGCCGGGGGCGGCGCTTGCGGTGATCGGCCTCGAAGCGCTTCGTGGCCGCGCCGGGCTGTTGGGCGAGCAGACATTTCCAGTGGAATGGGCCACCGTGGCCGCCGTGCTGGTGCTGATGTTTGTCGCCGAGCGGACGCTGCTTGCGGTGTTCTTCGTCGAGCGGGCGCCGTTCGGGCTGTCGCTGATCGGCCTGGTTGTCAACATTGCCGTCTACCCGCTGGTGGCAGCGGTTTCGGTCTGGGCCTTCCGGGTGCGCCGGCTCGCGCCCGGCGAACACGCGGCGGAGGCGCGGTTGGCATGAGGCGCTCGCCGGCCGATACCGAGAAGAGCGCGCGGCGCATTACCCGGCGCGGGCTGCTCCTCGGCGCCGCCCAGCTTGGCTTTGCCGGCGTGCTGGTGGCGCGGATGCGCTATATGCAGCTTGAGCAAGCCGATGAATACCGCATGCTCGCCGACCGCAACCGGATCAACATCCGCCTGCTGCCGCCCGCCCGCGGGCTGATCTATGATCGCAAGGGGGTGCTTGTCGCCGGCAACGAGCAGAACTACCGCATTGTGATGACCCGCGAAGACGCGGGCGATCCCAAAGCGGTGCTCGACCGGCTCGGCAAGCTGATCTGGCTTGATCCCGACGAGATCGAAAAGGTGCTCTCCGAGATGGCGCGGCGTTCGCCGTTCGTGCCTGTCACCGTCGCCGACCGGGTAAGCTGGCAGGACGTGGCGGAGGTGGCGGTGAACACTCCCGCGCTGCCGGGGGTGAACCCGGAAGTGGGCCTGAGCCGGGTTTACCCGCTGGGCTCGGATTTCGCGCATATCACCGGCTACGTCGGCCCGGTTTCGGATTACGATCTCGACCGGATCGACGATCCCGATCCGCTGTTGCAGATCCCGCGCTTCCAGATCGGCAAATCGGGGATCGAGGCGGCGTTTGAACCCCGGCTGCGCGGCAGTGCCGGCACCAGCCGCGTTGAGGTCAACGCCGTTGGCCGGGTCATGCGTGAGCTTGGCCGCCAGGAAGGTGTGCCGGGCGCCAACATTCAACTCACCGTCAACCACAGCTTGCAGAATTTCTGCGAAGCGCGGATGGCGGGCGAGAGCGCCGCGGCGGTGGTGATGGATCCGCGCAACGGCGACATCCTCGCGCTCGCCTCCGCCCCCACCTTCGACCCCAACAAGTTTGTGCGTGGGATTACCACGAAGGATTACAATGCGCTGCTTGAAGATCCCTACCGGCCGCTGCCCAACAAGGCGAGCCAGGGCATCTATCCACCCGGCTCGACCTTCAAGATGATGACGGCGCTGGCGGCGCTGGACGCGGGGCTGATCAAGCTTGATGATAGCTTCACCTGCCGCGGCTACGTCGAAGTTTCCGGGCGGCGGTTCCATTGCTGGAACCGGGGCGGGCATGGCCGGGTCGACCTGATCCGCAGCCTGCGCGAAAGCTGCGACGTGTATTATTACGAGCTTTCCCAGATCGTCGGGATCGAGAAGATCTCGGCGATGGCGCGCAAGTTCGGCCTTGGGGTGCGCCATGATGTGCCGCTGTCGTCGGTCGCCGAGGGCGTGATGCCAACCAAGGACTGGAAGCTGGAAAGCGGCAAGGGCGACTGGTTGATTGGTGATACCCTCAACGCCACCATTGGCCAGGGCTATGTGCTCGCCTCGCCCTTGCAACTCGCGGTGATGACCGCGCGGATCGCCTCTGGCACCCGGATCGAGCCGCGCCTGGTGCGCGCGGTCGATGGCGTCGAGCAGCCGGTGCGCGGGCTTGAACCGCTCGACCTGGATCCGCTGCACCTCGCGGCGGTGCGCCAGGGAATGTATGAGGTGGTCAACGGCAACCGCGGCACCGGTGGCTCAAGCCGGGTCGTGGCCGAGGGCGTGCGCATGGCCGGCAAGACCGGCACCAGCCAGGTGCGCAACATCACCACCGCCGAGCGCGCGCGCGGCGTGACCTCGAACAACGATCTGCCGTGGGATCGGCGCGACCACGCGCTGTTTGTCGGCTACGCCCCGCACGACGCGCCCGAGATCGCCGTCTCTGTGCTGGTCGAGCATGGCGGCGGCGGCTCGACGGCTGCCGCGCCGATCGCGCGCGACGTTCTGCTTGCCGCGCTCTACGACGATGTGCCGCCTCTTTCGGCCTACCCGACGGCGCAGCGCAATACCATCCGCTCGCGATTCGAGGGCCTCAAACTGCGCCCGCCGCAAGCGCCTTCGCAAGGCCGGAGCCGGGCATGAGCTATCTGGAATACAATGTGAAATGGACGCCCTCGGGCCTTGCCAAGGTGCTCTATTTCAACTGGGCCCTGGCCGTGCTCATCACCGCTGCGGCCGGGGTCGGGTTTCTCATGCTCACCTCGGTGGCGGGCGGAGACCTGGGCCAATGGGCGGCGCCGCAGATGAAGCGCTTCGCACTCGGCATGGCGGTGATGTTCGTGATCGCCATGGTGCCGATCTGGTTCTGGCGCAACCTCTCGGTGCTGGCCTTCAGCGCATCGCTCACACTCCTGCTGGCGGTGGAGTTTTTCGGCGAAATCGGGATGGGAGCGCAGCGCTGGATCGACCTCGGTTTCATGCGGTTGCAGCCCTCGGAGCTGGTCAAGATCACCCTGATCATGGTGCTCGCCGCCTATTACGACTGGCTCGACATCGCCAAGGTCTCGAAGCCGGTCTGGGTGGCGATCCCGGTGGCGATCATTCTCATTCCGTCCATGCTTACGCTGATCCAGCCGGACCTTGGCACCGCGATTCTGCTGATGGCCGGCGGCGCGGTGGTGATGTGGCTCGCGGGCGTGCATATCCTCTACTTTGCGGTCGTGGGCGCGCTGGGCGCGGGCGCGGTGACGGCGGTGTTTGTCTCGCGCGGCACACCTTGGCAATTGCTGAAAGACTACCAGTATGCCCGGATCGACACCTTCCTCGATCCCGCCTCCGACCCGCTCGGCGCGGGCTACCACATCACCCAGTCGAAGATCGCGTTGGGCTCGGGTGGCTGGACTGGGCGCGGCTTCATGGAAGGCACCCAGAGCCGGCTCAATTTCCTGCCCGAAAAGCAAACCGATTTCATCTTCACCACGCTGGCCGAGGAGTTTGGCTTTGTCGGCGCCGGCTCGCTGCTGGCGCTCTATCTCGGTATCATTCTGCTCTGCGTCGTCTCGGCGATGCGCAACCCCAGCCGCTATGGCGCGCTGGTTACGCTCGGGGTCGCCGCGACCTTCTTTTTCTACTTTGCGGTCAACATGTCGATGGTGATGGGGCTTGTGCCGGTGGTGGGCGTGCCGCTGCCGCTGGTGAGCTACGGCGGCTCGGCGATGCTGGTGCTCTTGATCGGATTTGGACTGGTGCAATCGGCCCATGTGCACCGCGCAAGGTCAAAATGAGCGTAAATGTGCAATTCGTCACTGCGCCGGGCGTCTTTGACGACTACCGCGTGCCGCTATCGGCGGCGCTCATGCGGCATGGGATCGAGGCGGCGCTCGCCTTGGATCATGCGCCAGAAACGGTTGATTACATCGTGTACGCGCCCGCCGGGGGCGACGTCGATCTCTCTGCCTATACCGGCGCCAAGGCGGCGCTGGGGCTTTGGGCCGGGGTCGAGACGATCATAGCGAACCCGACCCTGACCATGCCTTATGCCCGCATGGTCGATGGCGGGCTGACGCAAGGCATGATGGAATGGGTAGCGGGCCATGTGCTGCGCCACCATCTCGGCATGGATGCCGACATCTGCCGCACAGACGGGCAATGGCAGCGCCATGTTCCGCCGCTGGCGGGCCAGCGCCGGGTTGGCGTGCTCGGCCTCGGCGCGCTCGGGGCCGCAAGTGCTGCGGCGCTTGCCGGGCTTGGATTCGACGTGGCGGGCTGGTCGCGGCGGCCGAAAGCGACCGAAGGGGTGGCCTGTTTCACGGGCGCGGTTGGGCTGACGGCGCTGCTTGCGCGCAGCGACATTCTCGTTCTCCTGCTGCCGCTCACGCCCGCGACGCAAAACGTGCTGAACGCCGAGACGCTGGCGCTGCTCCCGCACGGCGCGGTGGTGCTCAACCCCGGGCGCGGCGCGCTGATCGACGACGCGGCGCTGCTCGCCGCGTTGGATGCGGGCCATATCGCCCATGCGACGCTCGACACTTTCCGGGTGGAACCCTTGCCCGAAGATCATCCGTTCTGGGCTCACCCGCAGGTGACCGTCACGCCGCATATCGCCTCGGAAACCCGCACCGAAACAGCGGCGGAGGTGATCGCGGAAAACATCCGGCGCGGCGAGGCGGGTGCGCCCTTGTTGCACCTCGTCGACCGGGGGGCGGGCTACTGATCGCGGCACTTTTCCCTGGCTCGAATACGCATGGCGCACGCCGGCCACGGGCGCTGGATTGTGAGTATTTTCACCAAGAAAAAGGCAGCTTCAGAGAATGCCGATCTCGGCGAGGCGCGACGAAAGCTCCGGCGGCAGCGGGTCGTCGCCATCGCGGCTTGCAGGCAGGTCGGGCGGGGCGTCGCCCGGTTGCAGGTAGCGCCAGCCCTGGAAGGGGCGGCGCGGCGCGGGCTGGGTGCGCACGAGCTCGCGGCTGAGCACGAGGCCGCAGCGACGGATGCCGTCTTCGCCGATCGCCTCGTCGAGCAGGAGCACGCGCTGGCGGGCGAGGATCACGCCCTTGATTACCCAGTAGAGCGAGCCGCCGGCGACAAGCTCGGCCTCGCGTTTGGGCCACATCCGGGTGATGTGGCGCGGCTGCCAGTCGGGATCGCGGCCCGTGCGCATCTGCTGCCATTGGGCGAGGCTTTCGACGCTGTCGCAGCCGACGCAGAGTTTTACGAGATTGATGTGGCTCATGCGTCGACACCCCCAAGGTCTTGTGGTTATATGAGTGCCTCGCCCCCCGCCGCAACCGGGCACAGACATCAAAAACATTCAGGATCCCGCGACATGACCCGTTTCGCCGCCCCCATCGCCCAGTCGATCTGGGATATGAAATACCGGTTCAAACAGGCGGACGGCACGCCGATCGACAAATCGGTCGAGGATACCTGGCGGCGAATCGCCCGGGCGCTGGCGGAAAACGAGCCGCAGCGCGAGGAGGACTTTTACCAAGCGCTCGAGGATTTCCGGTTTCTCCCCGCCGGGCGGATCATCGCCGGGGCCGGCACCGCGCGCAATGTCACCCTGTTCAACTGTTTCGTGATGGGCACGATCCCCGATTCGATGTCGGGCATTTTCGAGCAGCTGCGCGAGGCGGCGCTGACGATGCAGCAGGGCGGCGGGATCGGCTACGATTTCTCTACCATCCGGCCGAAGGGGGCCGACGTGAAGGGCGTGGCGGCGGATGCCTCGGGGCCGCTGAGCTTCATGGATGTGTGGGATGCGATGTGCCGCACCATCATGTCGGCCGGGTCGCGGCGCGGCGCGATGATGGCCACGATGCGCTGCGACCATCCCGATATCGAGGATTTCATCGCCGCCAAATCCGACCCGGCGCGCCTGCGCATGTTCAACATGAGCGTGCTGGTGACGGATGCGTTCATGGCCGCTGTCGAGGCCGATGCGAGCTGGGATCTCATCTTTGACGGCACGGTGTATCACACCGTGGAGGCGCGCGATCTGTGGAACCGGATCATGCAGGCGACTTACGATTACGCCGAGCCGGGGGTGATCTTCATCGACCGGATCAACGCGATGAACAATCTCGCCTACTGCGAAACGATCGCGGCGACGAATCCCTGCGGCGAGCAGCCGTTGCCGCCCTATGGCGCCTGCCTGCTCGGCTCGATCAATCTTGCGCGCCTTGTGGCGGACCCGTTCGAGGCCGCCGCCGCGCTGGACGAGGCAGCGCTGGCCCGGCTCGTGCGCACCGCCGTGCGGATGATGGACAACGTGGTGGACGAAAGCCGCTTCCCGCTGGAGGCGCAGCGTCAGGAGGCGCAGGCGAAGCGGCGGATCGGGCTTGGCGTCACCGGGCTGGCGGATGCGCTCTTGATGGTCGGCCAGCGCTACGGCTCCGATGCGGCGGCGGCCCAGACCGAGGCCTGGATGCACCTCATCGCCCGCGAGGCCTACCTTGCCAGCGTTGACCTGGCGAAGGAAAAGGGCCCCTTCCCGCTGTTTGATGCCGAGGCCTACCTTGCCTCCGGCACGCTCGCCCACATGGACGATGATGTGCGCAAAGCAATCCGTGCGCATGGCATCCGCAACGCGCTGCTGACGAGCATTGCCCCGACCGGCACGATCAGCCTTTACGCTGGCAACGTCTCAAGCGGGATCGAGCCGGTGTTTGCCTATGCCTACTCCCGCAAGGTGCTGCAGAAAGATGGCAGCCGCACTGAAGAAGAGGTGGTGGATTACGCCGTGCAGCTCTGGCGCGACAAGTTTGGCGCGGCGCCCCTGCCGGAGTATTTCGTGAACGCCCAGACCCTTGCGCCCGCCGATCACGTGAAGATGCAGGCCGCAGCGCAGAAATGGGTCGACAGCTCGATTTCCAAGACGATCAACGTGCCTGCAGATATCAGCTTCGAGGCGTTCAAGGATGTGTATGGCGAGGCCTATGCCACCGGCTGCAAGGGGTGCACCACTTACCGGCCGAACGATGTGACGGGCTCGGTTTTGAGCGTGAGCGAGGCGAGCGAAGACGCGCCCGAGGCCGACAAGGGGGCGGACGTGATCTACATGTCGGAGCCGCTCGACCGGCCGCAAACGCTCGACGGCACCACCTACAAGCTGAAGTGGCCCGAGAGCGAGCACGCGATCTACATTACCGTGAACGACCTGATCGTGAACGGCCACCGCCGCCCATTCGAGGTGTTCATCAACTCGAAAAACATGGAACATTTCGCCTGGACGGTGGCGCTCACCCGGATGATCTCGGCGGTGTTCCGGCGTGGCGGCGATGTGAGCTTCGTGGTCGAAGAGCTCAAGGCGGTGTTCGATCCGCGCGGCGGGGCCTGGATCGGTGGCAAATACGTGCCCTCGATCCTCGCCGCCATCGGCGGGGTGATCGAGCGGCACATGGTGGCCACCGGTTTTCTCGCGGGCGAGGGCATGGGGCTCAAGTCCGACCCGCAGGCGCAGGTGGTCAACCTCGGCCAGCGCCGTGGACCGGCCTGCCCGCATTGTGGCCAATACGAGATGCGCATGGTCGAAGGCTGCATGACTTGCGCCGCCTGCGGCCATTCCAAGTGCGGCTGAACGGTCTGCAACTTGTGCTGCGGGCCCCCGCCGGCCCGTCGACGCGGGTAATAAAGGGGCGAACTGTTGCCCGGCTGCAATTGTCCGAATCGCACAAGTGTGTGTAGAGTGGCCGAGCCGTGGGGGCATAGACTTGGACAAAACATGCGCAATGCCCTTTTCGCGAGTCTCATCGCCCTTGCTGCTTTGGCCGCGCCCGCGGGCGCTCAGGAGCGGATAACGCTCGGGTTTGGCCGGCTGTTTACAAACGACGCGCTCGGTGACGGGCACGACCGCTGGCAAACCGGCTCGTATGTGGCGAGCTGGATGCGTGGCGCGCAAGGCACGGCAAGCCTGCCCGAGGGCTTCGGTGAGCTGATGGAATACCGGTTTTCGAGCCGGATCATTGCCCCCGAAGACCTCGCCACACCCGCGCCCGGCGATCGGCATTATGGGGGGATCCTGGCGCTCGGCGCCTTTACCCATTTTGCCAGTGGCGGTTTCGAGGTAACTGCAGGCGGCGAGGTGGTGGTGGCCGGCCCCGCCACCGGGCTCGCGGGGTTTCAGACCGACGTGCACGATGCCCTCGGCATCACCGTTCCTTCGGCGGCGGTGCGCGCGGCGCAGATCGGCAACGCGCTCTACCCGGTGCTCGCCTTCGAGGCGGCGCGGCCGATCGCGCTTGGTTTTGGCGGCGCTTCGGGGGCGATGCTGCGCCCCTTCGTGCAGGGCCGTGCGGGCGACGAAACCTATCTGCGCGCCGGGGTCGATCTGCTGATCGGGCCGAACTTCAACTCCGGCGTTCTGGCCCGAGACGAGACGACCGGCCTTGTCTACCAGACGATGACGCAGGTGCCCGCACCGGGGCTCTCGGTTTTGCTCGGCGCCGACACCGCGAAGGTGTGGCGCTCGGCCTGGTTGCCGGCTTCGGGCGGCTCCACGCTCTCGCCGCTGCGCAACCGGGTGCGCGCGGGGCTGAGCTGGCAAGGCGAACGGGTGGGCGCTTTCTATGGGGCGACCTGGCTCGGGCCGGAATTCGCGGGGCAAAAAAGCGGGCAGGTGGTGGGATCGCTTCAGTTTCGGATGCGGTTCTGATCGGGCGGCGGCGCCCCGTCGCGGCGGCGGACAAAATTCTTAACAAGCGGCAATGCCCGTGTTAATGTTTCGGTAATAAAAAACAAAACGGCAGGCAAACAGGCATGATAACGGGCTCTCAGGGCACGTTTGTCATCTCATGGACACAGACCGAGATTGACGGGCTTGAGGCCGCACCGCGTGGTGCGCTCGGCGTCGGCTCGGGCTGGCGCTGGAGCGGCGAAGCGGTGCGGATCGACGGTCCGCAGCATGTGCTCGCCCTCACCGGCGCGGAAGGAGAGGCAGAGGTGCGCGCGCGGGTGGCGCGCAAGGTTGGCAAGATGCTCGGGCGGCTGATCGCGCCGTCGCGCACCGGCGTGGGGCGGGGGCCGGATTTTGGCGATCCGCTGCTGCAGCGCGGCTTTGACGTGACAGACGGGTTTCGCGCCTACACCGTGACGCTGGTCGATCTGGGCGCGAGCCAGCCACCTCTCCTGCTGTTCATCGGCGCTGTGCCGCCAGCCAATACCGATCTCTGGGTGGTGCGGGCACAAATGGAGGTGGCCGAGGTCAACCGCCTGAGCGAGCAGCCGACCGGGGTGATCTGCTTTACCCCCGGCACCCGCATCCGCACCGAGCGCGGCGACGTGGCGGTGGAAAATATCGCCGAGGGCGACCGCATCCAGACCAAGGATAACGGGATCCAGGAGGTGCTCTGGAAGGGCGAGAAGCGCATCACCGGCGCGCGGCTCTACGCGATGCCGGAACTGCGCCCGATCCGGCTGCGCGCGGGTGCGCTGGGGCAGGATCGGCCCGATGACGATCTCGTGGTTTCCCCCGCCCATCGGCTGCTGGTGAAAGGTGCGAAGGCGCGCGCGCTGTTCAACACCGACGAGGTGCTGGTGGCCGCGCGCGACCTGGTGAACGACCGCACCGTGGTGCGCGATCTCACGCTGACCTCGGTGCTCTACGTTCACCTGTTGTTGCCGCACCACGAGGTGGTGTTTGCCAATGGCCTGGAGACGGAGAGCTTCCACCCGGCGGGCGAGGCGCTGGCCAGCGTCGACGCGGCGCAGCGCGCGCGGCTGGTGGGGCTGATGCCGGAGTTGGGCGAAGACCCGATGGCCTATGGCGATCACGCGCGCCGTGCGCTCAACCGGGCGGAAGCGGCGATCCTGTCCTCGCCCCACGCCTGAGCCGGGGGTGGCCCGCCGGTGCGCCTTGGGCTTGAATGCAGATGAAAAACGGCTCGCCAAAACAGGGTGTTGGCATGAGGTTCACCGGAAAACCGGACGGGCCGTGCCGGACTGAGCGGCGTTACGCGGCAGGATCGTTGCATGATGCGATATGTGTCATGGCGCGGGGCGATGCGCCACCCGCCCTCGTTGAAGCCAAGATGCCGCGCGCCGGGTGTGGGCAAACACCCGCGCAAAATGCTGAACCGATCAGACGTTGACAGCCCGGCACCCCCTTGCCTTGTTGGCCGAAAGCCCGTATAGCCCCGCGCCAAGGCAGGATAACAACGCCGTGAGACAAGAGAGCGAGCAGGGTCGGACATCCGGCCCTCTTTGGTTTTGCGGATCCCTGTCGGCAACGCGATGAAAGACCGGCGGAGACAACCGCCAGGCCGGAAAGACAACGTAAAGGAACCAGAGACCGCATGTGCGCTAAAGCGACGATGGAGGACTTCGAAGCCCTCCTCAACGAAAGCTTCGAAATGGACACGCCCGATGAGGGCACTGTCGTCAAGGGCAAGGTGATCGCCATCGAGGCGGGCCAAGCCATTATCGACGTCGGCTACAAGATGGAAGGCCGCGTCGACATCAAGGAATTCGCAAATCCCGGCGAAGCGCCCGACATCTCCGTCGGTGACGAGGTGGAAGTTTACCTGCGCGCCGCCGAGAATGCCCGTGGCGAAGCTGTTATCAGCCGCGAGATGGCCCGCCGCGAAGAAGCCTGGGACCGGCTCGAAAAAGCCTACGCGGACGACGCCCGCGTCGAAGGCGCGATCTTTGGCCGCGTCAAGGGCGGCTTCACCGTCGATCTTGGCGGTGCCGTGGCCTTCCTGCCCGGCAGCCAGGTCGATGTGCGCCCGGTGCGCGATGCCGGCCCGCTGATGGGCCTCAAGCAGCCGTTCCAGATTCTCAAGATGGACCGTCGCCGGGGCAATATCGTGGTCTCGCGCCGCGCGATTCTCGAAGAAAGCCGCGCCGAGCAGCGCGCCGAGGTGATCGGCAACCTCACCGAGGGCCAGAATATTGACGGTGTGGTCAAGAACATCACCGAATATGGCGCCTTTGTCGATCTCGGCGGCGTTGACGGCCTCCTGCACGTGACCGACATGGCCTGGCGCCGTGTCAACCACCCCTCCGAGATCGTCTCGATCGGCGAAACGATCAAGGTGCAGGTGATCAAGATCAACCGCGAAACCCATCGCATCAGCCTCGGCCTGAAACAGCTGCAGGACGATCCTTGGGATCTGGTGGCCGCCCGCTACCCGCTCAATTCGGTGCACAAGGGCCGCGTGACCAACATTACCGATTACGGCGCCTTCGTGGAGCTGGAGCCCGGTGTGGAAGGCCTGGTGCACGTCTCGGAAATGAGCTGGACCAAGAAGAACGTGCACCCCGGCAAGATCGTGTCGACCTCGCAGGAGGTGGACGTGATGGTGCTGGAGATCGACGCCGCCAAGCGCCGTGTTTCGCTCGGCCTGAAACAGACAATGCGCAATCCGTGGGAAGTCTTTGCCGAGACCCACCCGGAAGGCACCGAGGTTGAAGGCGAGGTGAAGAACATCACCGAATTCGGGCTGTTCATCGGCCTCGAGGGCGATATCGACGGCATGGTGCACCTGTCCGACCTGAGCTGGGATCAGCGCGGCGAGGAAGCTATCCAGACCTACCGCAAGGGCGATACCGTTCAGGCGGTGGTGTCGGAAGTCGATACCGAGAAGGAGCGTATCTCGCTCTCGATCAAGGCGCTCGGCGGCGACAAGTTTGCCGAGGCCGTGGGTGGCGTCAAACGCGGTGCAATCATCACCGTGACCGTGACCGCGATCGAGGATGGCGGCATCGAGGTGGACTACGAAGGGATGAAATCCTTTATCCGCCGCTCCGATCTGTCGCGTGACCGCGCCGAGCAGCGCCCCGAGCGCTTCCAGGTTGGCGACCACGTTGATGTGCGCGTGACCAACGTCGATGCAAAATCTCACCGACTCGGCCTTTCGATCAAGGCCCGCGAGATCGCCGAAGAGAAGGAAGCCGTGCAACAATACGGCTCGTCCGACTCGGGCGCCTCGCTCGGCGACATTCTCGGCGCCGCGCTCAAGGGCGACAAGTAAGCCCCAGCGCTGCGACGAATCGATCTCAAACGGCCCCGGATCTCCGGGGCCGTTTTTCGTTTTGGCTTTGCCATGCCTGCGCGAATCGGGTGCCAGAGTCCGAGCGCATTGGTCATCGGCGGCCGCGCTGACGGGGGGCAAAGGCCTAAGCGGCGGGATTTATGGTAAAAAATCGTGCGGTTTCGCGCCGATTTCGTGCTCTCGCCTGTGCCGACGCTGTTTCCCGAGCCCGCGTTTGCTCCTATAGTCGGTGTGAGGGGCGCTGTGCCTGTTGGCGCCTCGGCAGTCTTTCGGGGGGACGTTGGATGATCCGGTCGGAACTGATCCAGAAGATCGCGGATGAAAATCCGCATCTCTACCAGCGCGATGTCGAGCGCATCGTGAACACCATCTTCGAAGAGATCATCGAGGCGATGGCGCGTGGCGACAGGGTTGAGCTGCGCGGCTTCGGTGCGTTTTCGGTCAAGAAACGTGATCCCCGTGTGGGGCGTAACCCGCGCACCGGTGCGGCGGTCAGCGTGGAAGAGAAACATGTGCCTTTCTTCAAGACGGGTAAATACCTGCGCGACCGTCTGAACGGCAAATAGGAGGCGCACCCGATGCGGTATGTCCGCTATGGCTTCCTGGCCGCGCTTGCGGTTGTCCTTGTCACCGTGGCGCTTGCCAACCGTGATTTTGTAACGCTGCACCTGTTGCCGGCGGGGCTTTCGGGCTTTCTCGGTTTCAGTTGGGCGGTGAGCGTGCCGCTGTTTATCGTCATTTTCGGCGGCATTGTCGCCGGGGTGATGATCGGCTTCGTGTGGGAATGGCTGCGCGAGCACAAGCAGCGCGCCAAGGGCAAGCGGGCGGAACGCGCGGCGGTCAAGCTCAGTGAGGAAGTGCAGAGCCTCAAACAGAAAAATGCCAGCCCCGACGACGACGTTCTGGCGCTGCTCGACGACGGGCGCTAGACCCGGCAGATGTCTGTTCAGGTAAAGATCTGCGGCCTGTCCAGCCCCGATCAGGTGCGCTGGGCGGTCGAGGCCGGTGCGCGCTATCTCGGCTTCGTGTTCTTTGCCAAGAGCCCCCGCAACGTATCGCTCGAAGCCGCCACGGCACTCGCGCGCGCGGTGCCGCCGGGGCTGGCCAAAGTGGCGCTGGTGGTAAACCCCGACGATGCGGCGCTCGACGAGATCACCGTGCAAATGCCGGTCGATATGCTCCAGCTTCATGGCGACGAAAGCCCCGCGCGGGTGGCCGAGATCCGCGCCCGCACTGGCCTGCCGGTGATGAAGGCGGTCGGGATTTCCGACGCCGCTGACATCGACAGGATCGAGGCCTACGAGATCGTGGCTGACCAGATCCTGATTGACGCCAAGCCGCCGAAAGGGGCCGATCTGCCCGGCGGCACGGGTGTGCCGTTCGATTGGCGGCTGATCGCCGGGCGGCACTGGCAGCGGCCGTGGATGCTCGCGGGCGGGCTCACGGCAAAAAACGTTGGGCTTGCGATCCGGCTCACCGGGGCGCGGCAGGTGGATGTGTCATCGGGGGTGGAACGTGCGCCGGGGGCCAAGGACGCGGGCATGATCGCGGATTTCATGGCCGCAGTGCAGCACGCTCGGTAAAACGAGATCACCGCTGCGTGCGCGGTCGTTAAGTTTGCTGTAACGGATCTGTGCCACGTTGAGTCCATCCGCCAGTCGCTCGTGGGAGACAGGACATGGGAACGCATGCAGATCGTCGAACGGCCGAGAGTTGGCTGACCCGGCTGTTTGGCTCTGGTCCGGCCCGGGAGGGCGGTGTGATCCAGCACTCGGTCGAAGATGTTGAATCGCACGTTGGCCGCGAGGTTTTTCTGCGCGAGGTGGAGCGGCGCGGCTATCAGGTGGTGGAAAACGGACGGCAATTCGTTGTTTTCTGCAACCGCGCAGCGATTCAGCGAGTTTGGTCGACCGGCTTCATCGCCACACATTGATGCTGGTGCCGGGGCGCAGTTTCGGTGGCGTTTACCAACCGCGCCCCGCGTTCGCTCTCTTGTCCCGCCGCGTTCCAACCTTTACGACAGAGCAAGGCAACGCGGAGCGGGAACCATGGCCGACGATCTGTTCAATTCCTTCATGAAGGGCCCCGACGAAAAGGGCCGGTTCGGCATTTACGGCGGGCGGTTCGTCTCCGAAACGCTGATGCCGCTCATCCTTGAGCTCGAGGCGGAATACGAGCGCGCCAAGACCGATCCCGGGTTCTGGGCCGAGATGGACGATCTGTGGACGAATTACGTCGGCCGTCCCAGCCCGCTTTACCACGCCGAACGGCTGACCGAGCGGCTCGGCGGTGCCAAGGTCTACCTCAAGCGCGATGAGCTAAATCATACCGGCGCGCACAAGATCAACAACGTGCTCGGCCAGATCATTCTCGCCCGCCGGATGGGGAAAACCCGGATCATCGCCGAAACCGGTGCCGGCCAGCATGGCGTGGCCACCGCCACCGTCTGCGCCAAGTTCGGGCTCAAATGCGTGGTCTACATGGGCGCGCATGACGTTGAGCGGCAAGCGCCCAACGTTTTCCGGATGAAACTGTTGGGGGCCGACGTGGTGCCGGTGACTTCCGGGCGCGGCACGCTCAAGGACGCGATGAACGATGCGTTGCGCGATTGGGTGACCAACGTGCGCGATACCTTCTATTGCATCGGCACGGTGGCGGGCCCGCATCCCTATCCGGCGATGGTGCGCGATTTTCAGTCGATCATCGGCAAGGAAACGCGCGAACAGATTCTCAGCGCCGAGGGCCGGCTGCCCGACACGCTGGTGGCCGCGATCGGCGGCGGCTCGAATGCGATGGGGCTGTTCTATCCTTTCCTCGACGACAAGGATGTGGCGATTATCGGCGTCGAAGCCGGCGGCAAGGGCGTGACCGCAAAGATGGAGCATTGCGCCTCGCTCACTGGTGGGCGCCCCGGGGTGCTGCACGGCAACCGCACCTACCTGCTGCAAGACGACGACGGCCAGATTCTTGAAGGCTATTCGATCTCGGCCGGACTCGATTACCCCGGAATCGGCCCCGAGCATTCCTGGCTGCACGATGTAGGCCGAGCCGAATATGTGGCGATCACCGACCGCGAGGCGCTCGCGGCGTTCCAGATGTTGTGCGAGACGGAGGGAATCATCCCCGCGCTGGAGCCCAGCCACGCGCTTGCCCATGTGATGAAGATCGCCCCAGAGCTGCCGCGCGACCATCTCATCGTGATGAATCTCTGCGGTCGGGGCGACAAGGATATCTTTACCGTCGCCAAAGCGCTCGGCACCGATATGTCGGCGCTAGGCGAGGGCCGCAGCTTTTCCGACTGATCTCGCCCGCAACCGTAGATCAAGCCCGCGCCGTGCCCCTTGTGGCACGGCGTTTTTTCGATCGCGGCATAGGCAAAGCCGCACAGACCAGGGGCCAAACGCAGGATCAACCCAGGTTTATGCGCCTCAACGTGGGGCCAATTCGGGCCAATCTAAACCCCCGTCCAATAGCCTCGGCACGGTGATTGCGTTGAATTGCACTCGTCCAGTTCGATTGCTGGGCCGCAACGACCGACAACGAACGACCCACAACCAAACAAGGAACCACGCCGATGAACCTCAAATCACTCCTTCTCGCCAGCGCCACCGCCGGCCTGCTTGCCACCCCGCTCTTCGCCGTTACTCAGGCTGCGGTCGATGCAATCGCCGCCGATCTGGCGGGTCAGGGTTTTGATCGCATCGTGATCACCGACAATGGCACCTCGCTGGATGTCACCGCGTCCGGGCCGACGGGCTCGACCGTGTTCTCCTATGACGCCAACGGTGCGCCGGTGGCAACGACGGGTGTCACGACAGGCGTCACGACAGGCGTTACCACTGGCGTCACCACGGGTGGCGGTGCGGGCACCAATCCGACGGGTTCGCATGACGATGACCACGAGGATGACGACGAGAACGACGACGACGAGAACGACGACGACAGCAATGACAGCCACGACCACCACAGCAATGGCAACCATGACGACGACGAAGATGGTGGTCACAACGGTGGCAAGGATCACGGCGGCGACGACGATTGATCCGGCCTCCCGGGCCCTGCTCCCACCCCCATCCCCAAGCAGGGCCCGGGAATTTTTCAAACCATGAATCGGGGCGGCTTGGCTTTCGCCGTATGCCGCCCCATTCTGCGATGAGTGCGAGTGCAGGATTTTCCGCGCGCGAAACGCCCTGGAGCCCCCAACCCTCGGCGCCGTTGTCAGTCGAGACGGCATTGTGTATGAAACCTCCGCTTTTTTCCTTGCCCGCGCGGGCGTCCTGGTTTTCATCACCGAATGCGGTGGCCTCAGTCCGGCAAGCGTCGGCCAGACCGAGGAGCGATCTGGCGCAAACGCATGGGCCGGTTGATTACCGGCTGGTGAACCGGCACAGTGATGCCGAGATGGAATGGACAAAATGAAACGCGTTCTCTTCGCCGCAAGCCTCGCCGCGCTCGTCTTCGCCGGAGCCCCGGCAACAGCGCAGGATCTGCAAACGGTGCTTTTGAACCAATTGACCGAGCAGGGGTTTGCCAAGGTCAAGATCAGCCGCACCTTCCTCGGCCGCGTGCGGCTTTTCGCAACCTCGTCGGACCGCACCCGCGAAATCATCTTCAACCCGCGCACCGGCGAAATCCTGCGCGACTACTGGGTCGAACTCGATGACGCCGCCGACGCCGCAGCCCGCACCGCGTTGCCAAGAGTTGGGCGCAGCAGCCCGACCGCCACGGTAACAGATGACGGCCACAGCGATGACAAGGCTGCCGATACGAGCGACGACAAGAGCGACGACAAGAGCGATGACAAGGATGACGATTCGACCGACGACAAGAGCGACGATACCAACGACGACAAGGACGACTGATTGTGCGGAGACGACGAGTGACCGAAACGACGGCCAATCCGGCGCAGGCCGCAGTGCGGGGATCAGCCCTTGCGTGATCGGTATGTGATTGCCGGTGCCCTGGTGATCCAGGCCGTCGTCGCCGTGTTTTTTCTCTACGATATCCTGTCGTCGTATATCGGCTTTCGTTCCGAGCCGATATCGTGGCGCATGCGCGAGATCATTGAGGTCGGTGCCAGTATCGGGCTGGTGCTCGGCTTCGCGCTCGGGGCGCTGGCGCTGCGGCGCTCGACCCAGCGCCGCCATGAGGCCGAGAGGCGGCTGCGGGCTGCCTCTTCGGCCTTTATGGATATGATCGAAGACGCTTTCGCCGATTGGGGGCTGACGCCGGCCGAACGCGACGTGGCGCTGTTTGCCACCAAGGGGCTTTCGATTCAGGACATCGCCGCCTTGCGCAACACCTCGGAGGGCACGGTGAAGGCCCAGACCAATGCGATCTACCGCAAGGCGGGGGTGAACGGGCGCAGCCAGCTTCTGAGCCTGTTCATCGAGGGGCTGATGGACGATGCGCTGTTCGACGCCGCCCATGCCGAGCCGGCGCCCCGGCCAAACGGGGCCGACCCGGCGGTCGAGGCCAGCCCCGGTGCCGGGCCAGTCAGCGCGCCAGCCGTGGCCGCATCGCCCGCATCGCAGACGTGATTGCGCCAAAGCGGGGATTGGCGGCGATCTCTTCCACCGGCACCGTGCCGCGCCGCCGCCAGTTGGGGTGCTCATCGAGCGTGCCGGGCACGTTGGTCTGCGCCTCGGGGCCGACGAGATCGGCCAGCCGCACGCCTGCGAGGCGCGAGGGCGTGGCGGCGAGGAAGCGATAGGCGGCCTCAAGCACGCGGCAGGGCAGATCCGGCGCGTTGCCATCGCGGGCATCCGCGGGAAGCTCACCGCCGTCGATCAAGGCGTTGACGAGGGCCGTGCGCTCCTCGATCCGGCGATGCTCCTGTTCGGCTGCCAACCTCTCGCCAATCAGCCCAAAGGCGCGGCGCTGGGCGATGTCTTCGCCCCGCCACCAGCCCGCGAGTGTGGGCAGATCATGGGTCGAGATACAGGCAAGCGCCATGTCCGGCCAGGCCGAGGCGCGCACGAACAGCCCCCATTTCTGCTCGAAATAGAGGATGCGATAGGCGAGGATATTGGCCGCATGCATGGTTTCGCGGAAACCATCGGGCACGAAGCCGAGGTCTTCGCCGATCATCACCGCGCCACGCGCCCGGCTTTCCTCCGCCACCACCCGCAGCATCTCCGCGAAGGGGTAGGCCATGTGGGTGCCTTCCGAAGCGGGCCGGCCCTCGGGCACCAGAAAAAGCTGGCGCAGCACCATCGCGTGGTCGATCCGAAGCGCGCCGGCGTGATCGAGCTGAGCCTTGATCAGCGCGCGCAAAGGCGCATAATCGCTGGCCGCGAGCGTGACCGGATCGAGCGCGGCAAGATCCCACACCTGCCCCTCTTGCGAAAACACGTCTGGCGGCGCGCCAACCACTACGCCTTCAAGCGCAAGGCCGGGTGTGCCCCAGGTGGCCGAGCCGTCCATCGCCTCGCCGACGGCAAGATCGAGGTAGAGGCCGATGCGCATTCCGGCGGCGAGGGCCGCAGCTTGCGCGGCGTCGATCTGGCAGGTGGCGATCCATTGCAACCAGGTGTGAAAGCGCAGCTCCTTGGCATGCCGCTTGGCGAAAGCGGCCACCTCGGCGCTGTCGGCGTGCCTGAGCGGCTCTGGCCAGCGCTGCCATCCCGCGCCATGGCCTGCGGCGGCCATGTGCAGTGAAAGCGCCTCGAACAGGGCGTGGCGCGCGAGCGCCGCTCCGCCCTTGGTGCGGAACGCCGCGAACGCCGTTTCGGTGTGACGGTCAGCGTCGAATGGCTGGCGGGCGAACACCGATCGAAGCGCCTTGAGCTTCAGCGCCGTCACAGCCTCGTAATCCACCAGATCCGCCGCCTCTACCGCCGCCAGCGCCGCCTTGTCGGGCCGGGTGCTGCCGGGCAGATCATCCATGGCGATGTAGAGCGGGTTCAGAAATTGCCGGTTTGACGGCATGAACGGGCTCGCCCGCCCCGGCTCGGCGAGAAACAGCGCGTGCACCGGGTTGATCCCGAGAAAATCCGCCCCTGCCGCCCCCGCGACCTGCGCGAAGCGGGCGAGATCGCCAAAGTCACCGATCCCCCAGGAGCGCGCCGAGCGCAGTTCGTAGAGCTGGCAGAACAGCCCCCAGGTGGAGCTTTGCGCAAGCCAGTCTGGCATCGCGCAGCGGGCCGTGGGGGGGGTGTGAAAATCGGGCACACCGGCCGCCTCGGGCGGCGTATCCTCGCTCACACCGAGCGCCGCGAGCAGTTGCCGCCGCGTGCCCTCGGGCACTTCGCGCCCACCGTAGTGGGTGGTGATCCCGGAAGCCCAGCACAATTGGTTCAGACTCTGGTTGTCCATTCAGGGCACTTTCCTGGAGGCGGCACGGGCGCTGGGGGATCTCAGATCGCGTATTGGCGCAGGATGTCGAGTTTGACGACTTCGAGCGCGCGGATATGCGTGGCCTCAAGCCGCACCTTTGGGGCGCAGCCTTCATCGTGCGCCTGCAGGAAGCGCGCCGCCACCACACACCACTGGTCGCCGGGGTTGAGGCCGGGAAAATTCAGCTCGGGCCGGGGCGTGGTCAGATCGTTGCCAACGTATTTCTGGAAGGCAAGAAATTCCGCCGTCATGATCACGCAAATGGTGTGGCGGCCGATGTCGGCGTCGTTGGTGTTGCAGCGCCCATCGCGGAAAAATCCGGTGCGCGGGTCGTCGCTGCACATCAGCAAAGTGCCGCCGAGCACGTTTACGGGTTGGTCGGGCTGGGGTTTCATCAAGCGGTCTCCAAGGCGGGCTGTGTGGTGCATTCGGATGCGACTGCGCGCGCTTCCCCGATTCAAAGCTTGGTGTGTGTGCCGTCGCAGAGCGGTGCGGTCTGGCTGTGCTTGCAGCCGCAGAAGAAAGCCTTTTTCGAGGCTTCGGCGGTGTATTTTATCGGCGTGAATGCGCTGCCCTTGTGCGAGCCATCGCAGAACGGCTGGTTTTTTGACTGGCCGCAGGCACACCAGAAATAGGTTTTACCTTTCTCGACCTCGACAGCATAGGGCGATTTCTGGGCGATCTTGGGGGTTTCGGTCATGCGCATTACTCCTTCGGCCTGGTTTTCCTGATTTGCCCCGGCAGGTGCTCTGGCGGGCTCCAGTCGACCCATCGACCGTGGAAATCTACCCGGCCGAGGGCGATCTTGCCCCCCTCCGGCCAGAGTGTCAGCTCGATCGGCGCGCCTTCGCCCTTGCGTGTATCGCCCTCCATCGACAGCCGCGCCAGCGGTGCCTCGGGCGTGGCGCGCGCGCCGGCTTCCTCAAGCGCATCAAGGCAGGCACGGCAGGTTTCGTCGCTGAAATACTGCCAGGCGACGGTGTGAAACACGAGATGGATCGTTCCGGGGCGGGGCGTTTCGAGACGATGCTGAAGCCAGGCGCAGGCATCGGCCTTGTCTACCGGCGCCTCGGCCAGCGCCATCGCCGCGCGGGCGCGCTCGATCCGCCACGGCTGATCGGGCCAGAGATACGAGGTGAGCCGGAGCGCGTCGTTTGCATCGTGCGGGTTCAGCGGCGCAAGGTCGACGCCGCGCCGGTCGAGCACCTCGATCCGGGACTCGGGAGGACAGAGCCCGCGCCACTCGGGATCGAGCCGCACGGTGCTGTCGCGCGGGCCAAACACACCGCAGGCGAGATCGAGGCGGAAGCGATCCCACATCAGGTTGAGCCCGGCGGCGGCGCCAAGCTCCGACACCACGAAACGCTCAAGCCCGAGCCCGTCGGCGAGCCAGTGCGCGGCGGCGATGATCACTGCCGACCGGCGCACTTCATTGGTTTGTGGCGGATTGTCGAGCGCGCGCATCAGCACGTCCTGGTGATCGCGCAGGGCCACGTCGAGCGCGGCACCGAGCGTGTCCACGTCAGGCATCGGGTTCGGCGGGTAGCAGGCGGCCAGCTCGGGGCAGGCGCCGGTAAGCACCAGTCTGTGCAGGCCGCCGAGAAAGCGCAAGGGCAGCGAGGCGCCCCGGTTGCCGATCTCGCCGCGCCAGGCCAGCATCCGGTCGGTCACGGGCGTGCCGGGGCCGAGGCGGTCAGCCATGAGCTTGAGCAGCATGGCGGTGAACGGCGAGCCGAGGCCACGGTTGGAGCGGGCCTGGTCGCGGAAGGCATCGACAAGGGTCACCGGAATTTTTCCACGAGTTTTTGAAGCGGCGAGCGGGCGGCATCGGTCGGCCTGGCCGTCGCGGGGGCCGCCAGCGCTTCGGGGTTCGGTTTTGCCGCAGGCTTTGGCGGGGTCATCCTGAGCGCCACGGCATTGATGAATTTCGCGCCGTCGCCGGCGGCGAGATGGACTGCGCCGTCGCCGATCCCGCGCAACAGATCGTCGAGCCAGCCCTCGTCGGCACGCGCGAAATCGGTGAGCACATAATTTGCCACGCGGTCCTTGTGGCCGGGGTGGCCGATGCCGAGCCGGACCCGGGCATAGGCCTCGCCGATATGGGCATGGATCGAGCGCAGGCCATTGTGCCCCGCATGCCCGCCGCCCTGTTTGAGCTTGAGCTTGCCGGGGGCGAGGTCAAGCTCGTCGTGAAACACCGTCACGTCTTCCGGCGCGAGCTTGAAAAAGCGCATCGCCTCGCCGACCGATTGGCCGGAGAGGTTCATGTAGGTTTCAGGTTTCAACAGCGCCACCTTTTCCGACCCGAGCCGGCCTTCGCAAACCTGGCCCTGAAATTTTGCGCGCCAGGGCGAAAATGCGTGATCCTCGGCAATCCGGTCGACCGCCATGAACCCGATGTTATGCCGGTTGCGCGCGTATTTCGCGCCGGGATTTCCGAGACCGACAAAAAGTTTCATTCTGCCTCCGGCTGGAGTTTGCCCCGCCGGCCTGAGATGACCGGTCGCCCCCCAAATTAGGCGAGGCGGCGGGGAATGCCAAGGCGGCCCTGCACCACTGGCTGCGCAAAAGAAAACGGGGCCCAAAGGCCCCATCTTGTCTTATCCCGATATCGGCGGAGGATCACTCCTCTTCCTCGCCAATCACCTCGGTTTCCGGTGTCTCATCGGTTTCCTCGTCCGAGCCGCGCAGGGCCGACGGGGCCGAGACCGACGCGATGATGAAATCGCGATCAATGGTCGGCTTGGCGCCTTGCGGCAGGGTCACGTCGGAGATGTGAATCACATCGCCCACGTCGCGGCCTTCGAGATCGACAATGATCCTTTCCGGGATATCGCCCGCGAGCACATTGAGTTCGACCTCGGGCCGTGTCACCACGAGCACGCCGCCGCGCTTGATGCCGGGCGCCGATTCCTCGTTGATGAAGTCAACATGCACGAAGAGGCTGATCCGCGAGGTGCGATGCACGCGCATGAAGTCGACATGCGTCGCCAGGTCTTTCACCACGTCGCGCTGAACGCTGCGGCAGATCACCCGCACGTCGTCGTGGCCTTCAACCTTGAGGTTGAACAGCGTCGACAGAAAACGGCCTTCCTTGAGCGTCTTGAGCAGCCGGTTGAACGGGATGTTGATTGGCAGGGGCTCGACGCCACCACCGTATACGATACCAGGTACGAGCCCTTCGCGGCGAGCATGACGAGCGGCGCCCTTGCCTGTCCCCGTCCGTACCGTGGCGTGAAAGTCAGGAATTTGACCTGCCATGGGTAATCTCCAAGTTGAATGAGGCGGGGTTCCTCCAAGGCTGCAACCCCGCATGAAGACGGGCGTATAGACCGAATCCCGGTTCGGGAAAAGGGAAAAAGCGCTGCTTCCGGGGCGCGGGATGGTTGCGCTTCGACCGGGCCGGTCGTAACCATCGCGAAGACAGCAAAGGGGGCAGGCATGTCGGTTTTCGAAGCGGCACGGATTACCCGCGCGCCGATGCTCACGCTTGGCGCTGTCGGCATCCACTGGGGCGGTCTCGCCGGACTGATGCCTGATCTGAAGGCGGGTGTGGGGGCTTCCGACGCCGAGCTTGGGGCGGCTCTGCTCGCCCCCGCCATCGGCTCGATGATCACCATGGGGATGGCGCCGCAGATTGGCCGGGCTCTCGGTGGCTGGGCGTTGCCGCTCGCGGGCCTCGGGATTGCGCTGGTGCTGTTGCTCCCGCTCCTGGCCACCAGTCCGCTCACCCTCGGGATCGCGCTGTTTTTCGCCGGCGGCGCGGTGGCGCTGGCCGATATGACGGCCAATGTGCGCATCGCTCAGCTCGAAGCCCGCACTCGCCGGCATCTGCAAAGCGTCAACCACGCGATCTTCTCGCTGTTTTTCGGCAGCACCGCATTCGGCGTGGCTTTCGCCCGGCAGGCTGGCTTTGGCCCGGCCGTGGTGCTGCCGGTGCTGGCCGTCGTCGCACTTGGCGTTGCAGTTTTGGCATGGGACCGCACCCCGCTTCCCGACCTCGACGATGCCGACGATGCCGGCAAGGCCGCTACCGCGCCTTGGGCGGTTGTGGCGCTTGGAGGCGCGATCCTGTTTGCCGGGTTCATTGGCGAGAATGCCACTGAGGCGTGGTCGGCGCTACATATCGAGCGCACGCTGGGCGGTGCCCCCGGCCAAGGCAGCTTTGGCCCGGCCACGCTGGGGTTTGTGATGTTCGTGGGCCGCATGGCGGGACAATATGTGGCGACGGCGGCGGGCGAGGTGCGGCTCATTCTCGGCTCGGCGGTGCTTGGCGTGATCGGCGCGCTGATCATCGCCGCCGCACCGACGCAGGGTGTGGTTCTGGCCGGGGTGGCGGTGATCGCGCTCGGCATGGCGGTAATCGTGCCGGCAACCAACTCGATCATCGGCGCGATGGTGTCGGACGCAGCCCGCCCGGCGGCGATCTCTCGGGCCTGGATGGCGGGGCTTGTGGGCTTTTTCATCGGTCCGTCGATGATGGGCGGGCTGGCGCAGATCTGGAGTTTGCGCGTCTCGTTTGCCGCCGTGGCGCTGATCGTCGCGCTGATCGTGCCCGCCACGCTGGCGCTTTCACGCCGCCGCTGAGCCGGCTATGATCGCGGCGAACCAGACAGGAGGCCCCCATGCACTTCGCTGACCTTGGCGACATCCGCGTTCACTACAGCGAGCAGGGGCCGCAGGATGGCCCGGCGGTGGTGTTTGCCAATGCTCTCGGCACTGATCTGCGGATCTGGGACGGGGTGTTTGCCCAGCTGCCCGGCGCGCTTCGCCTGATCCGCTACGACATGCGCGGGCACGGCCTTACCTCCTGCCCTCAAGCGCCCTATTACATGGGCGATCTGGTGCAGGACGCAGCAAAACTGATGGAGCATCTCGGCGTGAAAGACGCGGTGTTTGTCGGCCTTTCGATCGGCGGGATGGTCGCGCAGGGGCTGGCGGCCGAGCGGCTCGATCTGTTGCGCGCCGTCGTGCTTTCCAACACCGCAGCCAAGATCGGCGCCCACCAGATGTGGCACGACCGCGTTCATGCGGTCCGTGATCACGGCATCGAGGCGCTGGCTGAGCCAACACTCGAACGCTGGTTCGCCCGCTCCACCCGCGCCGAGCGGCCCGCGCTGGTGGCGGGCATCGGCGCGATGCTCACGCGCCAGCCGGTTGAGGGCTATATCGGCTGCATGAAGGCCCTTGGCGAGACCGACCTTGTAGAGAGCACCGCCCGGCTGAGGCTCGCCACCCTCGGCATCGCCGCAAGCGAAGA
>MNZL01000081.1 GCA_001873585.1 Rhodobacterales bacterium CG2_30_65_12 | reverse complement strand
GGCAATCGTTCCCTTTCGGGTCGCTTTTGTCGCGTGGGGACCACCAGCCATGCTCGTGCCGCCACGCAGCTTTTCGGGCGCCGGCGAGAGGAGAAGGCGCACGGCGCCTATCTTGCCACCCTGCGCGCTCACCTCACGGCAATCGGGCAGCCACATCCCGGAGCGCCGGCTTGACGACGACCGCCCAGTGCTCCGAGCCGCCCACGGCGACGGGCATGTGACTGGCACAAGCCAAGCCCGACGCTCGGTTATCGATTCGGAATCGGCTCAGTTGAGCTGGAAATGCAGCGGGTAATGCCCGTCTTCAAACTCGCCAAACAGCTCATCCACATCGGGGTGGCTCACCGGCTCGCCAGAGTAATCCGCCACCAGGTTTTGTTCTGAGACATAGGCCACATAGTAGCTTTGATCGTTCTCCGCGAGCAGGTGGTAAAACGGCTGATCTTTTGGCGGGCGGCTGTCTTCGGGAATCGCCTCATACCATTCGTCGCTATTGCTGAACATGGCGTCAACGTCGAAGATCACCCCCCGGAACGGATGCTTCCGGTGGCGGACGATCTGGCCCAGATGATATTTTGCACGCGACGTCAACATGGTCATAGTCCAACAGCTCCCTGATGATTTGTAGTGCGCCAAGGTGGGGATTGTCCATCCGGAGCACCAGAAATTATGGGAAACAGACTGTGAACCTCGGCCTGACAGTGCTCGAGAGCCGTGCCGCTGTGGCTCTGCCAGATCGAGCGGCGGACGTGGCCGGGGCGAGCGGCACAAATCACGACCGTGATCACTTTTCCTCGCCGATGCTCTTTTCTCACCTGACCCCGTTTTCAGATCATGTCGTTTCCGCTAAGATGACTGCAAAAATAAAAATATATTGCGAGGGGCAGATGAGCAGACGTCTTCGCATGATCGTGATCCTGCTTGTCGTCGCCTCCTGCGGCGGTAAGGATTATCGGGCGCCGCGCAACCTCGACGACGCCTGTTCGATCGTGAAACAGCGGCCGAACTACTTGAAGGCCATGGAAAAAACCGAGCGCAAATGGGATGTGCCGGTGCCGGTGCAGATGGCGATCATCTACCAGGAGAGCAAGTTCATCGGCAACAACCGCACACCGATGCGCTACACGCTCGGGGTGATCCCGATGGGTCGGCAAAGTTCGGCCTATGGCTATGCCCAGGCACTGGATGGCACCTGGGAAGAATACCAGCGCGCCGAGGGCAAGCGCACCGCCAAGCGCGACGATATTCGCCACGCCACCGATTTCATGGGCTGGTATATGACCGAGACGGTGAAGGAAACCGGTGTGCCAGTGAATGACGCGCGCAACCAGTATCTGGCCTATCACGAGGGCCGTACCGGCTACCTGCGCGGCGCGCACAACCGCAAGGCATGGCTCCTGCGCATTGCCGACGAGGTGGGTGCGCGGGCAGTGATGTATGACCAGCAGCTGAGGCTGTGCGGCAAGCGATAGGCCGTTGTGCGCCGAAGCGCCCGCCGATACCGTTTGCACAAACCAAGGGGGTGGCGATGGCGGATGCGTGGCTGAGGATGAGCGCGGGCGATCTCGGGCGCGGAATCGGTGCGGGCCGGATCGACCCTGTGGCGCTCGCCAGTGCCTTTTTCGACGCGATCAAGGCGCATCCGCTGCAAGGCCGGATCTTTGCCCGCTTCACCGAGGCGCGCGCCATGGCCGAAGCTCAGGCGGCGGCAGAGCGGGCGAAGGCCGGCACCCGGCGCGGGCCGCTCGACGGTGTGCCGGTAAGCTGGAAAGACCTGTTCGATACCGCCGGTGTGGCCACCGAGGCGGGATCGGCGATGCTGAAAGGCCGGGTGCCCGAGGCTGACGCCGAAGTGGTCGCCAATGCCAGCGCAATGGGGCTGGTGGGCTTGGGCAAAACCCACATGTCGGAGCTTGCCTTTTCCGGCCTTGGGCTCAACCCGGTCACCCAAACGCCGCTTTGCGTGAATGACGCCGAGGCGGTGCCGGGTGGCTCGTCGTCCGGCGCGGCCACGTCGGTGGCCTTCGGCCTGGCGCCAGCAGCGATCGGCTCCGATACCGGCGGCTCGGTGCGCATCCCGGCCGCGTGGAACGATCTCGTCGGGCTCAAGACCACAAGCGGCCGGCTTTCGCTCAAGGGCGTCGTGCCGCTGGTGGCCACGTTCGATACCGTCGGCCCGCTGTGCCGCACGGTGGGGGATGCCGCGCTGTTGCTCGCCGCGCTTGAAGGCCGGGCGAAGGCCGCCGACCTGACCGGCGCAACGCTCAACGGCCTGCGCTTGCTGATCCTCGAAAACGGCACCTGCGACGTGCGAGACGAGCCGCGCGCCGGGTTTGACAGCGCGGTAGACCGGCTGCGCGCAGCCGGGGCACTCATCGACAGCGCCCGTATCGACGTGATTGACGAGGCGCTGGCGATGTCGGCAATCCTCTACACGCCCGAGGCTTACGCCACCTGGCGCGAAAAGATCGAGGCACAGCCGGAGCTGATGTTTCACGAAATCCTCGGCCGGTTCCGCGCCGGAGGCCAGTTCAACGCCGCCGATTACATTGCCGCGCGCCGCAGGCTCGATGAAATTCGCGCCGAGTATCACCGCCGCACGGCGGCCTTCGATGCGGTGATCCTGCCAACCTCGGCGATCATGCCACCGAAGGCGGAGCGGCTGCTCTCGGATCACGCGTATTACGTGACAGAAAACCTGCTCACGCTGGGCAATACCCGGATCGGCAACCTCACCGGCGGCGCGGCGTTGACACTGCCGACCGGGCTGCCCAGCACCGGGATCATGTTTCTCGCCCCACCCATGGCCGAGGAGCGGCTGCTCAGGATCGGTGCGGCAGCAGAGGCCACGCTGGCCTGATCGCAGCCGGTTTCCGCCCGAAAAGCCACAATCTTGCGGCCAAGAGGTTCGCCCACCTGCCTTTTTCTGGACCGACGCCGCGCGAGCGGCTATTCTGAACGAAATCGGGGCGAAGACGACCCCGAATTGTGAGGCAGTTGCAGGCAGATGACGTTCCCCGAGCGGTTCTCAGGGCTACCCGAATATGCGTTTCCGCGGTTGCGGACGCTGCTCGACGCGCAGGCGCCGGGGGGGCCGGTGGTGCACATGACCATCGGCGAGCCGCGTCACGCGATGCCGGATTTCGTTGGCGCGGTGATTGCCGAAAACCTCGACGGGTTTGGGAAATATCCGCCAAACGAGGGCACGCCGGAACTGCGAAGCGCGATTTCGGCCTGGATTGCCCGGCGATATGGCGTGGAGGCTGATCCCGATACCCAGGTGATCGCGCTCAACGGCACCCGCGAGGGGCTGTTCAACGCTGCCGTGGCGCTGTGCCCCGAACAGGTGCGCGGGCAGAAGCCGGTGGTGCTGATCCCCAACCCGTTCTACCAGGTCTATGCCGTGGCGGCGCTGGCGATGGGGGCCGAGCCGGTGTTTGTGCCGGCCACCGCCGAAACCGGCTTTTTGCCCGATTTCTCGGCGCTGCCCAAGGATATCCTCAACCGAACTGCGATTGCCTATCTGTGTTCGCCATCGAACCCGCAGGGCGCGGTGGCCAGCCGCGAGGATTGGGCCGAGATCATCGCATTGGCGGAAAAGCACGATTTTCAGATCTTCGCCGATGAGTGCTATGCGGAGATTTACCGCGATGTTCCACCGCCCGGGGCGGTGGAGGTCGCCGCCGAGGGCGGGGCCGACCCGGAGCGCGTGGTGATCTTTCATTCGCTCTCGAAGCGCTCAAACCTTCCGGGGCTACGGTCGGGCTTCGCTGCCGGCGGCCCCGAGAGCATCGCCCGGATGAAGCAGCTGCGCACCTATGCCGGCGCGCCGTTGCCGCAGCCCTTGCAGCGCGTGGCCGAGCGGGCCTGGGCTGACGAGGCTCACGTCGAGGCCAGCCGGGCGCTCTACCAGGAAAAATTCGCCATTGCCGACGCCATGTTTGACGGTGTGCCGGGGTATCAGCCGCCGCAGGCCGGGTTTTTCCTCTGGCTGCCGGTGGCCGATGGCGAGGCGGCGGCGCTGAAACTCTGGACGGAAACCGGCGTTCGCGTGCTGCCCGGTGCCTACTTCGCGCGCGAGGTAGACGGGCACAACCCCGGCAAGGGATACATAAGAGTGGCCCTGGTGGCCGCGAAAACCGAGACGGAGGCGGCGCTGAGAACCATCCGGCGCACGCTTTACGGATAAGGCACGAGGGAAAGCAGCATGGCATACCAGGCAAAAGGGCGCGATCCGATGTTCGATGCGACCACCCAGGCGATGATCGAGCGGCGCGGGGCAGAGTTGCTCGGGCTCGGCCTTCTTTCCCTCGCGGCAGTGTTGGCGTTGATCCTCGGTTCCTACGCGCCTGACGATCCGGGCTGGCTCTCGGCCACCGAGGGCCCGGCGCAAAATCTGCTCGGCACCGCCGGCGCCAATATCGCCTCGCCGCTCGCCGTGATCATCGGCAAGGGCGGCTGGGCCATCGTCGTGGCGCTCGGCATCTGGGGCCTGCGCCTTGTGCTCCACCAGGGCGAAGAGCGGGCGCTGGGGCGAGCGGTGTTTGTGCCGATCGGCGTGGCGCTCACGTCGGTCTATGCCTCGACGCTGGTGCCGGGGCCGGCCTGGAGCCACACCTTTGGCCTCGGCGGGCTGTTTGGCGATACCGTGCTCGGCGCGGTGCTGGGCGTTCTGCCGGTCGATCCGGGGCTGGGGATCAAGGCGCTTTCGCTCATCGCCGGGTTGACGATGCTGGCTGTCGCCGCCTTCGCGCTGGGGTTTACCACGCCCGAGATGCGCCGGCTCATCGGTTTTCTTGCCGCCGGGGTGGTATTTGCCTATGCCGGCCTCCTGGCGCTCCTGCGCCATGGCGCGCGCGGTGCGGCAATCGGCGCTTCGGTGGGTGCCAGCGGCGCGCTGAAGGGTGCCCAGGCACTGCGCGCACGCCAGGCCCAGCGCCGGGCCGAGCGCGAAGCCTGGAATGACGAAGACCTGTTTGAAGACGAAGCCGCGTTTTCGGCCCCGCCGCCGCTGCGCGCCGCGCGCGTTCTGCGCGCCGAGCCGCCAGTGGAGCGCGCCCACCCGCACCCGTCGCAGGTGGTGGGCACGAACACAACGATGGCTGCCGCCACGCCGCAGCCGCAGCCGCGCCAGGGC
>MNZL01000013.1:7031-10932 GCA_001873585.1 Rhodobacterales bacterium CG2_30_65_12 | reverse complement strand
TTCGCTCGGCGGGGGGCAGGATGCGAGTAGCGGCGCGGGTCTTGCCAAAAAAAGGCTCGCCGGAAAACGCGCCACGCCCGGGCCGGGCGACAAAGCTGACCGGGTTGAACTTGTGCTGTGCGGCGAAGGTCTCGGCCTCGTCCATCGTCTCGCGCGCCAGCACCGCCACCCGGGCCTCGGCACCGTCCGCGCGCCAGTCGAACACCAGCTCGCCCACCGGGTAAGGTGTGCGCCCGTCAAGCGCGGCGCGGATCTGCACTTCGCGCGAAATGTCGTCGGGTCCGGGGGCGGGGAGCGTGGTGTAAAGGATCTGGCTGTCGGGGATGATCACCTTGGTGGTGATTCCGCCGCTTTCGAGCATCGCCGCCGATCGGTGCAACTCGTCAAGGCGTGCGCCCATGTCCGGATCGTCCAGCTCGACGGACCCCACCAGGGTCCACCCCCCCTTGGCGCGGTGGAAGAGATTTATGCCCTCATGGCTGAGATCGAGCGCGAAATTTGGTTTCATGGATCAACTGGCCGTACACATCCCCCGGCGCCACGCGGCGGCGAGCACCATTTCGAACCTATCGTAGCCGAGGCGACAAGGAAAGGCCAAGTGGCGGCCTTTGTGCGGCTCGGCGGGTTCCATCTCAATCGTCAGCGGGTGGTGTGGAACATGTGGGAAATGCTGGCAATTCCGCGCCCGCGTCGGGAACGAGGCCGGGCCGGCGAACACGGCGGAAAGGTTCGATTCATGTAAATTGCCCGTGCGCAACTCAAGCGCGAAATATTGACATATGGCACGCGGAAAGATAGAAAACCCTCACGCTAGACGACCCGTATCAACGGCCCGGCACCCCGCCGCGGCCGTTTTTTCGTGTCGGCCCGGTCGGAGGCAACCGAGAGAGGCAAAGACAAGAATGAAAAAAAACAGCCCGAGAGACCCTGACGCTGATGTGGAGGCGAGGGACATGTTGCGCCTGGCGGAGCGAAACCTGGCGCGGGTCTTGCGCGAACTCGATGCCACGATCGCCGAGCTTGAGGGGCGGGGCGAAGGGGCCGGCGCGAGGGCCAAAGCCGTGACCGCCGACGTGCGCAAAGCGATCCAGACCGTATTCGACGAAAGGCACCGCATTGACAAACTCGATGAAAAGAAAAACGAAACCGGCGGCGGGGCGGGGCTCGACCTCGACGCTGCCCGGGCTGAAATCGGGCGCCGCCTGGCTCGCCTCAGGGCCCGAAGCGGCGCAGAGGCGGGTGCTGAAAAGCCTCAGTGATGAAGCGTTGATCGCGCTGCCGTGGCTGTGGGAATTCTGGGCGCTCGAACACCAGCTCCCGCCCGAGGGCGATTGGCGGTCGTGGGTGATCCTCGGCGGACGTGGCGCAGGCAAAACCCGCGCCGGGGCCGAGTGGGTGCGGGGCCAGGTGGAGGGGGCGAGGCCGGCCGAACCCGGCCGTGCCTGCCGGGTGGCGCTGGTGGGCGAGACGCTCGACCAGGTGCGCGAGGTGATGGTGTTTGGCGACAGCGGCCTGCTCGCCTGTTCGCCGCCCGACCGGAGGCCGAAATGGGAGGCGACGCGGCAACGGCTGGTCTGGCCGAACGGCGCGGTGGCGCAGGTTTTTTCGGCGCATGAGCCGGAGGCGTTGCGGGGCCCACAGTTCGATGCCGCCTGGGTGGACGAGCTGGCCAAGTGGAAAAGGGGCGAAGAAGCTTGGGACATGCTGCAATTCGGGCTGCGCCTTGGCGACCATCCGCAGCAGGTGATCACCACCACGCCGCGCAACGTGGCTGTGCTGAAAGCAATCCTGGCCAATCCGACGACGGTAATGACCCATGCGCCGACCGAGGCCAACCGCGCCAACCTCGCGCCGAGCTTTCTTGAAGAGGTGCGGGCGCGCTATGGCGGCACGCGGCTGGGGCGGCAGGAGCTGGAGGGCGTGTTGATCGAGGATGCCGAAGACGCGCTTTGGACCTCGGCCGGGCTGGATGTGGCGCGGATCGACCGCGCGCCGGAACTGAGCCGGGTGGTGGTGGCGGTGGACCCGCCGGTGACCGGCCACAAGGGCTCGGACGACTGCGGGATCGTGGTGGTGGGAGTGGTCACACAAGGCCCGCCCGGAAACTGGCACGCGGTGGTGCTGGAGGATGCCTCGGTTTCGGCGGCAAAACCGACCGTCTGGGCCCGCGCCGCGCTGGAGGCGATGGCGCGCCACGGGGCCGAGCGGCTGGTGGCGGAGGTCAACCAGGGCGGCGATCTGGTGGAAGAGGTGATCCGCCAGATTGATCCGCTGGTGCCGTTCCGGGCGGTGCGCGCCACGCGCGGCAAGGCGGCGCGGGCCGAGCCGGTGGCCGCGCTCTACGAGCAGGGGCGCGTGCAGCATCTGCGCGGACTCGCCGCGCTCGAAGACCAGATGTGCCGGATGACGACGCAAGGCTATGCGGGGGCTGGCAGCCCGGACCGGGTGGATGCGCTGGTTTGGGCGATTCACGAGGTATTGATCCTGCCCGCGCGCCACCACCGCCGGCCGCAGCTGCGCGCGCTGGGTTAAAGGCTTTTTTAACCAGTCGTGGGAGAGTGCCTCCCATCGAGACACGGCCCGGAATGCTCCGGGCACGGCAAGCGGTTCGAGACAGATGATTCCAGGTTGCGCCCGGGGAGAGCCCCCACGGGCGGACGGGCGGGGTGTGCCTGACGCTCCCCGGCGATGGCAATGGCGAGGAGCGAGACTTCATGGCGATGTTGGACTTTCTGAAGCGCGGTGCGGCGAGCAATGGCGCGCCACACACCAAGGCCTCGGCCACCGGGCCGGTAATCGCCTATTCCGGCTCAGGCCGGGTGGCCTGGAGCCCGCGTGACAGCGCGAGCCTGATCCGCACCGGCTTTGCCGGCAACCCGGTGGGCTTTCGCGCCGTCAAGCTGATCGCCGAGGCCGCCGCTGCGCTGCCGCTGGTGCTGCAAGATGCCGCCACCCGTTACGATGCCCACCCTGTGCTCGACCTCATCGCGCGCCCCAACCCGGTGCAAGGCCGCGCCGAGCTGTTCGAGGCGCTCTTTGGCCAGCTTCTGCTCTCGGGCAACGCTTATGTCGAGGCGGTGGGCGGCGAGACCGGGGTGCCGGCGGAACTGCATGTGCTGCGCTCGGACCGGATGAGCCTGGTGCCCGGAGCCGATGGCTGGCCGGTGGCCTACGATTACACCGTGGGGGCGAAGAAACATCGCTTCCAGATGTCCGAGAGCGCGGCGCCGATCTGCCATATCAAGAGCTTCCACCCGCAGGATGACCATTACGGGCTTTCCGCCTTGCAGGCCGCTGCGGCTGCCGTGGATGTGCACAATGCCGCCTCGGCGTGGTCGAAGGCGCTGCTCGACAATGCCGCCAGGCCCTCGGGGGCGATCATCTACAAGGGCGTTGACGGCGAGGGCACACTCAGCGCCGACCAATACGACCGGCTTCTGGCGGAGATGGAATCCTATCACATGGGCGCGCGTAATGCCGGGCGGCCGATGCTGCTGGAAGGCGGGCTGGACTGGAAGCCGATGGGCTTCAGCCCGTCCGACATGGAGTTTCAAAAGGTCAAGGAAGCCGCCGCGCGCGAGATTGCCACCGCCTTCGGTGTGCCGCCGATGCTGCTCGGCATCCCCGGCGACATGACCTACGCCAATTACCAGGAGGCCAACCGCGCGTTTTACCGGCTCACCGTGCTGCCAATGGTGGGCAAGGTAACGGCGGCGCTCGGGCATTGGCTCGACGGCTTCACCGGCGATAGCGTGGCGCTGAAACCCGACCTCGACCAGGTGCCGGCGCTGGCGGCGGAACGCGATCAGCAATGGGCCCGCGTCGCGGCGGCAGATTTTCTCACCGAAGACGAAAAGCGCGCGCTGTTGGGCTTGCCGAAGCTTGAGCGGGTGTGACGCGT
>MNZL01000013.1:389-7019 GCA_001873585.1 Rhodobacterales bacterium CG2_30_65_12 | reverse complement strand
CGGTGCTTTGGACCGGCCTCGCCGGACCGATGCTCAGAGCGCCCTTGGCGGCGGGATGAGCGCGCAGAAACAAGGAGAGATCATGAGCGATTTCAAGGATATGGGGCTCGAACACAAGTTCGTTGCGCTGGGCGAGACGCAAAGCGTGGCCGACGGGCTGAAGATCGAGGGCTATGCGAGCTATTTTGGCGAGCTGGACCGGGGCGGCGATATTGTTGCCAAGGGGGCTTATGCGAAATCGCTCGCCGCCCTGGCGGCCAGGGGCGGCCAGGTGAAGATGCTCTGGCAGCACGATCCGGCCCAACCGATCGGTGTATGGGATGCGGTGCGCGAAGATGCGCGCGGGCTGCGTGTGTCGGGCCGTATTCTTGCAGACGTGGCGCGGGGCCGCGAGGCGGCGGCGCTGATCGCCGCAGGCGCAATCGACGGGCTGTCGATCGGCTATCGCACATTGCGCGCCACCAAGGACGACAAGGGCCGGCGGCTCTTGAACGAGCTGGAGCTCTGGGAGGTGTCGCTTGTCACCTTCCCGATGCTGCCCAGCGCGCGGGTGGGGGCCAAGGGCGAAAGCCCCGAGGCCGAAACCTGGCGCGAACTGGCGGGGGCGATCAACGACGCCCGCCAGATGCTGGCCCCGGGAGACTGAGGCAGCGATCCGACCCCTCGAGAGGAACAATCCATGAGCACTGAAGAAACGCAAGCTCAGGGCCAGACAGGTACGCCTGCCGGCCTGTCTCCGGCCACGGAGATGAAGACCGCCATGGCCGGTTTAATAAGCGATATCAAAAGCTTTAACGACGACATTCAAACCCGTATCAACAAACAGGAAGAGCGACTGACCATGCTGGATCGGAAATCCCTCAACGCCGCGCGCCCGGTGCTTGCCGCGCACGGCGACCTTGACGCCCCGCACAAGAAGGCCTTCGAGGCCTATGTGCGCTCGGGCGATGACGACGGCCTGCGCGGCCTGGTGCTGGAAGGCAAGGCGCTCAACACCGCCGTCGCCTCGGACGGCGGCTATCTGGTCGATCCCGAAACCGCTGCCAGCATCGCCAGCGTGCTCGCCTCGACCGCCTCGATCCGCGCCATCGCGAATGTGGTGAACGTGGAGGCGAGCTCCTACGACGTGCTGATCGACCACGGCGACGTGGGCTCGGGCTGGGCCACCGAAACCGGCGCGCTCACCGAAACCACGACCCCGACCATCGAGCGCATCACCATTCCGCTGCATGAGCTCTCGGCGCTGCCGAAGGCGAGCCAGCGGCTGCTCGACGATTCCGCCTTCGATATCGAGGCCTGGCTCGCGGGCCGGATCGCCGACAAGTTTGCCCGTGCCGAGGCTGCGGCCTTCATCGCCGGCGACGGGATCGACAAGCCGACCGGCTTTCTCACCCATCCCGCCGTGGCCAACGCAACCTGGACCTGGGGCTCGCTGGGCTACGTGGCCTCGGGCGTTGCCGGCGACTTCGATGCCGATGCCATCGTCGATCTCGTCTATGCGCTCGAAGCCGAATACCGCGCCGGTGCCGCCTTCGTGATGAGCTCGAAAACTGCCGGCACGGTGCGCAAGATGAAGGATCTCGATGGCCGCTTCCTGTGGTCGGACGGGTTGGCTGCCGCTGAGCCAGCGCGGCTGATGGGGTATCCGGTGCTGATCGCCGAAGACATGCCCGACATCGGCGCCGACGCCACGCCCATCGCCTTTGGCAATTTCGCCGCCGGCTACACCGTGGCCGAACGCCCCGATACCCGCATCTTGCGCGATCCGTTTTCGGCCAAGCCACATGTGCTGTTCTACGCCACCAAGCGCGTCGGCGGCGATGTGAGCGACTTTGCCGCGATCAAGCTTTTGAAGCTTTCGGCGGTGTAACCCCGCCCGGTATCGCGCCTGCCCCTGCGGGGTGGGCGCGATCGGTGGGCGCGCGCCAACCAAGCCCCCGCGTTGTCTAGCTGCTCCCCTCCGTCCGAGCGACGCGGAGCGCGGCGTGCGCCCACCCATCCCGTGATGTGAGGGGCCCGAATTTCGGAGAAGTTCCATGATGTTAGTCGAGCAGACCACAGTGCCGGGTGCGGCGCTTCCGGTTGCGGAATTCAAGGACCACCTGCGGCTTGGCACCGGGTTTGCCGATGACGGGGTGCAGGACGAGGTGTTGGAGGCCTATCTGCGGGCCGCCGTGGCGGCGGTCGAGGCGCGCACCGGCAAGGCGCTGATCACGCGCAGCTTTGCCTGGACGCTGACCGCATGGCGCGATCTGGCCCGGCAGGTGCTGCCGGTTGCCCCGGTGAGCGCGATCACCGGCCTTGCCATCGTTGACCGGCTGGGTGGCGAAGAGGTGATCGCTCCAGCCCGTTACGGGTTGGAGCGCGACACCCACCGCCCGGCGCTGGTGGCGGCGGGGCTGAACCTGCCGGTGATCCCGGTGGGCGGCAGCGCCGTTATCGCCTTCGATGCCGGGTTCGGCGCGGGCTGGAGCGCGGTGCCGTCCGATCTGGCCCAGGCCGTGCTGATGCTCGCTGCGCATCTCTACGAGAACCGGGGCTCGGGCTCGGGGGCGGACGGCGCGGTGCCGGGCGCGGTGCAAACGCTGCTTGGCCGCTGGCGCAACGTGCGGCTGTTTGGTGGAGGCGCGGCATGAAACCACCCGTGCTGCACCAAAGGCTGACGCTTGAGGCCCCGGTGCGCCTGGCCGATGGGGCCGGGGGCTTTGCCATCTCCTGGGAGGTGCGCGGAACACTCTGGGCCGAGATCAGGCCCGGAACCGGGCGCGAGCGGGCGGCGGAACTGATGACCGTGGCCACGACTGCTCTGCGCATCATCGTGCGCGCGGCACCCGAGGGCGCGCCCTCGCGGCCCAAGCCTGACCAGCGCTTTCGTGCCGGCAACCGGGTGTTCCGGATCCTCGCGGTGACGGAAGCCGACGCTGGTGCGCGCTATCTCGTGTGTTTTGCGCAAGAGGAGGTGAGCCAATGAGTTATGGCGTGGCGGTGGCCCTGCAACAGGCGGTCTACCAGGCGCTGGTGGCCGACCCGGTGCTGGCCGGTCTGGTGGGCGCGGCGATCTACGACGCGGTGCCGCCGGGGATCGTGAGCGGCACCTATGTGAGCCTTGGCCCCGAAGACGTGCGCGAGGCCTCCGACAAGACCGGCCACGGCGCGCTGCACGAGATTACCGTGAGCGTGGTGACTGATGCCGCCGGGTTTTCCTCGGCGAAACAGGTGGCAACGGCGGTATCCGACGTGCTGGTGGATGCCGCCTTGCCGCTCTCGCGCGGCGCGCTGGTCTATCTCAACTTTCACCGTGCGCGGGCGCGCCGGGTGCAGGACGCCGACGTGCGGCGCATCGACCTGAAATTCCGCGCCCGGGTGCAGGACAACTAATTCATTATTTTCAAACGGAGTTTTCGCCATGGTTGCGCAAAACGGCAAGGATCTTCTCATCAAGCTCGACATGGACAATTCGGGCTCTTTCGACACCATCGCGGGGCTGCGCGCCACGCGGATCAGCTTCAACGCCGAAACCGTCGACGTCACCAGTCTTGAGAGCCAGGGCGGCTGGCGCGAGCTGCTCGGCGGCGCGGGGGTGAAATCGGCGGCGATTTCGGGCTCGGGTATTTTCCGCGACGCGGCCACCGACGAGCGCGCGCGGCAGATCTTCTTCGATGGCGAGGTGCCGCGGTTTCAGGTGATCGTGCCGGATTTCGGCATCATCGAGGGGCCGTTCATGATTACCTCGATCGACTACGCCGGCGCTTACAACGGCGAGGCGACCTATGAGCTGGCGCTGGCTTCGGCGGGCGCGCTCGCCTTCACGGCGCTGTGAGCATGGTCAATCCCTGGTCGGGCGAGGTGGCGCTGTCGATCGACGGCGAGTGGCGGGTGCTCAAGCTCACGCTGGGCGCGCTGGCCGAGCTTGAGGAGAGCATGGAGGCCGGCTCGCTGGTGGCTTTGGTGGCGCGGTTTGAACAGGGCCGCTTCAGCACCCGTGACGTGCTGGCGCTGATCGTCGCCGGGCTCAGAGGCGGCGGCTGGCAGGGCCGGGCGGCCGACCTCGTGAGCGCCGAGATCGCGGGTGGGCCGGTGGCGGCGGCGAAGGTGGCGGGGAAGTTGCTCGCCCGCGCCTTCGCGCTGCCGGGCGACGGGGCGGCGCGATGAGGTTTGATTGGCCCGGTCTGATGCGGCTGGGCCTGCGTGGGCTGGGGCTGTGTCCAGCGGAGTTCTGGGCACTCACCCCTGCGGAATTGATGGTGATGCTGGGCCGCGAAGGCGGCGATGCGCCGCTTGGCCGGGCGCGGCTCGAAGAGCTGGCACGGGCATTTCCCGACGCGGTGTCGGGGCAGGAAACGGAGTGAATGCAGATGGCTGATCTGGAAAGCATCGACGGCTTCGACGACCAGGTGGCGGCCCTTGAGGGCAGCCTTCAGGGCGCGACGGCGATGACGCAGGCGTTCAGCGCCGAGCTTGACCGCATGGGAGCGACCATCGACGAGATTTCGACCGACGTGAGCGTGCTCTCGGGTGGGTTCTCGCGCGGGCTGAAGGGCGCGATTGACGGGCTGGTGTATGGCAGCGCCACCCTCGCCGACACCCTGAGCGGGCTGCGCCAGGCGATGATCGACACGGTTTACAACGCCTCGGTGAGCCCGGTGACCGACCACGCCGGCGGGCTTCTGGCCGAAGCGGTGGGCGGGCTGATGAACAGTCTTCTGCCGTTTGCCGGCGGTGCCGCCTTCAGCCAGGGCCGGGTGATGCCGTTCGCGCGAGGCGGGGTCGTGTCTGGCCCGGTCAGCTTTGCGATGCGCGGCGGTGCCGGGCTGATGGGCGAGGCCGGGCCGGAGGCGATCTTGCCGCTCACCCGGGGCGCCAATGGCAAGCTCGGGGTCGCGGCCTCGGGCGGCGGTCGCGCGGTCAACGTGACGATGAACATCACCACGCCGGATGTCGCAGGATTCCGGCGCTCGAAAGGGCAGATCGCCGCGCAGGTGAGCCGTGCGATCGCCCGTGGCAACCGGTATAGCTGAGGAGAGCGCAATGGCGAATTTTCACGAGGTCCGGTTTCCGCCGAGCTTGAGCTTCGGCTCGGTCGGCGGCCCCGAGCGGCGCACCGAGGTGGTGACGCTCGCCAACGGCTACGAGGAGCGCAACACGCCCTGGGCACATTCACGCCGGCGCTACGATGCCGGGGTAGCGATGCGCTCGCTCGACGATGTTGAAACCCTGATCGCCTTTTTCGAGGCGCGGCAGGGCCAGCTCTACGGGTTTCGCTGGAAGGACTGGGCCGACTACAAGTCGGGCCTGCCGTCGAAGCCGGCCGACTACCAGGATCAGCTGATTGCCTGGGGCGATGGGGTGACGACCCAATTCCAGCTGATAAAGACCTATAAATCCGGCGGGCACAGCTATGTGCGACCGATCCAGAAGCCGGTGGTGGGCAGCGTCAAACTCGGCCTGCAGGGCGATCCGCTGGTGGAAACGGTGCACTATAGCGTCGAGGCGGCGAGCGGGATCATCACCTTCGCCGATGCCCCCGCCGAGGGCGCCGACATCACCGCCGGGTTCGAGTTCGACGTGCCGGTGCGCTTTGATACAGACCGAATCCAGACCTCGGTGGCCTCGTTCCAGGCCGGCGACGTGCCGAGCGTGCCGGTGGTGGAGGTGCGGGTCTGATGCGTATATCCGAAAGCCTCAAGGCCCATGTGAAAAGCGGGGTGACGACGCTGGCGCGCTGCTGGGCGCTCACCCGGCGCGACGGTGTGGTGCTTGGCTTCACCGACCATGACCGCGATATCACCTTCGGCGGGATCACCTTCCGGGCTGATTCCGGCCTCACCGCGTGTGCCTTGCAGCAGACCACGGGGCTGGCGGTTGACAATTCCGAGGCGCTGGGCGCGCTGTCTGATGCTGCCGTGACCGAGGCCGATATTCGGGCCGGGCGCTATGATGGCGCGGTGGTGGAGGCCTGGTTGGTGAACTGGGCCAATCCGGGCGACCGGCTGATGCAGTTTCGCGGGGCGCTGGGCGAGATCACCCGGGCGGCAGGCGCGTTTCAGGCCGAGCTGATCGGCCTCAGTGCGGCGCTGAACCAACCTCAGGGCCGGGTTTACCAGACGCCGTGCTCGGCGGTGCTGGGCGATGCTGCCTGCAACGTGAGCCTCGACGATCCTGCCTTTCACGCCATCGGCACGGTCGGCGCGGTGGCGGAGCAGAAAGTGCTTTTGGTGAGCGGCGCGGCGGACTTTGCCAATGGCTGGTTCACGCGTGGGATGCTTGGCGTGCTCGATGGCCCGGCGGCCGGGCTCACCGGTGTGATCCGACGCGACGCGCTCGCGGACGGGGTGCACGGGATCGAGCTTTGGGAAGGCCTGCGCGCCGAAATCGGAGTGGGCGATTCCGTGCGGCTGGTCGCGGGATGCGACAAGCGCACGGAAACCTGCAAGGCGAAGTTTTCCAACTTCCTGAATTTTCGGGGCTTTCCCGATATTCCGGGCGAAGACAGGCTGCTCTCGATCCCGGCGCGCGCGCGTGCAGGCAACTCCGGCAACGGCGGTGCGAAATGACCGCGCCCCTCACCGATGCGCGCGGCGCGGCAATCGTGGCGGCGGCGCGCGGCTGGATCGGCACGCCTTATGTGCA
>MNZL01000013.1:0-381 GCA_001873585.1 Rhodobacterales bacterium CG2_30_65_12 | reverse complement strand
GCCGCAAAGGGGCAGGGGCCGATTGCCTTGGCCTCGTGCGCGGGGTCTGGGCCGAGATCGGCAGTGGCGGGCCCGCGCGGGTGCCGGCCTACACGCCGGATTGGTCGGAGGCGACCGGCGAGGAGCGGCTCTTGCGCGAGGCCGAGGCGCGGCTGGTCCGCCTCGATCCGGGCGAGGCGGGGGCGGGCGACGTGATCGTGTTTCGGATGCGCCGGGGCGCGGTGGCCAAGCACCTCGGCATTGTCGCCGAGATCGGCGCCGCAGCCACGTTCATCCACGCCTATTCGGGGCACGCGGTGCTGGAAAGCCCGCTCACGCCGCCTTGGGCGCGCCGCATCGTGGCGACCTTCAGATTTCCTTCAAAGGGGTAAGACATGGCGA
>MNZL01000047.1 GCA_001873585.1 Rhodobacterales bacterium CG2_30_65_12 | reverse complement strand
TGCACTGGTGTTGATCGTCGGCGTCGGCCTTGCCGGGTTCGCCGTCTACATGGCCAGGAACGTGTTTGGCGATTATCAGACCGCGCTCGCGGCTGAACGCGCGGCCCGCGGAGAGGTGGTCGAGACGACGCAGGTTTACGTCGTCACGGAAGCCCTGCGCTACGGCGCGCAGATCACCGAGGAAAACATTCGCGCGGTGAAATGGCCCAAGGCGGCAATCCCCGCCGGCAGCTTCGGCTCGATCGAAGAGCTCTTTCCGCAAGGCGAAAAGCGCTTCCGCACCGTGCTGCGCGCGATGGAAAAGGACGAGGCGGTGCTGGCGGTGAAGATCACCGCACCCGGCGCCGACGCCGGCGTTTCCTCGCGGCTGGCCAACGGCATGCGCGCCTTCGCCATCCGGGTTGACGTAACCTCGGGCGTGTCTGGCTTTCTCTCCCCCGGCGACCGGGTCGATATCTACTGGACCGGCCGCGGCGGCGACGAGCGCCGCTCGGGCGACGTGACCAAGCTGATCCTCGCCAACATGAAGATCATCGCCATCGACCAGACCGCCGATCTTGACCGCAACGCGCCCACCGTGGCGCGCACGGTTACCCTTGAGGCGACGCCCGAACAGGTTGCCTCGCTGGCCCAGGCCACGGCAACCGGTCGGATGACGCTCTCGCTGGTCGGGTTCGGAGACGACACCGTGGTTGCCGATGTCGAGGTGACCCAGAACGATCTGCTCGGGATCGAAGACGCGATGGTGATCGCGCCCCCCGAAGCGCCGCAGGTTTGCACCGTGCGCACCCGCAAGGGCGCCGAGATCATCGAAACGCCAGTTCCCTGCCCGACCAACTGAGACACTGCGCATGGTGGGAAAGATGCAGGTGGGGGGTGCGGCACACGCGCCCCCCGAATTTTGCCAATCCCCCCGCCCGGCGGAGGGAGTGTTGCCGCCGAGACGCAGAAACATCCCGAGCCAAGTGCTTGATTCTTGCAAAAAAGAGAATTCTGACGCATTCTCCCGAACAACAACGCCAAATCCCGGCAAACGGGCGGCGAAATACGAGCAGATCGGCCTGGGCCCCGGGCAAACCGGGCGGGCCAGACCATCACGTGATCGGAGAGGCAGGATCACAATGAAACTGGATACCTATTTGAAGGCAGCCTTTCTCGGGTTTGGGCTTGCGCTGGCGGTTTCATCGCCAGCCACGGCCGAAACCCTGAAGGTGATGAACGGCGCGGTTTCGAGCGCGCTGAACGTGCCGATGAACCGGGCCGTTGTGGTCGAAAGCGATGAGCCCTTCGCCGAACTCTCGATCGCCAACCCCGGCATCGCCGATATCTCCACCCTGTCGGACCGCACGATCTATGTTCTCGGCAAGGCCCCGGGGCGCACCACGCTCACCTTGCTCGGCGCTGATGGCAAGCTGATCACCAACGTCGAAGTGCAGGTGACGCCCGACATTGCCGAGTTCAAGGAACGATTGCGCCAGATCCTGCCCGGCGAGCCGATCGAGGTGCGCACCGCCAACGACGGCATTGTGCTCTCCGGCACGGTAAGTTCCACCGCAGCGCTCGATAGCGCGCTCTCGCTCGCCGTCCGCTACGCGCCCGACCGGGTTTCAAACCTGATGAGCGTGGGCGGCACCCAGCAGGTGATGCTCAAGGTGCGCTTTGCCGAGATGCAGCGCTCGGTGACCAAGAGCTTGTCAACCTCGTTCGGGGTTGGCGGATCGCTCACCGGCACCGGGATCGGCGCCGGCGTGAGCTTTGGCACCGGCAACCTCGGCACAGGCCCCACGTTCAGCGGCCCGGCGGTCGGCAATCCGAGCGCGGTGGCCTCGTCAAACGAAAGTGTCGGCACCTTCGGCTTTGGCCTGGGCACCTCGGCGCTGCAATTCCAGGTGATGCTCGAAGCGCTTGAAAACAAGGGAATGGTGCGCACACTGGCCGAACCGAACCTGACCGCCCTCTCCGGTCAGCAAGCCAGCTTCCTCGCCGGCGGCGAATATCCGATCCCCATCAAGGACGAGAATGGCGGCATCTCGATCGACTACAAGCCGTTCGGCGTCGAGTTGCAGTTCACCCCGCGGGTGGTCGATGGCGATATCATCAACCTGCAGATCTCGGCGGCGGTCTCGGCGCTCGACAATGCCGCCGTGTTTGGCGACGGCACGATCACCGTGAACGCCTTCAAGCGGCGCGAAACCCAGACCACGGTGGAAATGCGCGACGGCCAGAGCTTTGCCATCGCCGGGCTGTTGCAGGACGATTTCCGCGATCTCTCCGGCCAGGTGCCCTGGATCGGCGATATCCCGATCCTCGGCGCGCTGTTCCGCTCGGCCGATTACGAGCGGGCGCAATCGGAGCTGGTGATCATCATCACCCCGCATCTCGTCACCCCCACGCGCGGCGAGGCGCTGACCTTGCCCACCGACCGGATCAGGCCGCCGTCTGAGGCCGATCTGTTTCTGAACGGGCGCACCGCCGCGCCGAACCTGCCCACCACCGGCGCTGCCGGCGAGGTGGCGCAGCAGGATTTCGGCGGGTCCTACGGCTACGTGATGGAGAATTGATCATGGCGATGACCCGGACCAGCACACTCCTTGCCACAACCGCCATCTTCGCCCTGCTCACCGGCTGCGAACAAACCCTCAGCCGCTACGGCGAGGCTGGCCATGCGGCGCCGTCGGAAGCCTGGGGCAGCTCGGTGCAGAACAACATCGACTACCAAACCGGCGCCAAGGTCTATGTGATGGACCTCGCCTTGCGCTTCCACAAGGAAGTGCCCGACACGGTAACCTTCGCCTTCAACTCGGCCCGGCTCGACGCCTCTGCGCGCGCGGTGCTGGCCCGGCAGGCGCATTTCATCCGCCAGTTCCCCGAAGCGCGCTTTCGCGTCTACGGCCACACCGACCTTGTCGGCTCGCCGGCCTACAACCAGCGCCTCGGCCTGCGCCGGGCGCAAGCAGTGGTGGCCTTCCTCACCAGCCAGGGCGTAAGCCGGTCGCGGCTTCAAGCCGTTGTGTCTTACGGCGAAACCCGGCCAGAGGTGGCGACCGAAGACCGCGAGCGGCGCAACCGGCGCACGGTAACCGAGGTTTCCGGCTTCGTCGCAGACGCGCCGCTGGTGCTCGATGGCAAATACGCCATGATCATTCGGCGCGAATATGTGGCCTCGGCCACTGAGATGCCGCCGACGCAGACCGGCGCGCTGCTCGATGCCGCCACCGGCGGCTGATCACGCCATATTCGCCTGAACCGACGCGGCCGGCCGTTCACGCCGGCCGCGCACATGTTGGCGGTTGGGAAACAGCCGACCCCGTGGCGACCGGATCGTCGCAAATGACCGCACATTTACGCGCTTTGTGCCCCATTCTCGCCGAGATTGGCTGCGATTTTCACACAGTAACGAGCATACCCGCGGCCTCGAGTCGCGTGGGGGTCTTCGCCGGGCACACACAAAAAACAGGTGGCCCGGATCGCCCCCGAAGTGAAGGATGAGGCAAGATGAGTGGCAACGCCGCGCTGCAGTCAGATCCGGCCCCGATCGTCGCTGTGACGGTCTCGCGGGATGTGCAGGAGTTCGATCTTCTGATCGAAGACATGGAAACCGAGCTTGGCGAAGGCTGGGGAGATCTGTCGATCGAAGACGCCCTCACCTTCCTCGGCCAACCCGAAGCCGAGGCGCTGGAATTCATCGCCCTGGCGATGGACGACCGCGACGAGGCCAACCTGGCGCAGATCACCGAGCTGATCCGCGAAGCCGCCGCGCGCGGGGTCAAGGCGATCATCATCGCCGAAGAGGTAAGCCCGATCGCGCTGCACCAACTCCTGAAAATGGGGGCGGAGGAATTCGTGCCCTACCCGCTGCCCGAGGGTGCGCTGCACGACGCGATCGAACGGCTGCGTATGCCCGAGCCCGAACCAGAGCCCGTGGCCCCACCCGCACCCATCGCCACCACCAGCGGGCCAACCGGCGGCCACGAGGGCGTGATAATCGCCGTGCACGGCCTCGCCGGCGGCGTTGGCGCGACGACGCTCGCGGTCAACCTCGCCTGGGAGCTCGCCAATATCGACAAGAAAGACAATCCGCGCGTCTGCCTGCTCGATCTCGATCTGCAGATGGGCTCGGTCTCGACCTACCTCGACCTGCCGCGCCGCGAAACCGTCTACGAGCTCCTGTCCGACACCGAATCGATGGACGAGGAAAGCTTCATGGCCGCGCTCGTCAGCTTCAACGAAAAGCTCCAGGTGCTCACCGCCCCTGCCGAAATGCTGCCGCTCGATCTCATTTCGTCCGACGATATCCAGCGTATTGTGAAGGCCGCGCGGGCGAACTTCGATTATGTGGTGATCGACATGCCCACCACTGTGGTGATGTGGACCGAAACCGTGCTGAGCGCCGCGCACGTCTACTTCGCGCCGATCGAGCTCGACATGCGCTCAGCGCAGAACGCGCTGCGGATGATCCGTGCGCTCAAGGCCGAAGACCTGCCGCACGAAAAACTCCGCTACGTGCTCAACCGGGCGCCGAAGTTTACTGACCTGAGCGGAAAAGGCCGCGTCAAACGCCTCGCCGACAGCCTCGACATTTCGATCGAAGTGCAGCTTTCCGACGGCGGCAAGCCGATCATCCAGGCCTGCGACCACGGCCTGCCGCTGGCCGAAACCGTGGCGAAGAACCCGCTGCGCAAGGAAATTCTCAAGCTCGCCAAGTCGGTTCACGAGGTCAACACCGCCGCCGACGCGGCGGCGAAATAGGAGGCGGGTCCGGATGTTTTCGCGTTACAAGAAGTCGGCCTCTGGCAAACCGAGCGCCTTCACACCGAGGTTGCATGCCGTCGAGGGCACGCCGAAGCCCGCCGCCGCGCCCGCACCAGCAGCGCACACGCCAGCCGCGCGGCCAGCGGTGGCTGCACCGAAGCCGAAGATCAGCCTCACACCGCCGCCGCATCCAAAGACGCCAGCCCGGGTTGAACCCACCGACAAGGAGCGCAAGCGCCGTCAGCGGCTCGGTGCGCTCAAGGTCGAACTGCACACCCGGCTGCTCGACAACCTCAATCTGTCCGCGCTCGAAACCGCGACGGAGAAAGATCTGCGCGCCGAGATCAACGATATCGCCTCGGAAGCGCTCAACGAGATGAACGTGGTGCTCAACCGCGATGAGCGCGCCACCCTGAACCGGGAGCTGTTTGACGAGGTCAAGGGCCTCGGGCCGCTTGAGCCGCTGCTGAAAGATGACACCGTGAACGATATTCTCGTCAACGGTCCGCACCAGATATTTGTTGAACGCGACGGCAAGCTCCTG
>MNZL01000160.1 GCA_001873585.1 Rhodobacterales bacterium CG2_30_65_12 | reverse complement strand
GCATCCAGGCCGATGCCGAAGCCTACGCCACCGAGGTGGTGGCCCGGGCGATTGCCGACAACGGGCTGGAGGCGGCGCAATACCAGGTGGCGCTGAAGCAGGTGGAGGCGCTCGCGGCGGTGGGCAAGGGCGAAGGCAACCAGACGGTGCTTTTGCCGGCCAACGCCCTTGACGCCTTCGCCAATGCCTTTTCGATGCTGAAAGGGAGCGGCAAATGATCTGGGAGATCTGGTGGGCCTGGGTCGCGGCCGGGATCGGGCTGGCGATTCTTGAGGTTCTGGCGCCCGGTTTCGTTTTTCTCGGCTTTGCTGTCGGCGCGGTGGTGGTGGGCGTGCTTGTTGCCCTCGGGCTGGTGCTCGCGCTCGCCTGGTCGCTGGTGGTGTTTGCCGTGGTCTCGCTTATGGCCTGGCTGGCGCTTCGGCAGGTATTTGGCATGTTTGAGGGGCAGCGCCCCTCATTGAGGGGAGTTTGAGTGGCAGCGCCCCTCATCGAGACAGATCAGCGCGCCGCAGGCGCACCGCTCAGCCGCCGCGACGGGTCACTCCTCGTTGATATCGCGGTCGAAGGTGGTGCGCTGCCCCTTGCGGATGCCAAATACCTGCCGAAGCGCCAGCCAGGCCATAAGCGAGACCACGGCAAACACCACCAGCGACCAGGCGAGCGCGAGCACCAGCCCGAGGGCAACAAGCACGCCCACCACCACCGCGCCGACAGCAAAGCCGAGAAAAACGAAACCGGGCGCCAGAACCTCAAGAATCGCCAGCCCGATCCCGGCCGCGACCCAGGCCCACCAGATCTCCCAGATCATTTGCCGCTCCCTTTCAGCATCGAAAAGGCATTGGCGAAGGCGTCAAGGGCGTTGGCCGGCAAAAGCACCGTCTGGTTGCCTTCGCCCTTGCCCACCGCCGCGAGCGCCTCCACCTGCTTCAGCGCCACCTGGTATTGCGCCGCCTCCAGCCCGTTGTCGGCAATCGCCCGGGCCACCACCTCGGTGGCGTAGGCTTCGGCATCGGCCTGGATGCGGCGCGCCTTGGCGGCCTGTTCGGCGGCATAAAGCTCGGCATCGGCATTGAGCTCGACCGCGCGTTTGGTGCCTTCGGCGCGGGTTACCTGGGCGCGGCGCTCGCGCTCGGCATTAAGCTGTTGCAGCATCGCATCGCGGGTGGCCTGGTCGAGGTTCACGTCGAGAATCTCGGCGCGGGTCACTTCGATGCCCCAATCGTCCACCGCATCGGCCACCTGCTGCTTGATCCGCTCGATCAACTGCTGGCGGTTGGATTGCACTTCGTCGAGGTCCATTTCGCCGATCCCCGAGCGCACGATCCCCGCCACCGTGGTGGCAATCGCGGCATCGACGTCGCGGATGCGGTAGACGGTCTTTTCCGGCTCGAGGATGCGGTAAAACACCGAGGTATCGACCTGCAACAGCACGTTGTCCCTGGTGATCGCGTCCTGCTCCGCCGTAGGCAACTGGCGCTCGAGAATTGAAACCCTGTGGCGCACCCGGTCGAGGAAGGGCACGATGAAGTTGATCCCCGGCCCAAGCACCGCCTGCAACCGGCCAAACCGCTCGACCACGTATTTCTCGCTCTGCGGCACGATCCGCACGCCGAGCAGCACCGACAAGATGATGAACGCCGCCAGCAAGAGCAGCACGATATTCGATCCGATGAACTGGCCGACCACATCCCCGCCCGACATTCCGTTCTCCTCACATAACCCAAGGCACTGTTGCACACACTATGGGCTGGGCGCGTGTGTCACTCAAGCCGCGAAATGCGCGCACCGCCATCGATCCCGGGGCGTGCGCCAATGCCCCCCTCGCCGGCCACCCGCCCCGGTGTTATTCTCGCGCCATGCCGAGCCTTTGCCGCGATTGCCTGGCCACCTTCGAGGATGGCGCCCGCTGCCCCACTTGCCGCAGCCCAAGGGTGCTTTCACACCCCGAGCTCTTCACCCTCTCGATCGCCCACATGGATTGCGATGCGTTTTACGCCAGCGTCGAAAAGCGCGACGATCCCAGCCTCGCCGACAAGCCGGTGATCATTGGCGGCGGCAAGCGCGGCGTTGTCTCCACCGCCTGCTACCTCGCGCGCGTTCGCGGGGTGCATTCCGCCATGCCGATGTTTCAGGCGCTCAAGCTTTGCCCCAACGCGGTGGTGATCCGCCCGCGTGGCAGCCATTACGCCGCTGTCTCGCGCCAGATCCGTGCGCTGATGGACGCGCTTACCCCCGCCGTGGAGCCGCTCTCGCTCGACGAGGCGTTTCTCGATCTCACCGGAACCGAGCGGCTGCATCACGCGCCCCCGGCGGTAATGCTGGCGCGGTTGGTGAAGCGGATGGAAGACGAGCTTGGCCTGTCCGGCTCGATCGGCCTCAGCCACAACAAGTTTCTCGCCAAGATCGCCTCCGACCTCGACAAACCGCGCGGCTTTTCGGTGATCGGCAAGGCCGAAACGGCCGATTTTCTGGCGGGCAAGCCTGTGAGCCTGATCTGGGGCGTGGGCGCGGCGATGAAAGCGAACCTTGAAAAGGCCGGCATCCGCACCTTCTCCGACCTTTCGCGCTGGGAAAAAGATGATCTCCACGCCCGCTTCGGTGCGATGGGCGAACGGCTCTGGCACCTCGCGCGCGGCGAGGATCGCCGCCGGGTTTCGGCCAATCAACCGATCAAGTCGATCTCGAACGAGACAACCTTTTTGGAAGACACCGCCAGCGCCGATCTGCTCGATGGCCACATCTGGCGGTTATCGGAAAAGGTGGCCGACCGGGCCAAGGCGAAAAACCTCGCCGGCCGGGTGGTGACGCTGAAACTCAAGCGCGCCGATTTTCGCACTCTCACCCGCCGCGTTTCGCTGCCCGATCTCACCCAGTCCGCAGACCGCATCTATCGCACCGCGCGTGATCTGTTCGGCCCGGTGTCCGGCGAAGGTCCGTTTCGCCTCGTCGGCGTGGGGATTGCCGAACTTGGCCCCGGAGAAGCCGCCGACCTTTCGGGCGATCTGCTCGATCCGCAGGCGGCCAAGCGCCGCGCCGCCGAAAAAGCCACCGACGCGATCCGCGCCCGGTTCGGTGATGCGGCGATCCTGAAAGGCCGCGCGATTCGCTGAAAAGCCGGGCGGGGTTAATCCTTTCTTTGCCAGCGGCGAGGCACAATCGAAGCTGAAAATCACGCCATCCCGGGAGAGAATCTTGCCCACACATTCCCTGGTCGATGAAATCGACAACGCGCTCGCGGCCCATGCAGCCTGGCGCCAGAAACTTACCACCGCGATTCGCACTGGACATCTGGATTCTTCGCCACATGATATCACCTGCGACGACAGATGCGCCTTTGGCCAATGGCTGCAAGGCCCCTCGCTCAACGCGGCTGTGAAACAAAGCAAACCCTACCAGATCACCCGTCGGTTGCATGCCGAATTTCACGCGGTGGCCGGGCAGGTCGCCCGGTTGGCCGAAGACAGCAAAGGCGGCGAGGCCTTCGCACTGCTCGATAACGAATATGCGGCCCGGTCCGAAACCCTCACCCGCGCACTGAAGAAGTGGCGCGGCGAAATGGCCAACGCGGAATGATGCGTCCGGTGCCGGCGCCTTGAGCAGACGCGGCGCGCGCCTACTCCGCCACCAGAGGCAGTTCCTCGCCGCCGCGCCCGATCTCGGCGATCTCGCCGATGATCCGGGCGAGAACCGCGCGGATCGTCTCGAAATCAGCGTTGGGCACGATGCGCGCCTCGTCCATGTATAGCGAACGGTCAATCTCGATCTGCACCACATGCTGCCCACGCGAGGGGTGACCATAGGTCTGCGCCGTGTAGGCCCCGGCAAAAGGCGTATTGCGGCCCACCTTGAAGCCCTCGGCATGAAACGCAGCCTCGATCCGCTCCACCACCTCGCACCCGGCCGAGGCGCCAAACCTGTCGCCGACCACGATCTCGGGCTTCACCGTGCCGGTGCGGCACAAGCTTTCCACCGCCTCGTGCGGCATCGAATGGCAATCGACCAGAATTGCCTCGCCAAACAGCGCCAGCGATTCGTCGAGTAGTGCTTGCAGCCGGGAATGGTAGGGATACCAGTGCTCTTCCAGCCGCGCCTGCGCCTCAGCCAGCGTCAGCTTGCCGCGATAGATCTCGCGCCCCCCGGCCACCACCCGGGGGATAACCCCGAGCCCGGACGATATCCGTGGATTGTGCCCGCCGCGTTTGACGCCGCGCACCAGCGCCGGATCGAGCTCATCGGCCCCGCGGTTGAAATCGACAAAGGCGCGCGGTGCACGCGCGGCAATCAGCGGCGCGCCGTGATCGGGCGCGGCGGCAAACAGCCGGTCGACAAAGGCATCCTCCGACGACCGCACCGCGCGCTCGTCGAGCACCGAGCGGCGCAGGAACGCCCAGCCATACGCGCGCCCCGAATGCGGCGAGGCGCATACCACGCTGGTGGATCGGTGGCTCGGCATGTAAAGATCGAATGCGCCCTTCGGCATCCAGCGTCCTCCTCGGCGCAGTATACGGCCAATGTGCGCCGCCAAAAGCCCCCTTGCGCGCATCTGCGCAACCTTCTATAGAACCGCGGACCGGCGCGGGGCACCCCCGCGTCTGTTTGTTTGGAATCGTCTCACCGGCGGCTCCGGCAGGCTAAGACAAGGGCGATTAGCTCAGCGGTAGAGCACTTCGTTGACATCGAAGGGGTCACTGGTTCGATCCCAGTATCGCCCACCATTCACCGCCCGAAAGGGCCCAAGGATTCAACGGCGCTCCCGGCGCCGCGACATGAGGAGACCGGCCATGAAAGTCCGCAACTCGCTCCGCTCGCTGAAGTCCCGGCACCGCGACTGCCGCGTCGTGCGCCGCAAGGGCCGCGTCTATGTGATCAACAAGACGCAGCCCCGCTTCAAAGCCCGCCAAGGCTGAGCCACGCGAAAGCTGAGATCAGGAAAGGCCGCCGGGCATCCCGGCGGCCTTTCTGCGTTTTGCGATCTCCCCGTGCGGCTAGCGCACCGTGAGCAGCCGCACCATCGTGGCTTGGGTCACATAGCCCGTCACCTCGATATTGCGCGCCCGCTGGAAGCGGCGGATCGCGCGCCTGGTCTCTTTGTCGAAAGTGCCATCCACCGCCCCGGGATCGAACCCCGCCGCCGCCAGCCGGTTCTCAATCAGAAGCCGGGTTACGCCATTACCGGCCACCCGCCCCTCTTCCGCCTTGGCATCGGCGACCGCCGCCGAACTATTGGCCGCAGACCTGAGTTCGGCCAGCCGCGCGCGCGCCGCATCGGCAAAGGTCCCGGTGGGATATTGACGCAGGTAGTTGCTGTAAGACGCCTCGGTATCGTTACCGCGCACGCGATCCCACAGCACCCGCTCCTCTGCCGCCGCCGCCCCGCGCTTGTCTGCCTCGATCTCCGTCAGCCGAAGCTCGGCGATATCGGAAAACAGCCCGTCGGGGTAGCGCGCGAGGTAGGCGCGCAGGCCCGCCTCGTCGGCGCCGCGCCCAGTTTCGCGCCAATAGCTCGTGTCGCGCTGCTCTTCCTCGGCCTTGCGCGCTGCTGCCTCGCGCTCCAGTTCCGCCGCCCGGATCGCCGCCGAATCAGCCATTGCACGCACCTGATCGGCGGTTAGAAATCCAGTATCGGTGTGGCCGTTGGCGCGCTGCCAGGCGGTGATCGCCGCGCGCGAACCCGGGCCGAAGATGCCGTCGATCCCGCGCGGATCGAAGCCCAGCAGCGAGAGATCGCGCTGGATCCCGCGCCGGGTATCGCGG
>MNZL01000036.1 GCA_001873585.1 Rhodobacterales bacterium CG2_30_65_12 | reverse complement strand
GCAGCCTTCATCGCTGAGCCGGTGCAGGGCGCCGGTGGCGTGATCGTGCCGCCCGAGAGCTATTGGCCCGAGATCAGCCGCATTTGCGCCGAGCATGATATCCTGTTGATCGTCGATGAGGTAATTACCGGCTTCGGGCGCACCGGCGAGTGGTTCGGCACCGAGTATTATGGCCTGAAGCCCGATGTGATGACGATCGCCAAGGGGCTCTCGTCGGGCTATGCGCCGATTGGCGGCTCGATGGTGTCGGACAAGGTGGCCGAGGTGATCGGGCGCGAGGAATTTACCCACGGCTACACCTATTCCGGCCATCCGGTTGCGGCGGCGGTGGCGCTGGAAAACCTGCGTATCATGGAAGAGGAAAAGATCGTCGACTACGTTAAGAACGTTGCCGCGCCCTACCTCGCCGAGAAGTGGCACCAGCTTGCCGATCACCCCTTCGTTGGGGAGACCAAGATCGTCGGCATGATGGCCTCGCTGGCGCTGACCGCCGACAAGAGCGTGCGCAAGCCTTTCGCCGCCCCGGCCGGCACGGTGGGCTACAAGGTGCGCGAGAAGTGCTTCGGCAACAACCTCATCATGCGCCACGTTGGCGACCGGATGGTGATCTCGCCGCCGCTGGTGATAACCAAGGCGGATATCGACGTGCTGTTTGAACGGGCCGTGAAATCGCTCGATGAGGGCTATGCGGCGGTAAAGGCTGCGGGGCTTCTTAAGACCGCCGAGTGAGGCGAGGGGGAGAGGCCGGGGGTTTTGCACCCCCGGACCCCCGCAGGATATTTCTGGCAAGATGAAAGCGCAGCATGGCCCGGCTCGACATTCTCACCGCGAACGACAGGCCGGGGGAATATCCCGGCTCGTATTATGCCGCGACGGCGACGCCCTTGGCCCCATTTGCCGAGGCGACGGGAGAGATTTCCTGCGACGTGGCGGTGATCGGCGGTGGCTTTACCGGGCTTTCGGCGGCGCTGCACCTGGCGGAAGCGGGAATGGACGTGGTGGTGCTGGAAGCGCACCGCGTCGGCTTCGGCGCCTCGGGGCGCAACGGCGGGCAGGTGCATCCGGGCCAGCGAGTCGATCAGGACGATCTGGAAAAGATGGTGGGCGCAGAGATGGCGCGCCGGTTGTGGGATGTCGCGGTGGAGAGCGTCGATCTTACCATCGAGCTGGCCCAGCGCCACGCGCCCGAGGCGGGGTATGTGCCGGGGCTGATTCACGCCGACCACCGGGCGCGTTTCGTGGCCCATTCTCACGCCTACGCCGAGAAGCTCGCGCGCGATTACGGCTATGACAAGATCGCGCCTTTGAGCCGCGACGAGATGCGCGCCAAGGTGGCGACGGACGCCTATTTTGGCGGGTTGGAAGACACGGGCGGCGGGCATTTGCACCCGCTCAACTATGCGCTCGGGTTGGCGCGCGCGGCAACGGCGGCGGGGGCGCGGATCTTTGAGCGCAGCCGGGTGGAGTGGGTGTCGGAAAGCGAACCGGTGCGGCTTGGCACCGGCAAGGCGAAGGTAACGGCGCGCTATCTGCTCTGGGCGGCGAATGGCTATCTGGGCCATCTCGACAAACGGATCGCGGCGAAGGTGATGCCGATCAACAATTTCATCCTCGCCACCGAGCCGCTCGGGGCGCTGGCCGATGAGCTGATCGCGGAAAACCAGGCGGTGGCCGACAGCAAGTTTGTCATCAACTATTTCCGTCTGTCGCAGGATCGCCGGATGCTGTTTGGCGGCGGCGAGAGCTATGGCTACCGGTTTCCGGCCGATATCGCCGCCAAGGCGCGCGCGCCGATGCTGGAGATCTTCCCGCAGCTGGGCGACGCGCGGATCGACTATGCCTGGGGCGGCACGCTCGGGATCACCATGAACCGGATGCCGCATTTTGAGCGGATCGCCGGCAATATTCTCACCGCCGGCGGCTATTCCGGCCATGGCGTCGCGCTGGCGACGCTGGGCGGAAAGCTCGCCGCAGAGGCGATGCTGGGGCAGGCGGAGCGGTTTGATCTGATGGCTGAGGTGCCCACCTTGCGCTTCCCCGGCGGCCCGGCGATGCGCTCGCCGCTGCTGGTGCTGGCGATGCTGTGGTTCAGCTTGCGCGACAAGCTCTGATTGACATTTCGGCCCCCCTGTCGGACCCAGTTCTGGCAGGAGGATGGCGGCATGAGCGCAGACACGTGGGACTTCTGGATCGACCGGGGCGGCACCTTTACCGACGTGGTAGCGCGCCGGCCCGACGGTGCGATCGAGACGCTCAAGCTGCTTTCGGAAAACCCCGGGCAGTATGACGATGCCGCAGTCGAGGGCATTCGCCGGTGCCTTGGCCTCGCACCCGGCGAAGCGATCCCCGATGGCGCGATCCGGGCGGTGAAGATGGGCACCACGGTGGCCACCAACGCGCTGCTTGAGCGCAAGGGCGAGCGCACACTTCTTGTGATCACAAAAGGCTTTGGCGATCTCCTCCGGATCGGCTACCAGACCCGGCCACGGCTGTTTGATCTGCACATCCGGCGGCCAGACTTGCTCTATGAGCGGGTTGTCGAGGCGGCGGAGCGGCTCGATGCCGAGGGCCGTGTGATCACGAAACTCGACGAGGCGGCTTTGACCGAAGCGCTGGCGGCGGCGCGGGCGGAGGGGATCGCCTCGGTGGCGATCGCGTTTCTCCATGCGCATGTGAATCCGCAGCACGAGGTGCACGCGGCGGCGCTGGCGCGCGCGGTCGGGTTTGCGCAAGTGAGCACCAGCCACGAGGTTTCTCGCCTCGCCAGGCTGGTGAGCCGGGGCGATACCACTGTGGTTGATGCCTATCTCTCGCCGATCCTGCGCCGCTATGTGGCCCGCGTCGAGGCGGCGCTCGATCTGGGCCGGGCTACGGCTGGCCTCTCGTTCATGCAATCGAACGGCGGGCTCACCGATGCCCACCGCTTTCAGGGCAAGGACGCGATCCTGTCAGGCCCGGCGGGGGGCATCGTCGGCATGGTGCGCACCGCCGAGGCCGCCGGGTTCGACCGGCTGATCGGCTTCGACATGGGCGGCACCTCGACCGACGTGAGCCATTATGCAGGCGCCTATGAGCGCAGTTTCGAGACCGAGGTGGCGGGGGTGCGGATACGCGCGCCGATGATGGACATTCACACGGTGGCCGCCGGAGGAGGGTCGATCCTGAGCTTTTGCGACGGGCGGTTTCAGGTTGGCCCCGAGAGCGCGGGAGCCGATCCGGGGCCGACCGCCTACCGCCGGGGCGGGCCGCTCACAGTGACCGATTGCAATGTGATGCTGGGCCGGCTGCAGCCCGAGCATTTTCCCGCCGTGTTCGGGCCACAGGCGAATCAGCCGCTTGATGCGGATGCGGTGCGCGCGGGGTTTGAGGTGATGGCGCGCGAGATCGCGCAAGCGACGGGCGAGGCCGAACGCAGCCCCGAAGAGGTGGCCGAAGGCTTTCTGAGGATCGCCGTCGATAACATGGCCGCCGCGATCAAGAAGATCAGCGTGGAGCGCGGGCATGACGTGACCGGGTACACGCTGCAGTGCTTCGGCGGTGCCGGCGGCCAGCACGCGGCGCAGGTGGCCGATGCGCTGGGGATTGCCCGGGTATTTGTTCACCCTCACGCCGGGGTGCTCTCCGCCTTCGGCATGGGGCTGGCCGATATCCGGGCGCTGCGCGAGGCGCAGTTCGATGCGCCGCTGGTGGCGGCAAACGAGGCGGGCGCGCGGCTCGAAGCGCTGGCGCTGGAGGCCGAGGCGGAGGTGCGTGCGCAGGGGGTGGAACGGGTGGAGACGGCGCGGCGCGCCTTCTTGCGCTACGAGGGCTCGCACCAGGCGCTTGAGATCGCGTTTGGCGCCGAAGCGGCGATGCGCGCAAATTTCGAGGCAGCGCACAAGGCGCGCTTTGGCTTCGTCTCACCCGAGCGGGCGCTGCTGTTCGAGGCGCTGGCGGTGGAGGCGGTGGGGGCGACCGGCGCCAGTGTTGCCGCACCTGCACCGAAGGGCGACGGTGCGCCGGTGGCGCGGGTTCGGGCCTGGGTGGACGGATGGCGCGAAGTGCCGCTCCACCACCGGGGGAGGTTGGCCGAGGGCGCGCGCGTGACCGGGCCGGCTATCATCACCGAGCCCACGGGCACCAACGTGGTGGAGCGGGGCTGGGCGGCCCGCGTCGATGCCTTGGGCAACCTGATCCTTGAGCGCGTCGCGCCCGAGGCACGCGCCCCGGCAACGCGCCCCGAGGCCGACCCGGTGCTGCTCGAAGTGTTCAACAACCTGTTCATGTCGGTGGCCGACCAGATGGGCGCGACGCTGGCAAACACCGCGTGGAGCGTCAACATCAAGGAACGGCTGGATTTTTCCTGCGCGATCTTCGACGCATCGGGCGATCTGGTGGCCAACGCGCCGCATGTGCCGGTGCATCTTGGCTCGATGGCTGACAGCATTCGCACGGTGATACGCGAGACGGCGGGCAAGCTGAAACCCGGCGATGGCTACATGCTCAATTCGCCCTTCAACGGCGGCACACATCTGCCGGATGTAACTGTGGTTACGCCGGTGTTTGTGGGCGGCAATGTGGCCTTCTGGCTTGGCGCGCGCGGGCATCACGCCGATATCGGCGGGCGCACGCCCGGCTCCGGCCCGCCGGATTCGACCCGGATCGAGGACGAGGGTGTGCTGATCGACACGATGCGCCTGGTCGATGGCGGCCGCTTTCTCGATGCCGAAGCCCGCGCGGTGCTGGCCTGCGGGCACTGGCCTGCGCGGGCGCCCGACCAGAACATCGCCGATCTCAAGGCCCAGGTGGCGGCGAATGAAACCGGGCGGCGCGCGCTCTTGCAGGTGGTCGACCGTTATGGGCTCGGCGTGGTGCGCGCCTACATGGCCCATGTGCAGGACAATGCCGCCGAGAGCGTCGCCGAGGTGATCGACCAGCTCACCGACGGCGCCTTTGTCGTCCGGTTAGACCATGGTGCCGAGATCCGCGTGGCGGTGCGGATCGACCGCGCGGCCCGGCGCGCCGTGGTCGATTTCACCGGCACGAGCGCGCAGCACAAAGGCAACTATAATGCTCCGCTCTCGATCTCCCGCGCGGTGGTTCTTTACACATTTCGCACATTGGTGGGCAAAGCGATCCCGTTGAACGAGGGTTGCTTGCGGCCGATCGAGATCATCGTGCCCGAGGGCTCGATGCTGAACCCGGCCTGGCCGGCGGCGGTGATCGCGGGCAACACCGAGGTGAGCCAGGCGGCCTGCAATGCCCTCATGGGGGCGCTCGGGGCGATGGCGGCGAGCCAGGGAACGATGAATAATTTCATCTGGGGCAACGACGATTTCCAGAACTATGAAACGATCGCGGGGGGCGCTGGCGCAGGGCCCGGTTTTGACGGGGCGGACGCGGTGC
>MNZL01000075.1:22931-42499 GCA_001873585.1 Rhodobacterales bacterium CG2_30_65_12 | reverse complement strand
ATTGCTGTTTGCCCTGCACGGCGCGCTCGGCCAGGTTCTGCGCGCGGGCTTCGCCGGCTGGAGGGTGGGGATCGTCACCAACGACGCCGGCCTGGCCAAGGCAACCGGCTTGCGGTTTCTGCCGCCCGGACCACCGATTGCTCATGGCGGGCTCAGGGTCACCCTGTTCCGCACCGATCCGCTCTGAGCACCGGGCGCGCAGGAAAATGCAGGCGGTTGGGCAGATCTCGGCTACGGTGTGGTGGATTAGCCCCACATCCCGCCAGCGCTGCGCGAGACGGTGATAGATCGCTGGGTGCTGGAGCACGATAGCCCCTGCGACCATAAACGCTTCGCCGCGCGCTCGTTCAACACGGTGGCGATGTTCACAATCTGAACCCAGCCGTTGGCCTAGCCGGTGCGCGCAGGCCTCCGGTCTGGCAGCGTGAGCGCCTCAAGCGCCTCGGCCACCCGTACCGCCGCCTGCTCTGGCCGCGCACCGTCGGCGGCGGTGAGCGTGATCGGCGCGCCAACCCGCAAGACCACGCGCGCGCCGGGCAGTGGCAGCTCCGGCTTGTCCCAGCGGCGGGAAAGGCGGATTGAGCGGGAGGCGATCGCCTGAATCGGCACGATCTGCGCCCCGGCGCGGGCGGCGAGCACCACCGCGCCGGGTTTGACCACATGGCGCGGCCCGAGCGGCCCGTCGACGGCGATGCCCACCAGCCCGCCGGGGCGGGCCAATTCCGCGCGCAGCGCCATGCCGGTGCTATGCGGCGCGGCACCAACCTGCCGCGCCTGGTAGCCAAACGCGCGGGCGATCCCGGCGATGACGGCCCCCCGGAACGACTGACTGGTCACCACCAGCGCCCGGCGCCCGGCAAGAAGCGAGAACAGCGGCAGATTGTTGCCATGCCAGAACACCGCGACCACGGGTTGACCGGCGGCCAGAGCCGCGTCGAGCCGCGCGCTTTCGGTGATGTCTGTGCGCCAGGTCGCGCACCAGGCCCGCATCGCCAGCGCCCACGCGCGCGCGATCACCGCCACGGCAATCCGCCGGCCGGCGTGCCCCGCTTCCCAGGCGCTTTCGGGTGCGGTCACGGTGCGGGTTCCGATGGCTCCGGCCTGAGTGCCGCGCCGATGGCGTGCAGGATGTTTTCGACAATTTCGGCCTCGGCTGTCAGCTCGGCCCAGGCCCCAGTCCATACGCCGCGCGCAGTCGGCGCCTCGGCTTGGCGCCCGTTGCGGATGAGGTCGGCATAGAGCGTTTCCACCCCGTCGCCCATCGCCTCCAGCGAAAACCGTGCCGCACCGGTGCGCGCGGCATCGCGCAAACGCGACAGGTCTGCCACCGACAGCGATGCAAAAACCGCGAGCGCCGCGGCGAAGGCCTCGGGCCGCGCCCCTGCGGGCAGCAGCCTGCCGCCGCCGGCGCGGCCCAGCCCTTCACGGACACCCGGCGCATCGAGCGCCACAACCGGCACGCCCGCCGCCATTGCCTCGGTCACCACCAGCCCTTGGGTTTCCGACAGCGAGGCGAAGGCGAACACGTCCATCGCCGCATAGAACGATGCGATCTCGTCGCTCTCCAGAACGTCGAGCGCATGCACCTGTGCGGCCACGCCAGCGGCGGCGAAGTGGTCATCAAGCGCTGCGCGCATCGGCCCGTGCCCCAACAGGATGAACCGCGCGCGGGCATGATGGCCAAGAAAGAGCGCTACCGCCTCGGCAAGATAGCGCAGATTTTTCTCCTCGGTCAGGCGACCAAGGTGGCCGACGGCGAAATCGTCCGCGCCCAACCCGAGGCGCGCTCGCATCGCGCCCCGGTCGCCCGCACCCATCCGGGCGAGATCGATTCCGGTCGGGATCACCCGGATCGGCGCGGTCACCCCGTGCGCGGCGATCAGGGCGCGAACGCTCTCGCTCGGGGCGATCACGGCATCGGTCATGTCTGCAAAGCCCTCGGCAAGCCTGCGCGCCAACCGTTCGATCCGCCCGCCGTCGATCCCCGCGGCGCGGCCCAGATAGTGATCGTAGCGGGTGTGAAAGGTATAGACTGCCGGCACCCCGAGGCTCGCGGCCGTGCGCAGCGCGGTATCGCCGAGCAGAAACGGATGGTGGGCATGGATCACGTCGGGGCCAAAAGCCTCGACTTCGTCGCGGATATGGCGCGACAACGGGATCGGCAGCGCGTAGCCGGTGCCGCCAGCGTCGGCAATCGCCGGCACCCGGAGCACGCCGGGCTCGTCGGTGCGATGGCCGGCATAGGCCGGGGCCACCACCAGCACCCGGTGCCCCCGGCGCAAGAGTTCGCCGCGCAACGCCAGGATGCTGTGCGTCACCCCGCCCACATGTGGCACGAAAGTGTTGGTGAACATCAGGACGTTCATTGTGCCCCTCCCGGTCGGACAGCGCCGGGGTATCGGAATTTGCGCGTCATCACAATAGACTGGCCCGGACGATGCGGGCAAGTGGATGTGCCAGGTCTATCGCTGCTCTTGCCGAAAACCATTCGATCATGCACAGTTGCGTGAACTCGGCACCGGCTGCTGGACAGGCCAGCCTAGGCTGCGGCTATGACTAGGGAAACCGGGAGCAGGGGAAACATGAGCACGAACACGCAGGACGAACACCGGCTCGTCGAGCGCCTCGTCGCCGGCGACCGTGCCGCCTTCGAGCAGCTCTATCGCAAGAACAATGCGGCAATGGTGCGCATGTGCACCGGCTTCGTGCGTAACCACGCCACGGCGGAAGAACTGGTGCAGGAAACCTGGATCGCGGTGCTCAAGAACATTGGTAGTTTCGAGGGAAGATCCTCTCTCGCGGGGTGGATCTATACCATTCTGCTCAACAAGGCGCGCTCGCGGCTCAAGCGCGACGGGCGCCAGGTGTCATTCGACGAGAGCGGCGAAGACAACGGCCTTCAGGCCGCCTTCGACGGGCGCGGGCGCTGGAAAGACATTCCCGAGCTATGGGAAGAGCTTACGCCTGAGCGCGTGGTGGCCGGGCGCAGTGTGCTCGAACACGTCAACGCCGCGATCGAGGCGCTGCCTTCGGCGCAGCGCGCGGTGCTGATCCTGCGCGGCCAGCAGGGGATGGACGCCGCCGAGGTCTGCGCGATCCTCAATATCAACGAGGGCAACATGCGCGTGCTTCTGCATCGGGCGCGGCTGGCGCTGCGCATCGCGCTTGATCGGTTGCAATAGCCGCCATGGCCTTGCCGCCCGGCGTTTCAGGCCTATTTTGACCGGAAGATGTAACGCTTTCCGACCCCATGGGTCTTATCTCGTGAAGCTGGACAAGGATGACACCGATGCTGAGCTGCAAGGACGTGACGGAGCGCGCCAGTGACCTGATCGACGGGAACCTGTCGGCGTGGGATGTGCTCCAGATGCGCCTGCATCTGGCGATGTGCAAGGGATGCGATGCGTTCATCGGTCAACTGCGGATGACCCGCGACGTTACCCGGTCGGTAGCAGAAGCGGAAACCCGCCAAAGCGCGGATGCCGCCGACATCGAGGCCATCTTGTGCCAGCTTCACGAATCGAAGCAGGGCGACGGCTGACGCCGGCCCAGGGATAAGGACCTGAAAACATGAAACATATTACCTCCGGCCTCGCCGCCGGGTTCGTTGCGACTGTCGTGCTCTCGGCGATGATGGTGGCCAAGTCGATGATGGGCGTGATGCCTGAGCTCGATGTGATCGTGATGCTGAGCGCAATGATGGGCGCGCCGGCGATCGTCGGTTGGCTGGCGCATTTCATGATCGGCACGCTGGCCTGGGGCGGTGGTTTTGCGCTGCTCTACGATGTGATCCCCGGTAGCGGCGCGACCGCGAAGGGCGTAGCCTTCGGCATCGCGGCATGGCTCGCCATGATGATCATGGTGATGCCGATGGCCGGAGCCGGTTTCTTCGGCATGGCGCTGGGGCTTATGGCGCCGATGATGACGCTGGTGCTGCATATCATTTTCGGCGCGGTGCTGGGCGTAACGTTCCACGCGCTCACCGCCGGACGCAACGCCACCGCCTGAGCCGCAGCTTCAACCAACCGCCAGAACCGGCGCCACACGGCGCTGAACCCGGCAGCCCACCCCAAACTCGCGGGTGGGCTGGCTGGTTTTCACCGGCTCTCTTCGGTCTTCTAGGCGTTCGAGCGATCATGGCGAAAACAACCGGCTTGAGCCGGCGAGCAACAGCAACCCACCGCCGCCACAATACGCCGCAGCTCAACGGGGGCAGAAAGTGGTACAGAAAAGGCAGCAAGGGAGATGATGCGATGCCTGGAACGCGGTGGGGTCAACGACCGGCGCAATATTCTCAAATCCGGGTTGCGGACGGACCCTTGCACAGGGTGGCGCGATTGATTCGCGCCTCCTTCATCACGCTTCTCCTGATGATCGCCAATCCCTGGGCTGCCAGCGCCGACGCGGCTACCACCCGCCGCGCGCTTGATCAGATGATTGGCACGGCGCGCGAAAACGGCTGGGTGGTGCCCCGGGTGCGCGATCTTTCGCGCTATTCGCCGCAGGTTCTGGACGAGGCCCTTGCGATGATGCAGGGCAGCGGCTGCCGCAACGCGATCGAGGCGGCGCTGTATCTCGATGCGAACCGGCTGCCAGACCTGAACGACGCCGCTGATCAGGCGCTCGGCACGGGGCTGGCCGGCAATCTTTTCGGGATCTGGATCAAGCCCGACGAGCTTTCGCTGATCGACATGCTTTCATTCGGCTGGCTCGAAACCGCCGGGGCTGTTGGCGGCACGGTGCGCAACGCGGTTCTGACCAGTGATGCGCTTCTTAACCACAACCGGGCGGTGGCCTTGGCAAGCCGCGAGGCCTGGGTGCAAGATATCGTGCGCGTGGGCTTTTCCCAGGGCTGGGACGCAAACGTGGTTGCACGCGGCGAGGCTCAGCTTGAGGCGCGAATATGGGAAAACGCCGAGGCGCTGCCCCGGATCGAGGCCAAGGCCGAGGCGGCACTTGCAACGGCGCGCATAACCTATGCGTTCGATACCGAACGGGCCGGCAAGCGTTACGAGCTTGCGATCCATCAGATTACCGGAACCGAGGCCGCCCGGATCGAAAAGCGCGCCCTTGTCCAGAACCAGTTTATTGCCGACAAGCTCGCGGCGATGACGAGGCTTGCGGCGGCCGAGGCGGCAGCGCGCACAACCGCCACCCGCAAGATCGGCCAGACGTTGCAAAATATCGCCAAGGCGCGGGTGCAGGCGGACGCGCTGCGCCGTTACATCCTGCCAATATCAGAAGGGCGCTGCGAAGAGATCCACAAAGACGGACCTGTTACAAAGGCCGGATGCACTGGCGAAACCTGCGATCTGCCCGCAGCGAACCCGGATTTCGTGCCGCCGGTGGGCGGCTACTGGGCGTTGGTCGGGAGCATTGGCCGGGTCTATGAAAACCTGAACGACCATGAGTGCTATGAAACCCGGGGCACGGTCAGCAACGGGTCGGCCAGCTATAGCGACGCCTTAGTGGCCTGCAGCTATCGCTGGGGCCCGATCCACGCGACCTATGCCTGGTCGCCGCCACCCGCCGCGCTAGTGCCGGGGCAACACTACCCCATCAGCGCCTCGGTCTCGGGCCAATATATCGACGGCCACGGCGGGGCCGATCTGAACATTTACATGGACGTTTCCGATACCAAGTGTCGATACGCCACAGGCGGGGCTGTTGCACTCATCCGGCCGGACGGAGGCGGTCGTCTTGAGACAAATTGGAACAGGGAACACGAAGATGCCTGGTCGGGCACCTTCAGCGCGCCCGAGGCGGGCTTTGGCGAGTCGATCGAGGGCAGCGCCCCGCGCTTCCAGATCAAGGCATCGACCTACCCCGTCGGCTGCTACCGCTACATATACGAATGGCACGAATAGGGGCGGGGCATCCGGGAGCTCATGGCTCGTAAAACAACGTTTCGGGCAGGCCGTATTGCGCGACCCAGCCATACCATGCCACATCCGTTGGCCCGATCACGCTGTCGACCACACGCCAGGCGCTGTTTTCTTCCGCCATGAGCACCATAACCACATCCGACATCGCATCGGCCTGCCAATCGGGCGCAAAGGGGGTGGCAAGCCAGTCAAGCGGCGCCCCATCGGGCTGGGTGGGCACGCCGCCCAGATAGGCCCAGGCCCCCGCGCGACGCAGGGTTGTTACATCCAGCGCAACGCTCTGGCCAAGGACTGGCTCAAGCGCGCCCTTGGCGGTGGCAACCAGAATATCGAAAAGCGAGGCCGGTTGCGCCGGGGCGGGTGGCGCGGTTTGCGTGCTGGCCTCGGGCCCGCGTAAACTGTCCATGATCGTCTCAAACAGATCGGCAAGGGCGGCATCGTCGGGATCGTCGACCTCGGCCTCGAAGCCAAAAACCACGTCTCCGCCAGCGATCTCGGTACGGAAAACCCGCTTGTCCGCGCGCAGGGCGATGGTTTGAAACCCGCCGGTGCCGGTGAGCTGGCTTGAGATGATATTGCCGGGTGTAAGGGTGGCGGCAAACCCTGCCATCAACGTTTGCGCCGTTTCGCCCAGCACGTTGTAGCTGCCCCAGACGCTGAAACGCGCGGCGCCATCAAGAGCCGAAAAAGCTTGCCCGTCACCGTTTTCGGGCGGCGGGGCCGGCAGAAACAGCCCCTTGGGGTAATCGAGCCGCAGGCCAAAGCGAGGGTTCACATAGGTGGCCCAGCTTACCTGATCGGGCAGGGGAGTGGGGGTGGGGAACTCCAGATCGGGCGGCGGCGCAGCCGGTGTGTCAAGAAAAGGGATCGTCGTGGCGATTTCGCCGGGGGCGGGGGGCGGAGCGACGGGCGGCGTGGGGCTTGGCACCGGGGGCACCACCTCGTCGGACGGCACTGCCCTGACTGCGGGCTTTGGTTTTGAGCCGCCAGCCCCCATGGCCAGCGCGCCAAGCGGCGCCAGCGTAGCCAGTGCCGCGATAATTGCGGCAACGATCGCCTTTGCCCCGATTTTGGTTTGCCCTCTCATTTTGCTCTCCACGCGCCGCACGGCATTACGTATCAACCGGCGTTTAGGGGCCGGCCCGATGTTGTGCAGATTGCACACGGACCCAACCATTTGCCTTGACCTGAATCAGCCGAGCGATCTTCGTTGGCGGCACCGCGCCGCACCGCACCTGGATCTCATTGGAGCCATCGAGAAAACGGCGCACGAAAACGGCCCCACCGGGCAGGATCACGCCGCTGAACAAATGGCCAGAACCGGCGCCACACGGCGCTGAACCGGGCAGCCCACCCCAAACTCGCGGGTGGGCTGGCTGGTTTGTGGGCTCAAGGCGCCCAGGCCGTGGCATCGAGGTCGAGCCCCCAGACCAGCAGCGGCACCGGGGCCACGGCCAGCGCCAGCGTGGCAAGGGTGGCGAGCGGCGAAAACAACCGGCTGAAGCCGGCGAGAAGCAGCAGCCCGCCACCGCCCCCGAGCACCGAGTTTCCCGGCAGGTTCACGAGCAGCGCCAGCACCAGATGGCGAAACCGGGTGAGCGGACCCAGCCAGCGAGGCGCCGAAGCGGCGACAAGCGCCAGGCGGGCGCTGCGGTCGAGCTTTTCGAGCCGGTCGATGAGCTGGCAAACCCGCGTAAGGCGCAGATCGGCAAGAACCCGGCGGAGTGGCGTGTACGGCAGGCAGGCCCCGGCGGCGAAGGCGAGCCCAAGCCCCGCGAGCGTTGCCAGATAGATCCAGGGCGCGATCCATGGCCCCTGCATGGCCATCAGCGCCAGACCGATCTCAACTCCGGGCACGAAGGGCAACGCGATCAGGAGCGCGTAGAGCATGAGCAGGCCGACAAGCAGCGCTGGCATCAGCGCGCTCGCCGCGCTATCTTCGCCAACCCGCGCGCGGGCCCAGCCGACGGCAAGGTGAAGGCCCAGGGCCAGCGCGGCGACGATGCACAGACGCAACAGGTTGCGCCACAGCGCACCCGAGGCCGGGGCGGGATCCGCGCGCCGGTCAGTCATCTTGCGTCGCCCAGGCGCAACGGTCGAACCGGCCGAAGGCGAGCAGCGCCTCACGGCCGCCCGCAGGCACCAGGCGCGAGCACCCTTCAAGGCTCTCAGCCGTCTCGAAGGCGGCAACGACACCGCGCCCGGGGAATGGCAGGCAAAGAGTTTCGCCAGGGCCGAGCTCGCCCTGCGCCCGGCCGGCAGAATCAATGCCGCGAACCGTGAAATGGTAGCTCTCTTGCGTGGCGTTATTCACGCAGAGCGCCGCGCCTCCGGGCGCGCCGGCAACCAGCGGGCCGGGCGCGGCGAGCACGACAGCCAAAACGGCGACAAACGCGAACATCATGGACTCCTTGGAACATCCTCATGCCCGGCGCGGGCGGCGGCAATAAAACTGCGCGTGACCTCGCAAAGAGGTGATCCTGGCGTGCCATCACCGGATCGTGATCCCGCGCGATGAAACATCTTGCCGCCTTCCCGCGTCTCCTTGCCACACTTTGAAAGGGAGAACACCCATGAAACTCGTTGCTATCGCCGCCGGCGCCATCGCCGCGTCCATCGCCGCCACCGCTGCGTTCGCGCAGGATATGGAGATGCCATTCGGCACCGAGGCCGACATGGCCTACGCCCAGCAAATCTGGGAGACGATGCAAACCGCGCGCCTTGCCGGCCCCGGCATGATCCACGCCACCCCCTACGAGGGCACCGACCCGCACGGGATGCAGCTTGAAACCTTCTACACCACCGCCACGATCGGCGGCCACGAGGGCGATCTGATCGTCAAGCGCAACTACGGCCCGGCCGGGGTCACCGCCGACGCGGTGCTGGCCGACCCCGCTGCCCACCTCGGCGCCTACACCGTGATGTATCGCCGCGAGGCCGGCTTTGACGCCGATAACAAGGATTGGTTCTGGGTCAAGTTCCTGCCCGACGGCACGCTCGACCAGACGCCCGACGGCATGGCGCTGGCGGGACGGGTTGCAAAGGGCATGGATACCGGCTGCATTTCCTGCCACGTCGGCGGCGGCGAAGACATGGTTTTCACCTCCGAATACCTCACCTACTGACCCGGCGCACCCGGTCCGATGCCCGCCGATCTCGTCATCGCGCTCCTGGCTGGAGCTTTGCTTGGCGGATCGGCGCACCGGGCGGGGCTGTGCACGGTAAAGGCCGTGGCCGAGGTGATGACCTCCGGCCGCAGCCATATTTTGTGGGCCTTTGTCAAAGCCTCGCTGTGGACGGCCGGGTTTTTGGCGCTTCTCGGGCTGGTCGGGATCGCCCCAATCCTGTCGCAACGCCCGCTTACCTGGCTCGCACCGCTGGGCGGGGTGGTGTTTGGTATCGGCGCCGGGCTGAACGGGGCGTGCTCGTTTTCGACGCTGACCAGCCTCGCCGAAGGGCGCGTGGTGATGCTGTTTACGCTCGCGGGCTGGCTGATCGGGCTCAGCGCGGTGGCGGCGGTGCTGCCCGGGCTGCACCCGCCCAGTGTGCCCGGCGGGCACCTGCCGGTGATCGCCGGGCTGCCGCTCCTGGTCTGGATGATCTGGGAGACGCACCGGGTGGTGGGGCGTTTGCGCGCCGGGGCTTGGCCGCTGCACCGCCAAAGCCACTGGCCGCTATCGGTCGCAATGCTGCTGATCGCGGTATCCTTCACCGTGTTGATCGCGGTCGGTCGGCCATGGTCTTTCACCTCGACGGCGATTTGTATCGCCGGCGCCGCCCCGATTTCGCCGTGCGAAGCGCCGGGCACGCTCGGCGCCATTTCTGCCGCCGCCTTCGGTGCGATGCTGCTCTCCGCCCGCCTGCGCGGCTCGATCCGCCTCAGGGGGTTTGGCTTGCGCGACGTCGGCCGCCATCTTGGTGCCGGCAGCATCATGGGGCTGGGGGCCGGGCTCATCCCCGGCGGCAATGACGGGCTGGTCCTGTTTGGCATGCCTGCGCTGTCGCCGCAGGCCCTGCCCGCCTGGCTCGGCATCCTCGCCGGGGTATACTGCAGCCTCTGGGCGATGCGCCGGTTCGGTGGAAGGGTGCCGCCGATCTACTGCGTGGCCGACACCTGCCGCGCCGAGTTGTAACGCGGCACCCTGGTCGGGCGTCAAACCTGGAGAGAGATGCGAAGGAGGCGCAAAATGGCACAAAATTCCGGCTCCCCGATTGATCGTGGCCTCGATTGGCTCGGTCGCCGCCTGGCCGGCAAGCTGAATGCCGACCACGTTGGCTACGAGCCATTCACGCCCTCGGACTTTGCCACCCTGTGCCGGGTGCTCAAGCCGGGCGACGTGATCCTGATCGAAGGCCGCGAACGGGTGTCGACCGCGATCAAGTATCTCACGCAATCAACTTGGTCACATGCCGCGATGTATGTCGGCGACCGCTTTGGCGTGCCCGATGACGGCGGCGAGCCGCACCGGTTGGTTGAGGTCAACCTTGGCGAAGGCTGCGTCTCGGCGCCGTTGACGAAATACGCCCATTACAACACCCGCATCTGCCGCCCCGTCGGGCTCACCGGCGAAGAATGCCGCGCGGTGACCGACTTCATGGTCGCGCGCATCGGCCTCAGCTACGACATGCGCAACGTCTTCGATCTCGCACGCTATTTTCTCCCCACGCCGCCGGTGCCGGTGCGCTGGCGGCGTCGGCTACTGGCGTTCGGCTCGGGCGATCCTACCCGGGCGATCTGCTCGTCGCTGCTGGCGCGCGCGTTTCAGTCGGTGCGCTATCCGATCCTGCCGGATGTTCGCCAGGTCAAGGTGCGGCGCGGGTCAACCTTTGCTCGCGCGGAGATCCTTCACATCCGCCACCATTCGCTATTTACCCCACGCGATTTTGATCTTTCGCCGTGGTTCCAGATCATCAAGCCGCACCTTGCCGAAGGGTTTGACCACCACGCCCTCACCTGGGACGACCGCTCAGGCGCGCCGGGCCAGGCCGATCAGGGCGAGGATCAGCACGCAGGACATGGCGAAAACGGTGAACCAGCCGAAAAACCAGAACCGGCCGGCGAGTGCGTCTTCGGCCAACGAAGCGACGAAGCGCTGCTTGCCGAGAACGGCTGAGGCCAAGGCAAGGGAAAACCCGACAAGCGCAAGGACCGCGATCCGGCCCGGAGCCAGGCCGACGGCCCGCGCCAGCGCAAAAAGCCCAAGCCCGATCGGCGCGCCAACCAGCCCTGTGCGCGCCGCCCACCATGGATGCGCGCCCAGCGCCTCGGCGCCGCCGAGCGCGGCGAAGGCCATGACAATGCCGGTCGTGGCGAGCGTGAGGGCGATGGAAAACGGTTTGCCGATCATGGCGTCTCTCCGATGCTGGTGAGGCCGATGGTTTGGCCAGCGGCGGCCTCGGCATCGGCGGGGTCGTGAGTGACCATCAGCGCCGGGACGGCGCGCTCGCGGACATTGGCGAAGGTGAAGGCGCGAATCTCGTCGCGCAGCCCGGTGTCGAGCTTTGAGAAAGGCTCGTCGAGCAAGAGCGCGGCGGGGGCTGCCAGCAGTGTGCGCATGAGCGCGGCGCGCGAGCGTTGTCCACCCGAAAGGCTGGCCGGATCGCGGCCGTAGAGCCCGGCGAGGCCGGCCTGCGCGAGCGCCCGTTCAACGGCGCCACGCCGCGCGTCCCGCCCCTTGACGCTGGACGCGAGGCCGAAAGCGAGGTTGTCGCCCACGCTGAGATGCGGAAACAGCACCGCGTCTTGAAACACAAGGCCAATGCGGCGGGCCTCGGGGGGTATCAAAGCAAGGTCGCGCCCGTCGAGGGCGATCCGCCCGGTCATCGAAAAAGCGGGCGCGAGATGTCCGGCGATGGCGTCAAGCAGGGTTGACTTGCCCACGCCGGAGGGGCCCATCACGGTGGCGACACAGCCAGGCTCAACGGTGAGGGTCAGCGGCGCGAACAACGCCCGGCCTGCAAGCGTGAGCTGGAGGTTTTCAAGCACGAGGCTCATGCGTCTGCCCCCCTCAGCGCCCGGCGGTTGCGGTGAACCAGCGCCGGGATCAGAAAGGCGGCGGCATAGCTTGCCAGCGGCACCCCGGCCTGAAGCGTGGCATAAACCCCGGTCACCCGCCGGTCGGAGGCCGACGATAGCGTGACCGCCTCGGTGGTGAGCGTCGCGATCCGCCCCGCCCCCATGAACAACGTCGGCAGGTATTGTGCGACGGAGACCGCCATGCCGATGGCTGCGGCTGTGAGGATCGGGGCGAGCAGCACCGGCAGCTTGACCGCGACGAGCCGCCGCCACGGCCCGGCCCCCAGCGAAGCGGCGGCGCGGGGCAGGCGCGGATCAAGCGCGCGCCAGGGATCTGAGAGCGCGATCATCACGTAAGGAAACACAAACAGCGCCTGCGCCCAGATCACCGCGCCGAGCCCACCGCTGAGGCCGAGCCGAAGAAAGAGCACGTTGAGCCCATAGAGAAAGGCGATCTGCGGCACGAGCAGCGGCAGGAAAATCAGCGCCTCGGCCCATCCGGCGCGGCCGCGCCTGCCCCGGTCTTCGCCTTCGAGCCAGGCGATGGCCAGCGCCAGCGCCAGCGAGGTGGTGACGAGCGCCAGCACGAGGGTGCGCAGAAACGCCCGCCCTAGCCCCGGCCCCGCCCCGGTCCAGGCCTTGAGCGACCAGCTTTCGGGAAGCACGGCGGGCCAGGGCCAGCGCCAGGCAAGCGACCAGGCAAAGAGCGCGACGAGCGCGAGCGCACCGATGGCGAAGAGCACGAGGCCACCGGCAGCGAGCACGCGCAAGGGGGGTTCGGCCGCGGTGCCCCGCCCGCCCCGGCGCAGCCACCACAGCCCAACCCGGCGCAAGGCCCGTTCCGCGCTCCAGACCAAGGCGAAGGCCCCCACTGCGAGCCCCGCTTGCAGCAGCGCCCCCGCCGAGGCGGGCAGCAGCAGCGCGGTGTTCGCGTCGAAAAAAAGCCGGGTGAGCAGCACCGCGAGCACCGGCGGGTTTGACGGGCCGAGGATCAGGCCCATCTCCACGGTCGAGAGCGCATAGGCGAGCACCACCATCAGCGGCAGCCGGATCAGCGGCCAGAGCTGCGGCGCGAGCACCTTGAGCCAGACCGCCGCCCGCCCATAGCCGAGCGATTGTCCCGCCGCCAGATGCTGGCGCACCGGGAACTGGGTGAGCGCCGAGAGCGTGACAAGCACGAGAAAGGGCACCTCCTTGATCACCAGCCCGAGGATCAGCGCGATCCCCCAGGGATCGCCCACGAGCGCAAGGTCTGGCGGGCGGTCGAGGCCGAGAAGCGGCGCGACGAAGCGCACGATCCAGCCCGAAGGCGCCAGCACGAAGGCAAGCCCGATGGCGAGCGCCGCGTGCGGGATCGCCAGAAATGGCGTGAGCGCACGAGCGGCAGCGGTGCCGGCGAGCCGGGCGTGCAGGCTGGCGGTAAGCGCGAAGGCAATTGCGAGCGACAGCACCGTGGCGCCAAGTCCGGTGAGGAGTGTGAGTTGCACTGAGGTGGCAAAGCCGGGCAGGCCGAACAGCGTGCGCCACGGGCCAAGCCCTGCCTGCGCCGCTCCGATCGCCGGCATCAGGCCGAAGGCGGCACGGGCGGTCTGGGCCAGCCCTGCCGCGATCGGTCCGATCACCCCGAGCGCGAGCACCGCAAACGCGGCGGCGCGCAGCGCCCGGCCATCACCCGCTGCCGTCACCGCGTGTAGCGCGCGGCCCAGGCCTCGGTGAGCCGGGTCATCCAGCTCGCGTGAGGCTCAAGCAACGTCGGCCCGAGATCGTCGAGCGTGGGCAGGGCGGGCGCGGTGGGCAGGGCGGCGAAGGTGGCCTTGGCTTCAGCGTCGAGCCTCTCGGGCGCGAGCACCGAAAACGAGCCCAGCACCTCGATATTCTGCATGTGCGCCTGCGTCGCCGGGTCGAGCAGGAAATTGGCCACCACCATCGCGCCCGCCTTGTGAGCGGCGTTATAGGGGATGGCGACAAAGCTCACGTTACCGATGGTGCCGCCCTCGGGCACGAACACGCGCGCGGTTTCGGGCAGGAGCCCCTCGGCGATCGCGGCGGCGGTGGCGGCGGGATCGAAATTCATCGCGATGTCGATCTCGCCATCGTTCACCAGTTGCTGCTGCACGGATTCGTTCTCGGGGAAGGCCGAGCCGCCGCGCCAAAGGTTGGGGCGCAGCGCATCATACCAACTCCAGAGCGGGGCGGTGGCCTCGGCAAAGCGGGCATCGGTGGCGGGCTGAAGCAGCACGGCGGGGTCGGGTGCGAAATCCACAAGCGCCTGTTTGAGGAAGGTGGCCCCGATGAAGTTTGACGGATCGGGGTGCGTCATCCGGCCCGGGTGTGCTGCCGCCCAAGGCACGAAATCGGCCATCGTCGCCGGCGGGGCGTCGACCCGGGCGGTATCGTAGCTGAAGACAAACTTGGCCAGCCGCCAGGGGCTTTCCATCCCATCCACCGGCACGGTGAAATCAACCACGTTGGGCGAGCCCGGCGACAGGTCGAGAAACTGCGCGTTGGGCAGATCAGCCACGAAGGGGCCATGCAGAAGCCCTTGCGCTTTCATCGCCAGAAAGTTCGGCCCGTTGATCCAGATCATGTCGACCGAGCCGCCTTCGTTGCGCCCGGCGGCCTTCTCCGAAAGCACCCGGGTCACGGCCTCGGCGGTGTCGGTGAGTTTCACCTGCTGCACGGAAACGCCATAGCGCGCCTCGGTTTGCGCGCTTACCCAGTCGATAAAGGCGTTGGTGCGCCCATCGCCGCCCCAGGCATTCCAATAGACGGTCTGGCCGCGCGCCCCGTTGAGCGTGTCTTGCCAGTCGTCGGCTTGGGCTGGGGCGGTGGTGAGGCTGGCCACAAGGGCGGCGGCGAGGGCAAGGCGCATGGGGGCTCCGTTTTCGTGCTTGTTTCGTGCTTGGCTAGGATAGAGACGTTTCGATCACGTCCACGTTACACATCCGCCAAGGTGTTTTTTGTCATCGGTTTTTTTGCGGACCCACCAAGGCTTGTCCAGCCCATGTGCCAGCGGCTCAGGGTCGTCACCCAGGCTGCGGCGGCAAAGACATAGGCGATCGGCGCGAATTGCCCGGGCAGGAGGCACATCAGCACGAACAGCGCGATTGTCTCGGCCCCTTCGGTGAGCCCCCCGAGATAGTAGATGCCCTTGGTCGGGTAGGCTTCGGCCCGCATCCCGGTCTGCGCTGCGATCACCGCGAAGGCGAGGAACGACGAGCCGCTGCCGACGAACGAGGCGATCAGCACGGCGGCGGCCAGCGCATTGGCGCTTGGGTCAGCAAGCGCAAAGCCGAGCGGCACCAGCGCGTAAAAGGCGAAATCGAGCGCGATATCGAGAAAAGCGCCGCGATCGGTGGGCCGGGTGAGGCGGGCCACCGCGCCATCGAGCCCGTCAAGCAGCCGGTTTGCGAGGATCAGCGCAAGCGCGAGGGGGAAAAGGCCAAACGCCAGCGCCGGCATGGCGGCGATGCCGACGACGAAGCCGGTGAGCGTGATCTGGTCGGCGCGCACTCCACGTGCGGCGAGGGCGGCGGCCAGCGGCGCCAGCGCGCGGCGTTGCATTGGCAGAAGGGCTGCGTCGATCATCCTCGCCTCCAGTCATGGAACCGCGCGACAAGGGCGAGCAGGCGCGGGTTCAGATGCGCCCGCCGCCACGCCCCGGCGGCGTTCTTGTTGGCCTCGGCAAGCGTCGGATAGATGTGGATCGTGCCCAGCACCTTGCCCAGCCCCAGCCCGTGTTTCATCGCCAGCACAAACTCGGCAATCAGATCGCCTGCATGGGCGCCGACGATGGTCACGCCAAGGATACGATCTTTTCCCGGCACCGTCAGCACCTTGACAAAGCCTTGCGTGGCGCTGTCGGCAATGGCGCGATCAAGATCGTCCAGATCATAGCGGGTGACCTCGACGGCAATCCCCTTCTCGCGCGCCTCGGCTTGCGAAAGCCCCACCCGCGCCACTTCCGGATCGGTGAAGGTGGCCCAGGGGATCACCCGATAATCGACCTTCATCCGCCAGATGTCGCCAAACAGCGCATTGACGGCGGCAAACCACGCCTGGTGGCTGGCGGTGTGGGTAAACTGGTAGGGCCCGGCCACGTCGCCGGCGGCAAGGATGTTGGGCAGGAGCGTTTCGAGATACGCGTTGGTCTCTACCACCCGGCCCGTCTCGATCCCCAGATCTTCAAGCCCGAAGCCCGCAAGGCGCGGCGCGCGGCCCACGGCGGCAATCATCTCGTCGAAGGCGATGCGCCGGGTTTCGCCACCATGCTCGACCTCGATCCACTTTTCGCCCTCGCTCACACCACAGGCCACCGCCTTGTGATCGGTAAGCACGGTTACGCCGTCGGCCTCAAGCGCCTCCTTGACGAGGGCCGAAACCTCTTCATCCTCGCGGATCATGATCCGGGGGGCCATCTCGATTTGCGTCACCTCGGCACCGAGCCGGGCAAAGCTCTGCGCCAGTTCCGAGCCGATCGGCCCGCCGCCGAGCACCACCATCCGGCGCGGCACTTCTTTGCGGTTGCTGAGCGCATCCCACAGCGTGTCGGAGGTGAGATAGCCCACATCGTTGATCCCCGGCAGCGGCGGCACGAAGGGGCGCGCGCCGGTGGCAACGATGATTGCCCGGGTGGTGAGTCGGGTGGTGGTGCCATCATTGAGCGCGATCTCGACGGTCCATGGATCGACGATCTTTGCATAGCCCTCCAGCACCTCGACCCCGAGCCCGGCATAGCGTTCCACGCTGTCATGCGGGGCGATATCGGCGATAACCCGGTGGATGCGGCCCATCACTTTGGCGAAGGGAACGTGCGGTTCGGCGGGATCGCGCCCGTAACTGTCGGCGTGGCGCATCTGGTGAGCGAGCTTGGCGCTGGCGATCAGCGCCTTCGACGGCACGCAGCCATAGTTGAGGCAATCGCCGCCCATCTTGTGCGCCTCGACGAGCGTGACCTTCGCTTTGGTCGCGGCCGCGACATAGGCCGAAACGAGCCCCGCCGCGCCGCCGCCGATCACGATCAGGTTGCGGTCAAACCGCTGCGGGCGGGTCCAGCCGGCATAGGCGCGGCGGCGCTCGATAAATCTCAGGATCATGCGTGCAATCCATGGGAAAACGCCCAGAAGGGCAAAGGAAAACAAAAGCGCGGGCGAAAGGATGCCGGAGAGGCTTTCAAGCTCGCCCAGCCGTGTGCCGGCGTTGACGTAAACGGCAGTGCCGGCCAGCATCCCGACCTGGCTGACAAGGTAGAACCGGAGCACGGGGATCGGGGTGAGGCCCATCAGCAGATTGACCGCAAAGAACGGCACCACCGGGATGAGCCGCAGGGTGAAGAGGTAAAACGCCCCATCGCGCGCCAGCCCCGCCTCGATCGCCCGCGCCCGCTGCCCGAGCCGGGCATGGACCCAATCGCGCATCAGGGTGCGCGCGACGAGAAAGGCCAACGTCGCGCCGATGGTCGAGGCAAAAGAGACGATCAGGAGCCCCTGCCAGAAGCCAAACAGCGCGCCGATGCCCAACGTCATCCAGGTGGCGAGCGGCAGCGACAGCGCGGTGATCGCGACATAGGCCACAAACACAAGCGCGGCGAGCGCCAGCGCATTATCCGCGCGCCACGCATGGAGGCGGGCGAGCAAGTCGCGCAAGGTGTCGAGATCGGCGGCACGGTCGCCAAAGAGGGCATAGCCCGCCACGATCACCACCAGCAGCACGGCAAAGAGGATCTGTTTTTTCACGTATCTTCCTTTTCAGCATCCGGGCCGCAGACCCGGCGCAGCCATTGCGAACATGACTGCCCGCTGCGCGTTGCGTTACAGTTCCTTGTGGCAAAGGCGAGAGCGGGGCTTTGAAGTTGCCGTGATCGCTTTGTAACCTTGTTAGGGGCTTGCGGCGAGCCGAGGGCTCGGGTCTGCTGGGTAAACCGGCTCGCGCCCGGCCCAACGACGCGCTCGCAGAAAGGCATCAGCCCCATGTCACACTTTCCCTCGGCCCCCGATCTCGATCTCATGGCGCTGTTTCGCCGCTATTCCGACCGGGGAATCCTGCCCCTGCTTGAATATCACGATGCAATCCTGCGCAGCGAAAGCGAGTTGACCGTCGGCGAGCGCGAATTGATCGCCGCCTATGTTTCCTCGCTGAACGGCTGCCATTTCTGCTTTTCGGCCCACCGCGACCACGCCGTCGCCTGGCACATTCCTCCCGGTTTGTTCGGCGAGGTGAGGATCGACCTCGATCACCCCGACATGCCGGCGCGGATGCGGCCGGTGCTGGCCTTTGTCCACCGGCTGACGCTCGATCCTTCGGCCACCGGACCGGACGAAGCGCAGGCGGTTCTTGACGCCGGGTTCAGTGAGGATGGGCTGTTCGACATCCTGTCGGTCACGGCGTTGTTCAACTTCATGAACCGCTTACTCGAAGGTGCCGGGATCAAGCAACATGTGCGCACCCTCGACATGACCGACGAAATGCGCCGCAAATATCGCTACACCCATTTGTGGAAAGCCATATCACGCGGCGCGAAGGCATAGAACGCTGGCCACGGCGGCATCAGCGACGGGCGCGAGGGCCTTGGGCGCGGCCCCGGAGCGCGCCCGCAGCATGATCCCGCGCGCCACTGCGGCCAGCATTGCGGCGAGCGCGGCGCGGTCGGGTGCGGCGGCGGGCCAAGGCTCGGCCACGAGCCGGGCGGTGATGCGCGCCTCAAGTGCGGCAAAGCGCTGGTCAAGCTCGGCGCGAAACACGGCATTGGTGCCGGCGCTGTCGGCCAGCACGCAGGAAATCAGGCAGCCGGGCGTGGCCGCGTCGCCGGTGGCGAGCGCGATTACGGCTTGGAAAAACGCCGAGAGATCGTTTCCCAGCGCGCCCGAAGGCCCGAGCGCGGCGGCAACCGGGGCGATCCGCGTTTCGGCGTAATGCGCGACGCTGGCCAGAAACAACCCGGCCTTGCCGCCATACTCCTGGTAGAGGCTCGCCCGCGGCATTCTCGTGGCCCGGCTCAGCTGGTCGATCGAGGCAGCCTCGAAACCCTCGGCCCAGAACAGCCGCATCGCCGCATCGAGCGCAGCGGTGGGCTCAAACCCTCTTGGCCGGCCCTTGCGGCGGCGCCCCACATCCTCGCCCGTCACGGCATCACTCCTTTTTGAACTGATCGTTCTTGAATTAGCTGGTCACAGCGCGATTCTCAAGTTAAAGAACAATCGTTCTGAAAATATCTGGAGACACCAATGCCCCGTACCGCGCAACTCGACATGACCCCGACCACGCTCGACACCGCCACCGGCGAGGTGGCCGGGCTGCTGGCCGGCACCAAGGCCCGGCTTGGCTTCGTGCCCAACATGTATGGCTACATGGCCAATCTGCCGGGGGTGCTGGCGGGCTATATGAGCACCTATGCCGCCTTCCGCGAGACCGCCGGCTTCACCCCGCCCGAACAGGAAACGGTATTTCTCACCATCAGCCGGGTGAACGGGTGCAGCTATTGCATGGCCGCGCATTCGATGCTGGCTGACAAGGCCTCCGGCGTCGATGCCGCGAGCCTCGCCGCGCTGCGCGCCGGCACCGCTCTGCCCGATCCGAAGCTCGACGCGCTGACGCGGTTCACCGAGGCGATGGTGGAAACGCGCGGCATGCCGGGGCGCGCGGCGGTCGATGCCTTCATCGCGGCGGGG
>MNZL01000075.1:22627-22921 GCA_001873585.1 Rhodobacterales bacterium CG2_30_65_12 | reverse complement strand
GGTGTTGGCGATCGCCTGCAAGACATTTTCCAATTTCACCAACCACCTCGCCGCCACGCCGGTCGACGCGGTGTTTCAGCCCTACGCGGTGGACTAGCGCCGCTTGAGCCGGGCCAAAACCGCATCAAGCGAGAGCGGCCCCGCGCCAAACAGCGCCACCGGCAGAATGAGGCCCGACCAGAGCAAAATCTGGTCGGGCACAGCGGCGTAAGGGCTTGCGTCAAACAGCGCGCCAAGCTCGCCGGGCCGGGCGGCAAGCCCCCAGCCAAGTGCCATGTGGGCGATCAGAAGCGC
>MNZL01000075.1:11633-22610 GCA_001873585.1 Rhodobacterales bacterium CG2_30_65_12 | reverse complement strand
TCAGCCCCGCCGCCACCATCGGCGGCAGCACCAGCCCGGCTATGGTCATCACCCAGACATAGCCGGTCGCAAGTGCGCCCGGCCCACCGCGGCCGTCCATCAGCCACGGCACGAAGGCGTAAAACGCCCCGAGGCTGAGCGGCCACGGCCCGGCGGTGGGGCCAATCGAGAGCGTGAAACCGGCGAGTTTCGACACCGCGTCGATCCAGGCCCATGGCAACAGCACCGCCACGAAGACGCCGCGCGCGGCAGTGACAAGCAGTGCGGGGCGCACGCCAAGCGGCATGGCTCAGTCGGTGGCCGCGGCCAGCGCGGCGTCCATCAGAGCCTTGATATCGCGCTTGCTTGTGCCCGCAACGATGCGGCCGATCTCGTCATCGCCGTTGAGCGCCACCAGAGTGGAGCGGCGCGGAATATTCAGCGCCTTGGCCAGCGCGCCATCGGCATAGATATCCCAATCGACGGTGATAAAGGTGATCGCCGCGTCGTATCCGGGATTTTCGCGCCGCAGCGCAGTGATGACGCGGTCTTGCGCGGCACAGGTCGAGCACCAGCCCGTCCAGAAATCGAGAAACACCACCTTGCCCGCGTCGATCGCGGCTTCGGCGAGTCCGGGGGTGTAAAACACCCGTTCGCCAGCGCGGGCGAGCGCTGGCAGGGTGAAGGCGGCGGTAGTGGTAATAAGGAATTGGCGGCGGTTCATGGGGTTCTCCCTATAGGACAACAGAAAAGTCGATCAGCCAGGGCGGCAGGGTCTGCAACAGCCAGGCGTCGATCAGGTGATTGACGCGAAACCACAGCCCCAGCCCGACGGCGATGAAGGCAAGCCCGAGGATCAGCTTCGAGCGCTCGGCGATGGCGCGCATGGTGGCCATGTTGCGGCCAAGCCAGCCGCGCGCGCCATAAGCCAGCGCGAGGATCAGGGTGGACACCCCGAGCGCGAAGGCCAGCATCGTCATTGCGGCCTGGGCGAGGTTTTCACCGCGGCTCGCCATGGCGACGGCGGCGCCGAGGGTGGGGCCGATGCAGGGGCTCCAGACCGCGCCGAGCAGTGCGCCACCGGCAAACTGCCCGCCAAGCCCGTGGCGCGATGTGGTGGTCATGCCGCCATCAGCGCGGGCGGCGAGCCCGGCGGTGGCACTGGCGAAACGTCCGCCGAACGCCGGTACCAACATGGTCAGCCCAAAGCCTACCATCACCAGCGCGGCTACACGCCCCACGCTCTCTTCGGTGATGCCCAGCGCCGGGCCAAGCGCGGCCACGCCGAGGCCGAGCAGCACGAAGCTCAGGCTCATGCCCGCCGCCAGCATCAACGGCGCACGGCGGTCGGCTTGCAGGCTTGAGGCAAGCACGATCGGCAGCACCGGCAGCACGCAAGGATTGATCAGGGTCAGAAGCCCGGCGAGATAGCCAAACAGCAAATCCATCTATTCCCCCAGCATCCATTCCCCATCGGGGTGGAAGGCGTGAAAGGCGAAGGCAAAGGGCATGTCGTGGATCACATCGGCCCCCGCGCCATCGCGCACCCGCAGGTTGCCCACCTCGCGGCCCGCGCCGATCTCGGCGGTGTCGAGCGCCGAGGCCTGACCCGCTTGCCAGGTGATGACCAGCCCCGCCTCCTCGATCCGGCCTTCGCGCGCGATCCGCTCCAATGGCCAGGCGCGGTTGCCCACGCGCAGCACCCGGGCAAGCGGCGCGATCCCGTGCGGCGGGTCTTCACCGGCATAGAGAAACGGCCGCGCGCTGGTGTCATAGCCCGCGTAAGGGTTCAGCCCGTAGGCGCGGGCGGCGTCGGGTTCGTCCATCACCAGCCCGTCGGGGTGGGCGGCGCGAAATGCTTCCCAGCTTTCCATCCAGGCCGGAAGCTGGGTGAGCCGCTCACCAAGGTAGGCCCCGACGATGGCTTCGCCCAGCGCCTGCTGCCACCAGCTTTCGGTCTGGCGGTCATACATGATCATGTCGGACATGCGCAGAAGGCCGGAGACGCCAAACTCCAGCGCCACGCCGTTCACCCGCGCGTCAAACACCATGCCGGTATTGCAAAGCGGGCAAAAGGTTACGGCAATGGGACGGCCATTCACCTCGTCATTCACGATCTCATGCCACGTCAGGTAGCGGATCGGGTAGGCGCGGGCGGGGCCGCGATCGGGCAGATATGTCATCACCGGCTCGCGCGGATCGAGCCGGGTTTCATCAGCGGCGGCGAGGAAGGCGGGCGCGGTGATCGCCGGGATGCCATCCTTGCCCGGGCCGCCCGAGCGCACTTCAACAAGGTCAATACCAAGCCGGCTGAAGTCAGTCGCCGGCCAGGCGCGTTCGAGCCAGGTTTCCTGCGCCTGCGCCGCTCCGGCGAGCAGCGCCAACGCCAGCACGGGGGCCAGAGCGCGGCGCATCATGCCGCCTGCGTCGCCCGGTCGGGCGCGGCCTGCGCCGCCCCACCGTCGAGCCCCAGTACGCGGTCGAGCGACCATGTGCCCGGTCCGCGCGCGATCAGCGCGATCAGCGCCGATGCCCAAAGCCCATGGGTGATCCAGGCCCCCGGATAGACAAAGATCTCGATCACCGCCGTCATCCCCAGCAGCCCCAGCGCGGCGAAACGGGTGAACAGCCCGACGACCATCAGGATCGGCAGCGCGTGTTCGGCCATCGTCGCCAGCACGGCGGCCAGTTCATAGGGGATCAGCGGCAGGGCGTATTCGTTCTGGAACAGATACCAGGTGCTGTCCTTGATCGAAAACAGGCCCTCCACCTTGGTGCGACCGGACTGGAAAAACACGAAAGCCGGAAACACCCGCAGCGCCAGCGCCACGAAATTGTTTGGAATTCGGTCAAACAGGCCGTTCAGGCCACGGATCGTCGCAATCATCGGAGGGTCTCCTCGGGGGTCAGGATGGCGCCCGCCTGCATCAGGCGAACGAGCATGGGTTGCGGATCAAAGCCGGTTTCGGCCCAGAGCGCACATTCGGCGGCGGTGGCGAGTGGCGCGCCTGCGCGCAATTGTTCCACCAGCACCGCGTCGCCCGGGCCAATGGCCAATACCGGCACCTCGAAGGAGCGGTCGCGCCAGACCATCGCAATTTCGGGCGTGGCGGCAGTGAGATCGAGCGGCGCGGCGCCGGGCTGGTTTGCGGCCCAGATCGAGACGGCGGGGGTGGCGAGCCGCAGCACCTGCACGCTTTCGTGCAGCCTCAGCGTAAGCCGCCCCGGGTTTGCCCCGGCAAACAGCGCCGGATCGGCTGGGGTGGCGTCGGCGGCATGGAAGGCCAACCCGCGTGCCCATTCGATCCGGGCAACGTCGGCCATGTAGGGGTAAGCTTCGAGCGGCGGAAAGGTGGCGAGAAAGCCGGCAAAGCTCTCGCCCCATTCGTGCAGCACCGGCGAGCGCGGGCGGTGCGCTTCGGCATAGACCCGGGCCAGCGCGGTGAAGAACTCCTCGCCCACCAGCCGTTTGATCACCGCAAACCGCGCGGCCAGCGCCTCGGCAAGGCTCACCGCCACGTTGTTGCGGTACACGTCGAAACGGCGCGCGGCCTGGTCTGGCGCGCGGGCCGTCACGCCCTCGGGCAAGGGCGCGCCCTTCAGCGCCGCGTCAAAAGCACGGGTGAACTCAGGATGCGTGAGCAAGGTGCCGCCCTCCCTCATCGAGAATGGCCTGCGCGCGCGCCGCCTCGGCGGCAAGCACCGGCCAGGCGGGAATATCGTTATCCCATTCCACCAGCGTTGGCATCGGGCCCGTGCGCGCGATCACCTCGGCGTAGAGGGTCCAGACCGGATCGGCCACCGGGCTGCCATGGGCGTCGATCAGCAGCGGCCCCGACGGTAGCCTTTCCTCTGTATGGCCACCGAGATGGATTTCGCCCACCGCCGCCATCGGGAAGCTTTCAAGATAGCCGCGCGGATCGGTGCGGTGGTTGGTGGCGGATACAAAGACGTTGTTTACATCCAGCAGAAGGCCGCAGCCGGTGCGCCGCGCCACCTCGCTCAAAAAGTCGACCTCGTCGATGCTCGATTGCTCGAACAGAACGTAGGTGGAGGGGTTTTCCAGCAGCATCCGCCGCCCAAGCGCCGCCTGAACCGCATCAACATGATCGCAGACGATCTGGAGCGTTTCCGGCGTGTAGGGTAGCGGCAGAAGATCGTTGAGATATTCCGCGCCATGGCTCGACCAGGCAAGATGCTCGGAAAAGCTCTCGGGCTGGTAACGGTCGCACAGCGCGCGCAGGCGGTCGAGGTGGCCTGCGTCAAGCGCGCCAGGGCCGCCGATCGACAGGCCGACACCGTGAAACGAAAGCGCGTAACGCTCGCGCAGTGCGCCAAGCTGGGCGTGGGGAAGCCCGCCCGCGCCCATGTAATTCTCGGCGTGGATCTCGAAAAAACCGAGCGGCGGGGTCTCGGCCCTGATCGCAGCAAAATGGTCGGGCTTGAAGCCCACACCGGCCATGTCGGGCAGCGCGGTCATTGGCGGTCTCCGGGGGCGTGTGGAAGATACGGGGCGGGCCGTGACCCGCCCCGCGATGTGGCTGCAATCAAGCGGGAACGTCGCGCGTCAGCGCTTCGAGCGCGCCCGCGCGATCAGTGCCATCCGCCGCGGCCGGAAGCTCGATCTCGGCGCAGGTGCCCGCCGGCACCATCTTCCAGGCGTTACCCTGGTAGTCGACCTTGGAGGTGCCGGCACAGGTGGTGCCGGGCCCGGCGGCGCAATCGTTCTGGCCAGCCAGCGCCACGCCGAAGCACTTTTCCATGCCGTCCTGAGCCTGGGCCGGGGCGGCGGCCATGACGGTCAGGGCGCAAGCGAGGGTGGCGCCGAGGCCGAGGGTGGTTTTCATCGCGGTCATTCGTCTCTCCATGTTTAATACTGCGGGGCCAGTTTGTGGCCCGCGTGGAGAGGAGCGCCGATGCGACGATATGTTACAGCGCTCACACAAGCGTGATCCCGGTGGCGCAGAAACCGGGCGTCAGCGGCGCGCGGGGTCGATCTGCTCGGGGCGAAGCGGCTGCTCGATCTGCCCCATGGCGTCGTCGCCATCGAGCGGCGCACCGGCTTCATCGACGATCTCAAGATCGGCATCGTTCCAGCCCTTGATGCCGAGCTTGACGGAGCGAACATCGGTGAAGCCGATCTCGGCCAGCACCTCGGCAGCGAGCGCCGACCGGTTGCCGGATCGGCATATGATCACCACCGGCTTGTCGCGCGCGGTAACAAGCGCGGGTTCGGTTTCGGCATAGTCCCATTCGGCGGCGCTTTCGAGGATGCCACGCGGCACGTTCAGCGCGCCCGCTATATGTGCGCGGGCAAACTCACCGCGTTCGCGGATGTCGAGAAGGAGGGCCTCCGGATGGGCCGCGAGAAAATCGGGCACGTCCCACGGCATGATTTCCTCAATTCGTGCTGCGGCTTCGGCGGCAAGCTGGCTGTAGGTCTTATGGGGCATCGCTTCGTCCTTGCATTGGTTTCGGCGCGGGCCGGTGGTGCCTGTGCACACCGATTTCGGCTATTCTGACAGGCCTGCCGCCACCGTTGCAATGCGGCCAAGGGCGCACCTCCCTGCGACAGGGGGCCTGGCGCAAGAGGGGCCACGGGCCGGGGTGGGCCGGGGTCAGTTTGTGATGATCTCCGGCCCCATCAGCATGGTCGGCAGCCAGGTGGATATGATCGGCATGTAGGTGACCACGATCAGGAACACAAACAATACCGCAAGAAACGGTAACGCCGCGCGCACGACCGCCATCATCGGCATTCCGGCCACCCCGGAGGTGACAAACAGGTTGAGCCCCACCGGCGGGGTGATCATGCCGATCTCCATGTTGACCACCATGATGATGCCGAGGTGAATCGGATCAACCCCAAGCTCGATGGCGATCGGAAACACCAGCGGCGCAACGATCACGATCAGCCCGGACGGCTCCATGAACTGCCCTCCGATCAGCAGGATAATGTTGACCATCACCAGAAACATGATCTTGCCAAAGCCTGCCGACAGCATCGCGTTGGCCACCTGCTGCGGGATCTGCTCCTCGGTCAGCACATGCTTGAGGATCAGCGCGTTGGCGATGATGAACATCAGCGTGATGGTGAGCTTGCCCGCGTCAAACAGCGTGCTGCGGGTGTCGGGGTGCCAGAGGGCCGTGAGCAGCGCTTGCGGCCTGCTCAGGAGCGAGAGCTTGCCGTTGCCGTCGCGCGCGGCGAGCGGGCCCATGTCGCGGTAGATGAAGGTGGCGACGAGGAAGGCATAAACGGCCGCCACGGCGGCGGCTTCGGTGGGGGTGAAGATCGCGCCGGTCACCCCGGGAATGCCGTAGATGCCGCCCATGATGATGGCGATCAGCAAGAGCCCCCAGACAGCATCCTTGAAGCTCGCCCAAACCTCGCCCCAGCCCGCCCAATCGCCCTTGGGCATGTTGCGCACCCGGGCGACGACGTAGATCGCCACCATCAGCGAAAAGCCCGCCAGAATCCCCGGGATCACCCCAGCGAGAAACATCCGGCCAACCGAAACGTCGGTCGCCGAGGCGTAGACCACCATCACAATCGAGGGCGGGATGAGAATGCCGAGCGTGCCTGCGTTGGCGATCACGCCGGCGGCAAAATCGCGGGTGTAGCCCACCTGCCGCATCGCGGCGATGACGATGGTGCCGATCGCCACCACGGTGGCGGGCGAAGAGCCGGACAGGGCTGCAAACATCATCGAGGCAAACACCCCGGCAATCGCCAGCCCGCCGCGCATGTGCCCGACCACGGCTATGGCAAAGCGGATAATCCGCTGCGCCACGCCACCGGTCGACATGAACGACGAGGCGAGGATGAAGAAGGGAATGGCGAGCAGCGTGTAATGCCCTGCCATGGCCTGATAAAAGCTCTGGGCAATCGCGGCGAGCGAGGTTTCGGAGTGAACCAGCAGGAAGATGATCGAGCTGAACCCGAGCGCGATGGCAATCGGCACCCCGATCAAGAGGAAACCCACCACCATCACGAAAAGAAGGATCACACTCATGGCTCAGGCCCTCCGCGCCTTGATCTGTTCGATCTCTTCTTCCGCCTCGTGGGAGACGATGAGCGTGTCTTGACGACCGGTTACGATCCGCCAGGTGGCTTGTACCAACCGAAACAGAAACAGCGCCGCGCCAAATGGAAGGATCGCGTATGGGATCACCCGGGGCAGCTTTTCATACGACTCGCCCATGTTGATCCAGTCTTCGAGAAAGCGCAGAAAGCCCGGCATTGGCACCTGGTCGGTGATGTAGAAGGCGCGGTCGCGGGTGGTGGTATCGAAGCCGAGCGGAAACCAGCGGCCCTCGGTTTGCCACAGCCCGGCGAACGGGGCCCAGTAATCCCACGATCCCTTGAGCAACAGGACGGCATAGGCAAGCGAGACCACCGCCGCCACCAGCGCCATTGCCTTGCGCGGCCCGTGGCTGACCGCGCCGGTGATCGCGTCCACCCCGAGGTGCATCGTCACCTTCACGCCATAGGAAATGCCGAAGATCACCAGCCAGGCAAAAAGTATGAGCGTAACTTCGAGGCCCCAGATCAGCGAGATGTTGAACATATAGCGCAGGACCACGTTGACGAAGGTGATCACCACCATCAGCCCCAGCAGCACGGCAATCGCGGTTTCTTCGAAGCCGCTGGCACGGTTGGCCTTGCTCATCTAGCCCCCTCCCCGGAACGCGTGAGTAGGAGCGCGGGCCAGCGTGCGCCAGCCCGCGCTTGATTGCTCAGTTCTGCGCGTTGATCTCCTGCGCGGCGGCGATATTGTCGGCGCCCACGTCGGCCTCGAACTTCGACCAGACCGGCTTCATCGCGTCAACCCAAGCCTGACGCTGGGCGGCGTCGAGCTCACGGATCACACCGCCAGCATCGAGCACTGCCTGGCGGGCGGCGGCATCGACTTCGGCCACCGCTGCGTTACGCTCGGCAGTGACCCCGGCCAGGATCGACAGGAGCTGATCCTTGACCGCCGGATCAAGGCTGTCGAGCCAGTCAACCGACGAGACGACCATGTAGTCGAGCAACCCGTGGTTGGTTTCGGTAACGCCGTCCTGCACTTCAAAGAATTTCTGGCCGTAGATGTTGGACCAGGTGTTTTCCTGGCCGTCGACCACGCCGGTTTGCAGCGCGCCGTAAACCTCGGAAAAGGCCATCGGCTGCGGCGAGGCGTTGAGCGCTTCCATCTGTGCCACGAGCACATCGGAGGGCTGAACCCGGAACTTGAGCTTGGCGGCATCTTCCGGCGTGATCAGCGGCGTGTTGGCCGAGAACTGCTTGAGGCCGTTGTGCCAGAAGCCAAGCCCCTGCAACCCGCGGCGCACCATCGAGTTTTTCATCGCTTGCCCGGTCTCGGACGACTGGAATGCCTCGACGGCAGCCATGTTCTTGAACATGAACGGCAGATCGAAGATGCGGAACACCTTGGTGAAGGTCTCGAACTTCGACAGGCTCGGCGCGGCGAACTGCACGTCGCCCTGAAGCATCGCTTCGAGCACCTGATCGTCGTTGTAGAGCGTCGAGTTCGGGTAGACCTCCATGCAGGCGGTGCCGTTCATCTCTTCGTTCACCCGGTCGGTGAACAGCTGGGCGGCGATGCCTTTGGGGTGTTTGTCGGCGTTCGTCACATGGGCGAACTTGATGACGATCTCGCCGTCGTCGCAGGCCGCCTGCGCGGCGGTGCCGGCAAGGGCAGCCACGGCAAGGGTGAGCGCCGAAACGGCGTTGGTCAGATGTTTCATGTTGTCTCCTCCAAGAGTCTTGGTCCTTTCGGACGCGCCAATATTGCGACGCCTTGACTGCATCATGGCAAGGGGAAGTTGCAAATTCGATACAGCAGATAAAAGTTTATATCAATCAATATGTTACGCGACCTCATCAAGATGCCAAACGCGGCGGCGCGTGAGGCTGTGCGGGAGTCCGCACAAACTGTTTGCGTTAACTGTGCGGATTGCCACACATATCACGACCGGTAGTCCTCGGCCCGCAGCCCGTGCTTGGCGAGTTTGTCGTAAAAGGTCTTGCGTGGAAGCTTGAGCGCGCGGGCGGCTTCGGTGGCATTTCCGGCGTGGCGCGAGAGCGCGTCGATCAGCAGGCTGCGCTCGACCTGGGCAAGCTGCGCGGCCAGCCCGGGGCCGCCGTCGGGCGCGGGTTCGTCGCCGCCTATGCCCATGGCAAAGCGCATCGCGGCATTCATCAGCGCGCGCGAGTTGCCGGGCCAATCCTGCTCCATCAACCGGGCAAGGTGATCGGGCGTGATCGCCGGCTCGGGCAACGCCGCCTGCTCGCAGGCGATCGCCACGTAATGACGAAACAACACCGGAATATCCTCGCGCCGCTCCCGCAGGGGTGGGATATGAATGCGCGCGGCGTCAAGGCGGTAGAAAAGATCGGGGTGAAACCGGCCCTCGGCGGCGGCCCGGCCAAGATCGCGGTAGGTGCCGGCAAACACGCGCGGGGCCTGCGGGCGCTCGATCAGATCGAGCAGCGCGAATTGCCCCGTCTCGGGCATCTGCGCCACCTCGTCGATGAAGAGAGAGCCGCCATTGGCCTCGGCAAACTGGCCGACGAGCCTCTCGGGCGTGGCGCCGGCGCCGGCAAGCTTCACGAACGGGCCACGCGAAAGCGCCGAAAGCAGATGGATCACCTCCGCCATTTTCACCGTGCCCACCCCCGGCTCGCCGGTGATCAGCACGTCGGCCATGGTGCGCGCCACCGCCCGCGCCTGGGCCCGCATCCGCTCCGAAAGCGCCGACGTGCCGCGCAGAAGCCGCACCGCTGCATCGCCCGCCTCGGCCTGCTGTTTGAGCCGGCGGTTTTCGAGCACCAGATCGCGGGTTTTCAGCGCCCGGCTGACCACCGCAACGAGATCGGCTCCGGCGCAGGGTTTTTCGAGAAAGTCGAACGCCCCTGCCGCCATGCCGCGCACCGCGGTGGGAATGTCGCCCTCGCCGGTAAGCAGCACCACCGGCAGATCGGGATCAATCGTGTGGGCATGGGCGAGCAACGCGAAGCCGTCTTTGCCGGGCATGCGGATATCGGAGACCACCACGCCACGAAAGGCGCGCGAAATATGGTCTTTCGCCTCGATATAGCTGCCGGCCAGCACCGGAACGAGCCCGGCCAGATCCAGCGTCTGGCCCAGCGCCTCACGCACCGAAATATCGTCGTCCACGATCAGCACCCGACGGGTCATCCCGCGCCCTCCCCCGCCTTGATCAGATCGAGGGTAAACACCGCGCCACCCTTAGCAGCGTTCTCCGCCCGGATCGACCCACTGAAATCCCGCACCAGACCATAGGAGATCGACAAGCCCAGCCCCATGCCCTCGGCGGCACCGATCTTTTTGGTGGTGTAGAACGGATCAAACACCCGTTCGGGCTCGGCGATGCCCTTGCCGCTATCGGCCACGCTCAGGCGCACACGGTCGCCGGCATCGTCGAGCCGCAGGCGGATGCGTTTTTCGTCCACGTCCTCGACTGCATCGAGGGCATTCGACAGCAGGTTGACCACCACCTGCCCGAGCCGCACCTCGCCGCCGCGCACCAAGATCGGCATCGGCGGCGGGGTCCAGTCGAGAGCCACATTCGCACCCACGATCCGGCCCGCAAGCGTTTCGAGCGCGGTGGCGACCACGGCGGCGAGGTCGACCGCGCCGATAGGGCCGCTTTCCTGCCGGGCGAAGGCGCGCAGATTGTGAATGATCCGCCCCATGCGGCGGGCGAGATCGGCGATCCGGTCGAGGTTGGCGCGGGCAGCTTCAGGCCGGCCCCGGTCGAGAAAGGCGGCACCGTTTTCGGCAAAGGAGCCGATCGCCATCAGCGGTTGGTTCAGTTCATGGCTGATCCCGGCCGACATCTTGCCCAGCGCCGCGAGCCTGGAGGCCTGCACCAGCTCATCCTGGGCGCGGGTGAGCGCGGCATCGGCCTCGATCCGTTCGGCCACCTCGCGCCGCAGCGCCGCGTTGGCTTCCGAAAGTGCCCGGGTGCGAT
>MNZL01000075.1:0-11621 GCA_001873585.1 Rhodobacterales bacterium CG2_30_65_12 | reverse complement strand
CCTCAAGCCGATGGGTCATGTCGCTCTCGGCGCGCAGGCGCAACGCGAGCACCCGGCGCGAGCGCAGGATCAGCTCGACCACGGCAACAAAGATCAGGGTGAGGGTGCTCGCCAGCGCGGCGAGCAGGAGCGCGGCGCGCGCGGTGGGGCGTGTGTCTTCGAGGATCGCTGCCGTCACCCCCACGGTTGGCAGGGCGCGCGCAAGGTAGAGGGCGCGCGCGGGCAGATACGGCCCGGCCTCGATCCGCCAGAGCCGGTGCTCGCCGACCCAGGTTTCACGCAACGCCGGAAAGCCCGCACCGGTGGCGGGATTGGCGAGCACAAGGTCGGAGCGGTCAGAGACGATCACCCGCCCATCAGCACCGGTGAAATACACCGCTGGGGCGTTGCCCGGCCAGTTTTCCTCGATCCCGCGCACATCGTCTTCCACGGCGACGGCACCCGCCACCTGCCCGCCGGGGCCAAATACAGGGGCCGCGAAGGCAAACACCCGGCGCGGCGCGGCCGCTGCGCCGCCAGGGGTGACCACATGGGTGGTGCCCAATGCGCCCGAAAGCGCGCGCGCGAGCGGCAGCGCCTCGGCGCGCCAGCCCGGCGGCGGCGGGCCGGAGGCGGCGCGCACCCGGCCTTCGCGGTCAACCAGCGTGATCCGGTCGGCCCCGGTAAGGTCGGCCATTGCGCGCAGCAATTCGGCCTCGCGCGGCGGTGTGGTGCCGGTTTCGAGCGCGTCTGCCAACAGCGGGTGGCGGGCGAGGATCACCGCCAGCTCGCGGCCGCGAAACAACTGCGCGGTCAGGCGGTCGGCGGCCCAGGCCAGATCAGCTCGGCCGCGCGCGGCAAGCCCGTCGAGCCCGTCGTGCCAGGCAAACCGCCAGCTTCCCCCCGCGACCGCGGCGATCAGGAGCGCATAAGCGGCATAGCGCAGCGAGCTACGCCCCAGGCGTTGGACAGGCTCCGGCATGGTTCAAGCTACTCTCGGCTCGCGCGGATCAGGCTGCATTGCGTCGTATCTGTGGCAATAGACCACGGCCAACCGCCTGCCGCCAAGGGCGGAATTTCAGCGCCGCGAAAGCGCAAGACCGCGCCCATGGCCCGCGACGGCCTGTTGCTCGATACATCGGATCGACAAACCGGGCGCTCAGAAATCGAGGTTCGCAACGCTCAGCGCGTTGTTCTGGATGAAGTCCCGGCGCGGCTCTACCACGTCGCCCATGAGCTTGGTAAAGATGTCGTCGGCCTCGGCGAGATCGTCGACCCGCACCTGCAGGAGCGTGCGCGCCTCCGGATCGAGCGTGGTTTCCCACAATTGGCCTGGGTTCATCTCGCCCAAGCCCTTGTAACGCTGCAGGGTGAGGCCCTTTTCGCCCTCGGTGAGGATCGCATTGAGCAGATCGGAGGGCCCGTGAATCACCTGTTCGCGCTCCTTGCGGGCAAGTTGGGAGGGTTCGCGGTAATGGTTGCGGGTTTCGTTCACCACGCTCGCCAGCCGCCGCGCCTCGCCCGAGCGCAACACCGCGCCATCAAGCGTGCGCACTTCCTCCACGCCACGCAGCACGCGGGCCAGCCGTATGCCGTGATCCTGGGTGATCCGGCCCTGCCAGCCTTTTTCGTATTCCACCGCCACCTGGTCGAGCCGCCTTGCCACCGCGTCGGCCACGCCCTGCAGATCGGCATCGACCGCGCCGGGATCGAAAGCCCCGGCCAGCGCTGCCTGTTCGAGGATCGCGCGCGGATAATGCGTGGCAAACGCATCGAGCACGCGCTTGATCTGGCGGGCGTTTTCCACCACCCGCAGAAGGTCTGCCCCGGCGATCTCTTCGCCGGTGTTGAGCCGCAGCACCGCGCCCTCGATCCCCTGCTGGATCAGGTATTCCTCCAGCGCCGGCACGTCCTTGATATACACCTCCGACTTGCCGCGCGCGACCTTGTAGAGCGGCGGCTGGGCAATGTAGAGATACCCGCCCTCGATCAGCTCCGGCATCTGCCGAAAGAAGAAGGTAAGCAGCAGGGTGCGGATATGCGCGCCGTCTACATCGGCGTCGGTCATGATGATGACCTTGTGATAGCGCAGCTTGGCGATATCGAACTCGTCGCGGCCAATGCCGGTGCCCAGCGCGGTGATCAGCGTGCCGATCTCCTGGCTCGACAGCATCTTGTCAAACCGCGCGCGTTCAACGTTGAGGATCTTGCCCTTCAGCGGCAGCACGGCCTGATTGTGGCGCGAGCGGCCCTGCTTGGCCGAGCCCCCGGCGCTATCGCCCTCGACGAGGAAAATCTCGCGCTTGGCCGGATCGCGCTCCTGGCAATCGGCGAGCTTGCCGGGCAGGTTCGACACATCGTTGGACGATTTCTTGCGCGTCAGTTCGCGGGCCCTGCGCGCCGCCTCGCGCGCCAGCGCCGCCTCGACGATCTTGCCAACGATCAGCCGCGCCTCCTGCGGATGCTCCTCGAACCATTCGCCGAGCTTCTCGTTGACGAGGTTTTCCACCGCCGGGCGCACTTCCGAGCTGACCAGCTTATCCTTGGTCTGGCTGGAAAACTTCGGATCCGGCACCTTGACCGAGAGCACGCAGGTAAGCCCCTCGCGGGCATCGTCGCCGGTGAAATTGACCTTTTCTTTCTTCGCCAGACCAGTGGAGTTGGCGTAGAGGTTCATCGTCCGTGTCAGCGCGCCGCGAAAGCCCGCAAGGTGCGCGCCACCATCGCGCTGGGGGATGTTGTTGGTAAACGGCAGCACCGTCTCATGGTAACTGTCGTTCCACCACATCGCCACTTCCACGGTGATTCCATCGCGCTCGCCGATCATGTAGATCGGCGCGTCGAGCACCGGCTGCTTGTGCCGATCGAGGTATTTGACGAATTCCATCACCCCGCCTTCGTAATACAGTTCCGTGCGCTGGGGCTCGGCCGGGCGCTCGTCTTCGAGGATGATCTTCACGCCGGAATTGAGGAAGGCGAGCTCGCGCAGCCGGGTTTCGAGCGTCTTGAACACATAATCGCGGTTCGAGAAGGTATCCAACGAGGCCATGAAACGCACCATCGTGCCCTTCTTGCCCTCGGCATCGCCCACCACGCGCAGGTGCTCCACCGTATCACCATGCTCGAAGCGCGCGCGATACTCCTTGCCATTTCGCCAGATCGTCAGCTCCAGCCAGTCCGAGAGCGCATTCACCACCGACACGCCGACGCCGTGCAGGCCGCCGGACACCTTGTAGGAATTCTGGTCAAACTTCCCGCCAGCATGCAGCTGGGTCATGATCACTTCGGCGGCGCTCACGCCTTCTTCGTGGTGGATATCCACCGGGATGCCGCGGCCGTTGTCGATGACCGATACCGAGCTGTCGGCATGGATTTTCACGGTCACCGCGTCGGCATAGCCGCCCAGCGCCTCATCGATCCCGTTATCGACGACCTCATAGACCATGTGATGCAGGCCCGAGCCATCGTCGGTATCACCGATATACATGCCCGGGCGCTTGCGAACAGCATCCAAGCCTTTGAGAACCTTAATGGAATCGGCCCCATATTCAGGGGTCTTCTGCGCGTCGTCGGCCATGCGGACCTTCCTCGGTTGCGGTGCGCAATTTATAGGGGTTTTGCCGGGGGTTTACCAGCGTTCCGGCACCAGATTTGGTGTCACGTGAACGGGATCACAAACCCGACCGCGATCAGCAGAACGCTGGCCATGATATTCATCCGTTTGACCGCCCCCGGCGCGGTGAGCAGGCCGCGCGCCCGGCCTACGAGAAGCGCCAGACCAAGGTTGCCCAGCATCGGCACAGCGAAGCTCACGGTGGCGATCGCCAGCACGTCTGCCGTCGTGATGGCTGAGAGATCGAAGAACCCCGGCAGGAAGCCGATGTAGAACAAGATCGCCTTGGGATTGGCGAGGATCACCACCAGCCCCGCCACAAAGCCCGCCCAGAGGCCAGGACGGGTAAGCCGCCCGTCGCCGCGCCCTACAGGCGCACCGGCGTGGCGCAGAACGGCAAGCCCGAGCGCCAGAAAGATCGCCGCCGCGACATAGCGGAAGATTTCCATCGCGCCCTCGAAGCTTGCCGCCACCCAGCCCACGCCCAGCACTGCGATCACCGACCAGGCCACATCGCCCAGCGCCACGCCCAGCGTTAGTGGCCAGGCCTGGGCGAAGCCGCCCGAGAGCGCGCGGGCGATGGTGGCCACCCAGACCGGGCCGGGCGTAAGGGTGAGCACCACCATGGCGAGGGCGTAGAGCGCAAGCGCAGAGGCGGTGACGGTCACGCGATGCTCCCCTTCTGCACCGCGCTCACCCCATCGGTTTCGTGCACCTCGAAAACCTGCGCACGATCGCCCAATGCCTCAAACAGCTCCGGCCCGGTGCCGGACATGAACGCCTGCGCCCCGAGTGCGCAGATCTCATCATACAGCGCGGCGCGGCGGTGCGCGTCCAGATGCGCCGCCACCTCGTCGAGCAAAAGAATGGGCGGCGCGCCGAAATCCTTGGCCAACGCCCGGGAATTGGCCAGCACCAGTGAGACGAGCAAGGCCTTTTGCTCGCCGGTCGAGGCATCGCGCGCCGCCACGCCCTTGGCCGAATAGGTGGCGCCAAGGTCGGCCCGGTGTGGCCCCAACAGGGTGCGGCCCGCCGCCAGATCGCGCATCCGGCCCGCCGCGAAAGCCTCCGCCAGCGCCGCCTCGCCCTCGGGCCCTTCCTCAGCGCCGTCTGCGTGCAGAACCTGCAGATCGGCGGTGGGAAAACTGGTTTCCGCCTCGTCCTGGGCCGCCGCGAGCCGGGCGACGGCATATGCACGGTTCGCCTGGATCTCGGCCCCCGCCCGCGCCATCTGGAGCTCCAGAGCGTGATACCAGTGCCGATCACCCTGCCCGTCTTTCAACAGCCGGTTGCGCTCGCGCATCGCCTTTTCGTATGCAAGCACCGCGTCGCCGTGGCCCGGCTCGAAGCTCATCGCCACCCGGTCGAGAAACCGTCTGCGCCCCTCGGCGCTCTCGGTCCAGAGCCGGTCTTGCGCGGGCACCAGCCAGACCACCCGGGCGATCCGGCCCAAGGCAAGCTGCGGTGCCGGCTTGCCGTCGATCGTCACCTGGCGGGAGCCCCCCCCTTCCGCCCAGGTCTCGACCTCGTGGATCTGGTGCAGGCTCTGCAACAGCGCCGTGACCTTCCAGCCCAGCGCCTCGGGCCGGCGCGCGATCTCTTCAGCGCCCGCCCGCCTCAGGCCCCGGCCCGGAGACAGCAGGCTTACCGCTTCGAGGATGTTGGTCTTGCCGGCCCCGTTGGCTCCATGAAAAACCACCGGGCGGCCGTCGAGCGCCAGCACGGCGCGCTTGTGCGAGCGGAAATACGACAGCGTCAACGCGCGCAAAAAAAGGCCCGTCATCTGCGGGCCCCTTTCATCTTGCTGGAAATATCCCCGCCGGAGGCAAGAAAGTTCTGAACCCGTCCGCCAATCACACGCGCATCGGCATCACGACGTAGATCGCGGAGGTATCGTTGCCCTCGCGCATCAGCGCAGGCTCGCCGGAGGAGTTGAACAGGAACACCGCATTTTCGCGGTCCACCTGGCTGGCGATCTCAAGCAGATACTTTGCGTTGAAGCCGATTTCCAGCCGTTCGTCGCCATAGGCTACGGCCAGTTCTTCCTCGGCTGCGCCCGCGTCGGGGGCGTTGACCGAAAGCACCAGCCGGTCTTCGTCGAGGGCAAGCTTCACCGCGCGGCTCCGCTCGCTCGATACCGTCGCCACCCGGTCGACGGCCTTGGCAAACGCGGCGGCATCCACCTCCATTTTCTTGGTGTTGCCGGTCGGGATTACCCGCGTGTAATCGGGAAACGTGCCGTCGATCACCTTCGAGGTGAGGGTGATCCCCGGCGTGGCAAAGCGCACCTTGGTCTCGCTCACGCTGACGGCGATCTGCGCTTCGTCGTCGTCAAGCAGTTTGCGCAGCTCGTTCACCGTCTTGCGCGGCACGATCACGCCGGGCATCTCTTCGGCCCCGATCGGCAGATCGGCGTCGATCCGCGCGAGCCGGTGGCCATCGGTCGCCACCGCGCGCAGCACCCGGCCGCCCTCGGCCTCGCTCACATGCAGGTAGACGCCGTTGAGGTAATAGCGGGTTTCCTCGGTGGAGATCGCAAACTTCGACTTGTCGAACAGCCGCCGCAGCACCGGCGCGGGGGCGGAGAAATTGGCGGCGTATTCCGAGCTCGCCATCACCGGGAAATCTTCGCGCGGCAGCGTGGCCAGCGAAAAGCTGGAGCGCCCGGCCTCGATCGCCAGCCGCCCGGTGGCATCGTCGGATGAAAGCGCGACGGTGGCGCCGTCGGGCAGCTTGCGCACGATCTCGTGCAGCATCACCGCGTTCACCGTGGTGGCCCCGGCGCGCTCGACCATGGCCGGCACCTTGTCGACCACCTCGATATCGAGATCGGTCGCGCGGAAGCTCACGTCGGCACCGTCGGCCTCGATCAGCACGTTGGCGAGGATCGGGATCGTGTTGCGCCGTTCGACAACCGATTGCGCCTGGCCCACGGCCTTCAGCAGCACGGCGCGTTCGATGGAAACCTTCATGACCCTCTCCCGAAACCTGATCGGACGGCAACCATAGACAGGCTACCGCCACGCGCAAGAATTTTCGCAGACTTTCCGCCGCTTTGGCAGGGCCGTCAAGGCCCCGCCCCCAGCTTATTCTTCGAGCGCGCGGCGCAGAATCTCGATGTCTTCGGCAAGCTGGGCATCGCTGACCTTGAGCTCGTCGATCCGGCGCACCCCGTGCATCACCGTGGTATGGTCGCGCCCACCGAAGCGGCGGCCGATATCGGGCAGGCTGCGGGTGGTCATCGCCTTGGCAAGATACATCGCCACCTGCCGCGGCCGGGCGATCGAGCGCTGCCGTTTCGGGCCGATCATGTCGGACATTCGGATGTTGAAATGCTCGGCTACCTTGCGCTGAATCTCTTCCACCGTCACCTTGCGGTCGGAGGCGCGCAGGATGTCGGACAGCGCATCTTGCGCCTTTTCCAACGAGATTTCCTGCCCGACCAGTGAGGCAAAGGCAAACAGCCGCATCAACGCACCTTCGAGCACCCGCACGTTGGTATTGATCCGGTGGGCGATAAATTCAAGCACGTCATCCGCGATCACCAGTTCGGGGTATTGCTCGCGGTAGCGCGCCACCTTGGCTTGCAGAATGCCAAGGCGAAGCTCGTAATCGGTTGGGTGCAGATCAACCACGAGGCCCGATTGCAGCCGGCTCTTGATCCGGTCTTCAAGATCCTTGATCTCGCCCGGTGCGCGGTCGGCCGAGAGGATGATTTGCTTGTTCTGGTCCACCAGCGCGTTAAAGGTGTGAAAAAACTCTTCCTGGGTCGAATCCTTGCCGGCGATGAATTGCACATCGTCCACCATCAGCACGTCGACCGAGCGAAACATGTGCTTGAAATCCATCATCTGCTTTTCGCGCAGGGCCTGCACGAAGCGATACATGAATTGTTCGGCAGAGAGGTAAACCACTCTGAGATCAGGCCGCCGCGCCTGCATCTCGTGGGCGATGGCGTGCATCAGGTGGGTCTTGCCCAGACCCACACCGCCGTAAAGAAACAGCGGGTTGAAGGTGACAGGGCCGCCCTCGGCTACGCGGCGAGCCGCGGCATAGGCAAGCTGGTTGGGCTTGCCAACCACGAAGCTGTCGAAGGTCAAGCGCGGATCGAGCGGCGCGCCGGGCAGTTCGGCAGGCTCGGACTGCGCTTTTGCCGACACATGAGCCGCGCCGGCCGGCTCAGCCGCATCGGCGGCATCCACGGCGCGCGGCGTCTGCGGCACGACGAAGCTGAGGCGCGAGACCCGGGCACCCAGAGCGATCATCTGGCGCAGGATCTTGTCGCCGAAATTGCGCTCGACCCAATTACCGATGAAGTTGGTCGGCACCAGAAAGGTGGCCACACCCTCTTCGACCTGAGCGAATTCCAGCGGCTCTATCCAGGTGCGGTAGTTGTTCTGCCCGACCTCGGACCGCAGGATGTTGCGAACCTGTCCCCACGTCTCGTTTGTCATATCTGTCCCGACCGAATTCCTGCCCGCCCTGACGGGGCGGTTCGTCCCATAACCAAATAAGCATTGCGCGGCATCTCAAAGCCCACGCATTACAAGCCGCATCTCCCCACGACGCGGATGCGAAAAGGCCCTTGGCCCCTAGCCGGATTGGAAAACAAACGAATGCGTCGCCCGGCGGAAGCCAGCAACGGCAGTTGCCATCATGGTTGCAGAGCTCCCCAGCCCGGCACCGTCATGGCCGTTTCGTATTACCCACGAAGCGTCCCCCAAGATCGCTCCGAGCGGGCCGCATCGGCGGCGGGTTTGTCCCGTCCTGCCTCTGTTGTCCGCAAGTTTCCCAAGTCGGCGATGTGAATCGCTCTGCCAGACTAGCCAGAGCGCCAGCGCCGCCGCAACCGATCTCTTCGCTTGACAGAGGGTTTGGAAAAACGAATCCCGGTCGCGTTGCACAAATGCGATTTTCTTGAGGAAATCTGGTTATTCATTGAAAACGGCGCCCCCGGAGAGGCGCCGCACAGATGCTGGACTCATCGTTTTTGGCAGGATCAGCCGAGCGCCTTCACCCGCGACGAGAGCCGCGACATTTTGCGCGCGGCGGTGTTCTTGTGGTAGACGCCCCGCGTCACCCCCCGCATCAGCTCGGGCTGGGCCGCCTTGAGCGCGGTGGCGGCTGCATCCTTGTCGCCGGAAGCAATGGCTTCCTCGACCTTGCGCAGGTAGGTGCGGATGCGCGATCGGCGGGCTTTGTTGATCTGGAAGCGGCGCTCGTTCTGGCGGGCGCGTTTCTTGGATTGAGGCGAATTGGCCATGGTCGGTTCCCTTCTCCGGGTCGTTTGAATTGCGAATGCACGTCGAAACCGACCCGGCCGGGTTTGCTACCGGCTCAATCCGGCCAAAGCGGGCCTCACGCGCATGATCTGGCGGCGTATACGGCCATTTCGCCCGGTTGTGAAGCCCCGAATCGCCGCCGCTCGTCCGCCCGGCGGGCAACCTGGCTCATTTGTCGCGGAACTGCGGCTCGCGCTTGTCGATGAAGGCGGTCATGCCTTCCTTCTGGTCTTCGGTGGCGAACAGCGCGTGAAACATCCGGCGCTCGAACAGCAGCGCCTCGCTGAGCGGCATCTCGTCGGCGCGCTGCACCGTCTCCTTGATCGCCATGACGCTAAGCGCGCCCTTTTCGGCGATCTTGCGGGCCGCGCCCAAGGCTTCCTCTACGAGCTTTTTGGCCGGCACCACGCGGGAAACCAGCCCGGCGCGCTCGGCCTCTTCGGCGTCCATCATCCGCCCGGTAAGCACCATGTCCATCGCCTTGGCCCGGCCCACCAGACGGGTCAGCCGCACCGAGCCGCCCATGCCGGGCATCACCCCAAGGTTCACCTCCGGTTGGCCAAACTTGGCGGTATCGGCGGCGATGATGAAATCGGCCATCATCGCCAGCTCGCAGCCCCCGCCCAGCGCATAGCCGGCGACGGCGGCGATCACCGGCTTGCGAATCCGGCTGATCGCCTGTTCCTCGGGCGTGAACAGATCGGCAGTGAAAACATCGACAAAGCTTTTCTCGCTCATCATCTTGATGTCGGCACCGGCGGCAAAGGCCTTGTCCGAACCGGTGATCACGCAGACGCGCACCTTGTCGTTTTTCTGCGCCTCTCCGAGCGCGGCGCCAAGCTCGCCCAGCAGCTCAAGATTGAGCGCGTTCATTACCTCCGGCCGGTTGAGCCGGATCAGGCAGACGTTATCTTCCGTTTCGACGATGATAGTCTTGTAGGCCATGCGCGCCCCCCGGGCTTGCCAAGCGTTGCCGTCAAGGGATGAGTCCTATTCCCAATCCGCCCCGGCTTTCAAGTCATCTTTGGCAAGCGGGGCAGTAGAAGCTTGACCGTCCGCCCTGCACGATGCGCCGGATCGTTGCGGTGCAACCGGGGGTGGCGCAGGGGCTGCCCTCGCGGTCATACACCCGGAAGGCGTGCTGGAAATAGCCAAGCTCGCCGTCGGCCTGGCGGTAGTCTTTCAGCGAAGAGCCGCCTGAGGCGATGGCTTCGGCGAGCACCTCGCGGATGACCGGCACCAGCGCAGCCACGCGCGCCCCGGCGATCCGCCCCGCCTTGCGCTTCGGGCTGATCCCCGCCCGGTGCAACACCTCGCAAACGTAGATATTACCCAGCCCGGCAACGATGTGCTGATCCAGCAGCGCGGCCTTGATGGGCGTGGTCTTCCCGACCAGCGCGGCGATGAGGTAATCTTCATTGAACGCGTTGCCGAGCGGCTCCGGCCCGAGTTTTGCCAAGAGCGGATGGGCCGCATCGTCGCCCGTCGGGAACAGGTCCATCGCGCCGAAACGGCGGGCATCGTTGAAGGTGATCCGCGCGCCGTCATCCATGCCGAGCACCACGTGATCGTGCTTTTTCGGCGCCGGGTGGGCGTGGTGAAAGGAGCCAAGGGCGGTGCCCGAAATCAGCATCCGCCCCGACATGCCGAGGTGGATCAGCAGCGTCTCGCCGGTGGAGAGATCGGCGAGGATGTATTTCGACCGCCGCCGCAGCCGCTCCACCCGCGCGCCGGTGAGCCGCTCGGCCATCCGCTCGGGGAACGGCCAGCGCAAGCCGTCTCGCCGCACCTCGGCAAGGGCGATCACTGCACCCTCCATCGCCGGCGCGAGGCCGCGACGAACCGTCTCGACTTCGGGTAATTCCGGCAATCGCCCTCCCCTTCCATTGTCTGCCCACTCAGGGCGCTATATGAGGAGGCAAATCCTGCGCGAGGGCAAGGGCCGATGACAAACAGCACCAAGAAGACCACCCACTTCGGCTTCAAGACCGTTGACGAGGAAAAGAAGGCCGGGATGGTGCACGGCGTGTTTTCCTCCGTCGCCTCGAAATACGACGTGATGAACGACGTGATGAGCGTGGGCATCCATCGCCTCTGGAAAGACGCGATGATGGACTGGCTCGCACCCCGCCCCGGGCAGAAGCTGCTCGACGTGGCCGGCGGCACCGGCGACATCTCGTTTCGCTTCCTCACCCGCGCGCCGGGGGCGACGGCCACGGTGCTCGACATGACCGAGAGCATGCTCGTCGAAGGCCGCAAGCGCGCCGAGGCGGGCGCTATGGCGCAAAGCCTTGACTGGGTGGTGGGCGATGCGATGGCGCTGCCGTTCGAGGCCAACACCTTTGACGTCTACACCATCTCGTTCGGCATCCGGAACGTAACCCGGATCGCCGATGCGCTTGCCGAAGCCTTCCGCGTGCTCCGGCCCGGTGGGCGGCTCATGGTGCTTGAGTTCAGCCAGATCCCCAATGAGATGATGCAGAAGGCCTATGACCTCTACTCGTTCAACGTGATCCCGAAGATGGGCAAGCTGATCGCGGGCGACGAGGCGAGCTATCAGTATCTCGTCGAATCAATCCGCAAATTCCCCGATCAGGAAACCTTTGCCGGCATGATCCGCTCGGCGGGCTTTGAAAACGTGCGCTACCGCAACCTGTCGATGGGCATTGCCGCCCTGCACTCGGGCTGGAAGATCTGATGCGCGGCCCGCACAACACCTGGCGGCTCATCGTGACCGGTGCCACCTT
>MNZL01000170.1:4809-10256 GCA_001873585.1 Rhodobacterales bacterium CG2_30_65_12 | reverse complement strand
AGGCGTCTTGGCTGGGAAAGACCCTGACCGTGAGCGTGCGCCGTTTCAGCTCCTGTTGCGCGGCCAGCGCCAGCATGACGGCCCGGACCGACCGGCGCCGACGTTCCAGCGATTGCGGATAGAACGGCGCCCCGCCATGCCCGGCGGTCTTCGGCACCTGCACGCTCGCGCTGCCCGCGGGCGTTTCGGTCCGGTTGGGCTTGGTTCCGCCCGCACAACCTCGACGCTCCGCTGTGCGCTGGTCATGGCCCGCGCCGAGAAACCGCGCGCGCTCGATCCGCATCGCCAACTCGAACACCAACTCGAACACCGAGGCGATGCGCCTGGCCGGTGTTCAATCAGCTGGTCAAAGATTGCCTCAACGCCTCGATCCTTCCGTCTGTCCATTCGCTCTTCTCATGGCGGGATGGCATACCGGAATGGGCAGCGGCCCGCTGGCGCGCGCCCCGGCAGGGGCTCATGGAACCCACCTCGAGCGAATTTCCAGACGTAAGGTTGCGGTAACAGCTCGGTTGGGTCCGCCATGGTCTTGGTGATCGCGACCACCGTGTGGTTCGTGGTTGAATTCACCCAACTCCACGTCGACCATACACCTCGAGGGCCATCCCGGTTACACCGGCAGCGCCGATGAATTTTCACCACATCTGCGGACGCGACCGCTTTTTTGCTGCAAATGGTCTATAGACGGACACGCTTGCGGCTTTGACAAGTCGCAAACTAGAATGCTTGCATTGCAGGATACCGCGCGTGCAAGTGTCGGGTATGGAAGCGGGGCGACATGAGAAATTGGTTCATTTTTGCCAAAGGTGTGGTGTTCTTTTGAAATGACAGCCTCAAAACAAGAGCTTGCCCATGTGCCCAAACCGGCACGATACTCGGCCCCGGCGCTCGAGAAAGGTCTCGATATCATCGAGCTTCTTGCACGGGAAGAACTTGGGCTGAGCCAGTCTGATATAGCGCGTTCGATGGGCCGCTCGGTTGGCGAGATATTCCGCATGCTCGTGGTGCTCACCGAGCGTGGCTACGTCGTGCAGGATCCGGATAACGACCGTTACACCCTGACTACCAAGCTGTTCGAGGTGGCCCATCGGACCCCGCTCATCAACCGCCTGACCGCGCTCGCCGGACCGCACATGCGAAAGCTCACTCACGAGATCAACCAGTCGGTGCATCTCGGCATCATCAGCGACGAGGCGGTGCTGATTGTGGGCCAGGTCGATCCACCCGGTCAGCATATCATGAGCATTCGTCTCGGCGCGCGGATCGACCCGTGGCGTGCCTCGTCGGGCCGGGTAATTCTCGCTTTCGCCGAGGCGGAGCGACTTGACGAACTGTTTTCGCGGGTGCCGCTTCCAGCAGGCAAAAGCGAGGCGCAACTGCGCGAGGAGCTTGCCGAGATCCGCGCCCGTGGTCACGAGATCACCGATAGTTTCACCGCCCGCGGCATCGTGAACATCGCCGCACCCATCTTCGATCACACCGGCCACACGATCGCTGCGCTCACCGTGCCGCATCTTGAGCGGTTCGACGACCCGGTGAGCTTCCAGACCTGCGCGCGCCACGTGATCGACACGGCGAACGCGCTCAGCCACTCGCTCGGCGGCCCCACCGTGCCGCCCTACGCGGACGGCCTCGCGCCTAGTCGATCCTGAGCGGTTCGGGGGGCCGTTTCATTGCGGTGAAGCAGGCTTCGACGAGTGCCATGGTCTGGTAGGCATCCTCGACGCCGGAGTGCAGGCGATCATCCTCGCCCGCGTCGAATCGCTGGACGTTGCGCATCGGCCCCATGAAGGCCTCGATGAACCAGCTGCCTTCGAGCGGGATCTGTTCCCAATCGCCGCCCTCACGGCAGAACCAAAGCTCGTCGGGCTCGCCGTTTGGGTAATCGTAGTTGACCCCGAGCTTGACCATCATCGCTCCCTCGGTGCCCTCGAACCGGAACCAGGCCGACTGGAATTTCCGCCCACACTGATGGTTGTGGTTGATCGACATGATCCCGCGCAGCTTGTTGCCGTAATCGAGGATCACCGAGGTGCGGGTTTGCTTGAAGTCGTTCGCGCGCGGGTCATGCAAACTGCGGGCAAACACGCCTTCGGGGTTGCCCGCCACCGCGCGGATTGCGTCGAGGTAATGGATCGAATGCACCGCGATCTCGACGCGTTTCATCGGAATGAGGAAAGGAAACAGCGTCCAGGGTGTGAAGATGTTCACATGCACCTCGATCTCCAGCAGATCGCCCAGCAACCCGCGGTGCACCGTGTCCTGCACCGCCATCATCATCGGTGAGAACCGAAGCTGAAAGTTCACCGCAGCCTTCAACCTCTTGTCGCGGCAGATCGCGCGGATCGCGCGGGCCTGGTCCTGGTCGGCGCCCATGGGCTTTTGCATCAGCACCGCCGCACCGTCGGGCAGATGCGGCAGGATCTCAGCGAGCACATGCGGCGGCGTGGCGATATCATAAACCACGCCGGTGCCATGATCGGCCACGGCGGCGGCGAGGTCCGGATAGAGGTTGGGTAGGTCGAAATCCTCAGCGAGCGCCTTGGCGCGCCCGGCCTCGACATCGGTGACCCCGGTCACCGCGAGCCCGGCCTTGGCATAGGCGGGCATATGTGCGTCGCGGACAATGCCGCCCGCGCCGACGATGACGATTGGCTTGGGGTTGGCTGGTGCTGGCCAACTCTGGGTTAGTTCGGGGGTCATTGCGCGTCCTCCTTGCGCTCGGCGAGCAGGATATGCTCGCAATACATCACGGTTTTCCCGTCCTGATTCCTTGTCTCGCAGACCTCGGTAACACGGCCATGGGCAGGGCGCTTGGGGTCGTCGTCGAGCGCGCCGATGGTCACTGTGGTGCGAATCGTGTCGCCGGCATAGACGGGGGTGGGAAATCGCAGCCGTTCATAGCCATAGGTGAAGGCGCGCGGGTTGATCTTGGTGGCGGTGAGGCCGATCCCGATCGCGAAAGTCATCGTTCCATGGGCGACGCGGGCGCCGAACGGCTGTGTCTTGCACCATTCAGCATCCATGTGATGGGGGAAGAAATCCCCTGAGTGGCCGGCGTGAAACACGATATCGGCCTCGGTGATTGTGCGCGCGAACGTCTGGCGTGCGGCACCAAGCTCGTAATCCTCGAAGAATTGTTCCTGTTCCATGGCTCCTCCCTTGGGTGTTTCGCCGGCATGTTCGGCGGCAGATTTTATATATACAAAACAATTTGACATATGAAAAGAGATCAATAAGGATGTGGTCAACCCGACGAGAAGCGGGAGAATCAACCAACCGGGAGGACACGATGGCCGAGATCGGCGTTCACGCGCGTACGCTGCCGGGGCTGCCGAGTGACCACGCCGCGATTCCGGTATGGAATGCCGAGGACTGGTATTTCGAGGATTTCGAGGCTGGCGATAAAATCCGGTCGATCCGCCGCACCATCTCTGAAGGCGAATCGATGCTCTTCAACTCCCTGGTGCTGGACCATCACCCCTACGTGAGTGACGAACGCTTCGCCGCTGAGGAGGGTGTGTTTGGCCGTCGGCTGGTGGCTGGGGCGATGGTGTTTTCCTACGGGTTGGGACTGGCCGCCACCAATTGCCTCAACTCGTTCTCGTATGGTTATGACCGACTTCGCTTCATTGCGCCGGTCTTTATCGGCGACACGATCTACACGATCCGTGAGAACCTCTCGAAAGAGGTGAAGGATCACCGCATGGGCAAGGTCCGTGTGAGCTACTCGGTGTTCAAGGCTGAGGGCGAGCAGGTGCTCTACTGCGAACACCTGATGACGGCGCTCTACCGCGATCCCGAGCCCTTCCACGCCGAGGCCGATGCCGCGCTCGCGGCGAAGCGTGAGGCGAAGAAGAATGGCTGAACTTCTCGGCATGACATGGGACCATGCGCGCGGCGTCGATCCGATGATCGCCACGTCCCGGGCCTATGCCACGGCCCATCCGGGCGTGACGATCCGCTGGGAGAAGCGCTCGCTGCAAGCCTTTGCCGACCGGCCGATCGAGGAAATGGCCGATCACTACGACCTTATGGTGATCGACCACCCGCATGTGGGCGAAGTGGCCGGCTCCGGCCAACTCATGGCGTTCGACGGGATCGGGCGCGACGGCGACCTTGCCACGCTTGCGGCGCAATCGGTGGGGCTGTCACATCCGAGCTACGAATCTGGCGGGCGGCAATGGGCGCTCGCCATCGATGCGGCGACGCCGGTTGCGGCCTTGCGGCCCGACCTTCTCTCCGAGGCGCCGCGTGACTGGGCCGGCGTGATGGATCTCGCGCGTGCCGGCAAGGTCGCCTTTGCGCTTGTCCCGATCAATGCGCTGATGACGTTCATGGGGCTTGCGCGCAATTTTGGCGCAACCATCGCTGAAGGCGCGGAGTTTATCGACCGCGCGGCGGGCGCGGAGGTGCTTGGCCTCATGGGCGAGGTGATGGCGCTGATGGACCCGCGCTGCCTCACGCTCGATCCGATCGGCATCTACGAATGGATGGGCCGCACCGTCGAGGCCCCGGCCTACTCGCCCTTCGGCTACGGCTATACCAACTACAGCCGCAACGGCTACTGCCGCTTTGCGCTGAACTTCATTGATGCGCCTGGCGTGCATGCTGGCGAGCCCAGGGGCACCGTGCTTGGCGGCACCGGCATCGCCGTGAGCGCCGCCTCAAAGCATCGCGAGATTGCCGCCGACTTCGCGTTCTGGATCGCAAGTGCCGATTGCCAGAAGGGCCTTTTCTTCGAGGCGGGCGGCCAGCCCGGCAACGCCGTGGCCTGGGAGGACGAGGCATGCAACGCCGCCACCCGCGAGTTCTTCCGGGCCACCCGGCGCACACTCGACACCGCCTGGCTGCGCCCGCGCTACGATGGCTACATGGGCTTTCAGGATCGGGGCGGCAATATTGTCCACGCCTTCCTGAGCGGCGATTTGAGCGCCCCGGCCGCGCTTGAAGCGCTGCAAGCCGCCTATGAGGAGAGCCGGGCATGAAGGTGATGCCACCTGAAGACCGGCCGCTCAATGGGCTTGTGGTGCTTGATTTCAGCCAGTTTCTGTCTGGCCCCTATGCCTCGCTCCGGCTCGCCGATCTCGGCGCGCGGGTGATCAAGATCGAACGTCCGGAGGTGGGCGATCTGTGTCGCAATCTCTACCTCTCGGACACGGATATCGATGGCGACAATTCTCTGTTTCACGCCATCAACCGCAACAAGGAAAGCCTCGCCGCCGATCTGCGCAACGACGATGACCGGGCGCTCCTTCGCCGGCTTATCCGCCGCGCCGACGTGATGATCCAGAATTTCCGCCCCGGCGTGATCGAGCGGCTCGGCTTCGGCTACGACGCGGTGCGCGAAATCAATCCGCGCATCGTTTACGGTTCGATCTCGGGGTTTGGCGAGGAGGGGCCGTGGCGTGACCTGCCGGGGCAGGATCTGCTCGCCCAGGCGCGTT
>MNZL01000170.1:0-4755 GCA_001873585.1 Rhodobacterales bacterium CG2_30_65_12 | reverse complement strand
GCCGATGCCCATGGGGCTTGCGGTGGCCGACATGTTCGCCGGGGCGGCGCTGGCGCAGGGCATTCTCGCGGCCCTCGTCGGGCGGGGCATCCACGGGCGCGGGGCGCACGTGCAGACCAGCCTGTTTGAGGCGATGATCGACTTCCAGTTCGAGGTGCTCACCACGCATCTCAACGACGGTCGTCGTCTGCCCGAGCGCAGTGCGGTCAACGGAGCCCATGCCTATCTTGGCGCGCCCTACGGGGTGTATCGCACCGCCGACGGCTACCTCGCGCTGGCCATGACGCCCGAGCTCGAAAGACTCTCGAAGCTATTGAGGATCGAGGGATTGGAGACATTCTATGGCGATAATCCGGCGATGATGCGCGACCGCGACGCGATCAAGGCGATCATTGCCGAGGCCGTGGTCAAGCGAACAACAGCCGACTGGCTCGCGGTGCTCCAGCCTGCCGACGTATGGTGCTCCGAAGTGCTCGACTGGCCGCAAATGCTTGGCTCGGAGGCCTACCGCGCGCTCGATTTCGAACAAGTGATCCGCCGCAACGGCAGCACCGAACTCACTGCCTTGCGCGGTCCGATCCGGCTCGACGGCCAGGTGCTGAAAAGCGCCCGGGCCGCCCCGGTGCTGGGTGCGGACCGCGCGGCCATCATCAACGATCTGCTTTCCGATCTCGTGCCGGCGGAAAGCGGGAATGACAAAAAACCCCACCAAGGGGAGCAAACCGGCACGTTCAAAGGGAGGACCAAATGTCCAGACTGACAGCGAAAGCACTTCTCGCCACCGCGCTCGTGCCGCTTCTCGCGGCACCGGTCGCGGCACAGGACTACGGCAATTTCGAGGGCTATACCCTGCGGGTAAAGCTCATCGGCGGCGCGCAATACGAGCCGCTCTATGCCGAGATTTCGAAATGGGAGGAAATGACCGGCGCCACCGTCGAGATCCTCAGCCGGAAGAACCACTTCGAGCTTGATCGCGAGATCAAGCAAGATATCGCCGCGCGCACGCTCGACTGGTGCGTGGGCTCGAACCACACGAGCTTTGCACCGCAATACGGCAACATCTACGCCGATCTCAACGAACTGATTGATGCCGACACGCTCGACGCCTTCGTACCACTGGTGCTCGAACACTCGACCGTGGGTGGCCGACTCGTGCAACTGCCGCGCCATTCCGACGTGTCGAACATGTTTTACATCAAGTCGCTGTTTGCAGACGGCGATAACCAGACCGCGTTCAAGGCCGAATACGGCTATGATCTCGCCCCGCCCGAGACGTGGGCGCAGGTGTTGGACCAGGCCAAGTTCTTCGCCAATCCGCCGGATTTCTATGGCACGCAATTCGTCGGCAAGGACGAGGCGGTTGTCGGTCGGTTCTACGAGATGCTCGTAGCCGAGGGTGGCCAACTCTTTACCGATGATTGGGAGCCGACATTCAACTCCGAAGCTGGGGTGCGCGCGTTGCAGTGGTTCGTCGATCTCTACCAGTCGAAGGCGGTGCCGGTGGGGGTTCCGAACTATTTGTGGGATGATACGGGCCTCGGTTTTGCCAGTGGAACCGTTGCGTTGAACCTGGACTGGGCCGGATGGTCGGCCTTCTTCAACGATCCCGAGAACTCGAAAGTGGCGGGCGATGTCGGCCTCGTGCGCGCGCCCAAGGGCTCCTCGGGCAAGCGCACCGGATGGTCGGGTTCGCACAGCTTCTCGATCACCGAGGCTTGCGACAACAAGGATGCCGCTGCCTCTTTCGTGACCTTTATCACCGATCACGATCGCCAGATGGTTGAGGCACGCAACGGCCTTCTGCCCACCCGCACTGCGGTGTGGGAAGATGCCAAGGCCGAGTTTGCCGCCGACGGGCGTGATTTCATGGTCGATGTGTTCGACACCTTCGCCACCTCGATGTCGGAGGACGCGTTCACGCCGCCGCTCATCCCCGAGTGGATCGAGGTCTCGAACGTGCTCTGGCCGCGGCTCCAGGCGGCCCTGGTCGGCGACATGACCGCGCAGGAGGCGCTGGATAAAGCCGCTGAAGAGGCGCTCTTGATCATGGAAGACGCGGGCTACCGCTGATTGTGACTCCGGGCGCGGCGGTTCGATTTGGCCGCCACGCCCGCTCTGGCAGAAGGATCCGGCCCTTGCTTCGATATTTCCGCGCCAGGCAGGCGAAACTGACGCCGCTCCTGCTGCTGTCGCCCGCGTTGTTGACCATGCTCTTCGTGGTGGGGATCCCCATGGTGTTCTCGTTTTACACTTCGCTCACACCCTACCGGCTCACGCGCCCTGAAACGATTGAAACCTTCATTGGTTTGCGCAACTACACGCGTCTGTTATCCGACGAGGCTTTCTGGATCGCTTTCGGGCGGACGATCCTGTTTCTTGCGATCGCGCTCAATGTCGAGTTCCTGCTGGGCCTCGGGATCGCGCTGCTCATCAACCGGATCACGTGGGGGCAGCGCACACTGCGCACCATCATGATGTTTCCGATGATGTTCTCTCCCATCCTCGTGGGCTTCCAGTTCAAGTTCATCTTCAACGACAACATTGGCATCCTGAACAACGCGCTGCAAAGCCTCGGCCTCGCCGACCAGGCGATCCCGTGGCTGGTCGACGGCAAGCTCGCGATGTTCTCGATCATCTTTGCAGAAGTCTGGATGAGCACCTCCGTGTTCGCGATTCTCCTGCTTGCTGGGTTGTTTGCCATGCCGCGCGATCCGCTCGAGGCGGCGAAGGTGGATGGCTGCAACCCCTGGCAAGTGTTTCGCCACATCATGCTGCCCTTCATCATGCCTTTTGCTTTCATTGCGATGACGATCCGCTCGCTCGACGTTGCCCGCGCCTATGATATCGTCGCGGTGATGACTGATGGCGGCCCGGCCGGGCGCACCGAGCTGCTATGGACCCTGATCGCCCGGATGGGCTACGAAAACGCCCGCATGGGGCAGGCCAACGCAATGGCCTACATCTCGACGATCCTTTCGATCGCCTTCACCTATTACTTCTTTACCAAGCTTGTGGCCGCGCGCCGCTTCATGGGAGGTGCCGAATGAGCCGGACCCTCAAAAACCGGCTCCGTGCGGCGGGGCTGTGGTTTGCCACCTTCGTTCTTATGGTCACCATCTGCGTGCCGGGACTTTGGGTCGTGCTCTCGGCTTTCCGTCCGAACCGCGAGATCCTTGCCAAACCGCCTGTCTGGGTGCCCGAGAATCTCACGCTCGGCAATTTCAGCAAGATCTTTGGCTTCGGCGAGAACCAGGTGGCGATCCCGGTGTTGGACTACTTCTCGAATTCGCTGGTGATCGCCATTACCTCGACCCTGATCGCGCTGATCGTCGGCATGTCTGGCGGCTATGCCTTCGCGCGGTTCCGCTTCCGGTTCAAAAATGCCTGGTTTCTCGGGCTCATGTTGTCGCGCACGGTGCCCGGGATCGCCTTGTCACTGCCGATTTTCATGATCTGGTCGCGGCTTGGGATCATCGACACCAAAACCGGGCTCATCATCGTCTACGTTGCGCTCAACGTGCCCTTCACGATCTGGCTGATCGACGGGTTCTTCCGCCAGATCCCCGCCTCGCTTTCCGAAGCGGCGCAGGTGGATGGCTGCACCCGCTGGCAGGCGTTCTGGAGGATCGAGTTTCCGCTCGCGCGATCGGGCATCGCGGCGGCGGGGGTATTTGCCTTTCTCACGAGCTGGAACGAGTTCGCGCTCGCCAGCCAGCTCACCCGCTCGACCGACTCCAAGACACTCCCGGTGGGGCTCATGGATTTCACCTCCCAGTTCACTATCGACTGGGCCGGGATGAGCGCGATGGCCGTCATCATCATCGTGCCCGCGCTGATCCTCACTTTCATCGTGCAGAAACATCTGATCGCCGGGCTCACGTTTGGCGGAGTTAAGGGCTGACCATGGCAGGCATCATACTCAAACACGTCACCAAGGCCTACGGAAAGCTTGAGGTTGTCCACGGCATCGACCTCGAGATTGCGCATAACGAATTCCTGGTGCTGGTCGGGCCTTCGGGCTGCGGCAAGTCAACCACGCTGCGCATGATCGCCGGGCTTGAAGACATCACCGGCGGCGAGGTTCGCATCGGCGATCGCCTGGTAAATGACCTGCCGCCGCGCAAGCGCAATATCTCGATGGTATTTCAGAATTACGCCCTCTACCCGCATATGAACGTGCGCGATAACCTCGGCTTTGGCCTCAAGATCGCAGGCCATCCAGCGTCTGTGCTCGAGGAACGGGTGGCGGAAGCCGCCGAAATCCTCGGGCTATCGGAACTGCTCGAACGGATCCCGGCGGAGCTTTCGGGCGGCCAGCGCCAGCGGGTCGCCATGGGCCGTGCCATCGTGCGCCACCCCGATGCCTTCCTGTTCGACGAGCCGCTCTCGAACCTCGACGCCAAGCTCAGGGTGCAGATGCGCACCGAGATCAAGAAGCTGCATTCCAAGGTCGCCACCACTGTCGTTTACGTTACCCACGACCAGGTGGAGGCGATGACGCTCGCCGACCGGATCGTGGTGATGAAGGATGGCCATATCGAACAGGTCGGGCCGCCGATGGAAGTGTTCAATCATCCCGCCAATACCTTTGTTGCCAGCTTCATCGGATCGCCACCGATGAACCTGCTCCCGGCCACCATTGCGGGTGACGAGGTGCGATTTTCTGATGGCACAACCGTGCCGGTACCGACGCGAATTCTGGGCAAGGTGCGAGAGGGGCAGGAGGTAATTTTTGGTATCCGCGCTGACGACATC
>MNZL01000136.1 GCA_001873585.1 Rhodobacterales bacterium CG2_30_65_12 | reverse complement strand
GGCAAGCTCGGTCCAGGCCTTACGACCGCTTTTTGTCGTCGAGGTCTTCGAAATCGGCGTCGACGATGTCATCGTCCACACCCGAGGGCGCGCCCTCGTCCTCCGGTTCGCCGGCCTCCGCCGCCTGCTCGGACTTGTAGATCGCTTCGCCCAGCTTCATCGCGGCGTCGGTCACGTTCTGGATGCCCGACTTGATCTTGCCGGCGTCATCTTTCTCCAACTCGTCCTTGAGCGCGGCGATCGCCAGCTCGATCGCTTCGATCGTCGTCGGGTCGACCTTGCTGGCGTGCTCTTCCATCGACTTCTCGGTGGAGTGGATGAGGCTTTCGGCCTGGTTGCGCGCCTCGACGAGCTCGCGGCGCTGCTTGTCGGCGTCGGCGTTTTCTTCGGCGTCCTTCACCATTTTCTCGATATCGGCGTCCGACAGGCCACCCGAAGCCTGGATCGTGATCCGGTGCTCCTTGCCGGTGCCCTTGTCCTTGGCTTCGACGCTGACAATACCGTTGGCGTCGATGTCGAACGTCACCTCGATCTGCGGCATGCCGCGCGGCGCTGGTGGGATGTCTTCGAGATTGAACTGGCCGAGCATCTTGTTGTCGGCCGCCATCTCGCGCTCACCCTGGAATACCCGGATCGTCACCGCGTTCTGATTGTCTTCGGCGGTAGAGAACACCTGGGATTTCTTGGTCGGGATGGTCGTGTTGCGGTCGATCAGCCGGGTAAACACGCCGCCCAGCGTTTCGATCCCGAGCGAAAGCGGGGTCACGTCGAGCAGCACCACGTCTTTCACGTCGCCTTGCAGCACGCCGGCCTGGATCGCGGCACCCATCGCCACCACCTCGTCGGGGTTGACGCCCTTGTGCGGCTCCTTGCCGAAGAACTTGGTGACTTCTTCAAGCACCTTCGGCATCCGCGTCATGCCGCCGACCAGGATCACCTCGTCGATATCGCCGGTCGTCAGCCCGGCATCTTTCAGCGCGGCCTTGCAGGGTTTCATCGAGTTCTTGATCAGGTCGCCGACAAGGCTTTCCAGCTTCGCGCGGGTGAGCTTCATCACCATGTGCAGCGGCTGACCGTCGGCACCCATCGAGATGAACGGCTGGTTGATTTCGGTTTGCGACGACGACGACAACTCGATCTTGGCTTTTTCGGCGGCTTCCTTGAGCCGCTGCAGCGCCATCTTGTCTTTTGTCAGGTCGACGTTGTTTTCCTTTTTGAAGTCCTCGGCAAGGTAGTTCACGATCCGCATGTCGAAATCTTCACCGCCGAGGAACGTATCGCCGTTGGTCGACTTCACCTCGAACAGGCCATCGTCGATCTCAAGGATGGTGATGTCGAAGGTGCCGCCGCCGAGGTCATATACGGCGATGGTGCGGGTTTCTTTCTTGTCGAGGCCATAGGCCAGCGCGGCCGCCGTCGGCTCGTTGATGATCCGCAGCACTTCGAGGCCGGCGATCCGGCCAGCGTCTTTCGTTGCCTGGCGCTGGGCGTCGTTGAAGTAGGCAGGCACGGTGATAACCGCCTGATCCACTTTTTCGCCAAGGTAGCTCTCGGCGGTTTCCTTCATCTTCTGCAGGATGACGGCCGAGATCTGGCTGGGCGAATACTTTTGGCCCGCAGCCTCAACCCAAGCATCGCCGTTGCCACCGTTCACGATCGAATAGGGCACCAGCTTCTTGTCTTTCTCGACCGCCGGATCGTCGAAGCGGCGACCGATCAGGCGCTTGACGGCGAAGACGGTGTTGTCGGGGTTGGTCACGGCCTGCCGCTTGGCGGGTTGACCGACGAGCCGCTCTTCATCCTTGAAGGCGACGATGGAAGGGGTGGTACGCGCACCCTCGGAGTTTTCGATCACACGCGGCTGCGCGCCGTCCATGATGGCGACGCAGGAGTTCGTCGTGCCGAGGTCGATACCGATGACTTTGGCCATGCTCAAAATCCTCTCTTGGCGATGTTGTGGGCCTGGGCCTTGGAAAGCACCCTTGCCCGATCCCGGTTTCTTGGCCGGTAGGGCATCCCCTTCCGGCGTCTGGGCGTATATAGGGAGGGCAAAACTGCGCTGCAAGCCGCTCAAACGGGCACCAAATGCAAAAAACCGAGTCGTTTTCAGGGTTTTGCCAATGATTGCGAAAGGCCAGACGCGAGCGCCAGACTTCGTGGTGGGCGGTGCGCCGGTGTGGAAGGCGTTTTTCGATGCGGCGGCGCAGGCCGAAATGGTCGAGGCTCTGCGTCGTGTGGTTGCCGCCGCGCCGCTGTTTTCGCCCGAAACGCGCTGGGGAAAGCCGATGTCGGTCGGGATGACGAGCGCGGGGCGCTACGGCTGGTATTCCGACCGCTCCAAAGGCTACCGCTATATCGACCGCCACCCCTCGGGCGCGCCTTGGCCGCCGATCCCCGACCCGGTGCTGGCGGTGTGGCACGCTGTCGCGCCCGATGCCCGAGCGCCGGATTGCTGCCTCGTAAACGTTTACCGGGCGGGCGCGAAGATGGGGCTTCATCAAGACCGCGACGAAGCCGATTTTTCACAGCCCGTAATCTCGATCAGCCTCGGCGACGAGGGGCTGTTTCGCATAGGCGGCACACTGCGCGGTGGGCCGACGCAATCGGTCTGGCTTGCCTCGGGCGACGTGCTTGCGCTCCGCGAAGAGGCGCGGCTCGCCTTCCACGGGATCGACCGGATCCGGCATGGTTCGTCCGCGCTCCTGAAAGGTGGTGGGCGTATCAATCTTACGCTGCGGGTGGTGGATTGACCGCCGCGACGGGAAGGCCTTCTCGCCCCAAAGTGATTGGTGAGACGCAACCACAAACCGGGCGTTAACACCTTTCAGCACGCACCGTATAGCAATGAAGCACTTTTCCGGAATACCGGCTATCGTGATGTTTGAATGTATATTTCTTTCGTCTCCGGCGCCCTGCCCGATTTGGGCAGCGCGCCGGTAAAGTGTCGCTGCGGCTAGAGCCCCTCGCGCGCCATCAGCTCCATCTCGTGCGCCGCTTCGACGGTTGCGCCCTCGACCCCAAGCAGGCCGCGCATCGTCACCACCGTGCCGATCAGGATCAGCGCCGGCCCCTTGAGCTTGGCGGTGCGCACCTTCTCGCCGATGTCGGCCAGCGTGCCGACGACGACGCGCTGGGTGGTGCGGGTGCCGTTATCGACCACCGCGATCGGCATTTCGCCGGGCACTCCCTGCGCCATCGCCGCCGCCGCGATCTCGGCTACGAAGCGCAACCCCATGTAAACCACGACGGTCTGATCGTGCCGCGCAAGGCGCACCCAGTCGTGCGGCAAAAGCCCGTCCTTGCCGTGGGCGGTAACGAAGGCCACCGCCTGCGCGTGGTCGCGGTGGGTGAGCGGAATGCCGGCGGAAGCGCCACAGCCGGCGGCGGCGGTGATACCGGGCACCACGATCACCGGGATGCCATGTGCGGCCACGTCTTCCAGCTCTTCGCCGCCGCGGCCGAAGATGAACGGATCACCCCCCTTGAGCCGCAGCACTCGCTTGCCCGCCTTGGCGAGCTTGATGATCAGCGCCGTTGTCTCGTCCTGCGTCATCACATGGTTGCCGGCCTGCTTGCCGACGTTGATCCGCTCGGCATCGCGGCGCACCAGATCGAGAATACCGGGGCCGACGAGGCGATCATAGAGCACCACGTCGGCGTGCTGCATCATCCGCAGCGCCTTGAACGTGAGCAGATCAGGGTCGCCCGGCCCGGCGCCGACGAGCCAGACCTCGCCTTGGCGCAGGGCGTTGTCGTCGCCCGCAAGATCCTGCTCGATGAGCCGGGCCGCGAGCGCCTCGTCGCCGGCAAGAAAGGCATCGCCCACCGCGCCCTCGATCATGTTTTCCCAAAACCGCCGGCGCGCGGTGCCACCCTTGATCTTGCCGGCGATCCGGTCGCGATAGCCCGACAGGAAATTGGCGAGCCGGCCATAGGCGGCGGGCAGCATCGCCTCGACGCGGGCGCGCAGGATACGGGCCACCACGGGGGCCGCGCCGCCGGTGGTGATGGCGATGGTCAGCGGCTCCCGCTCTACCACGCTCGGCGTGATGAAATCGCAGTAATCCTTTTCGTCCGCCACGTTGGCGAGCGCGCCATGCTTCTTCGCCGCGGCGTGGAGCAGGGCATCACGCTTTGGCTCTTCCGAGGCGCCCCAGACCACCAGGGCACCCTCGAAATCGGCCTCGACCGCAAGCCGCTCGTGGTGAACGAGGTTTTCGTGCCCGAGAAAGGCCCGCACCTCTTCGCCCGGCTCAGGGTCGAAGCAATGCACCAGCGCGCCGGCAGACAGCGCGCGCTCGATCCGGCGCGCCGCTACCGTGGTGCCGCCATCGACAACCACCTTCTTGCCGCGCACGTCGAGAAAGATCGGGAGATAATCCATCAGGAGTTCAGCCTTGCCCAATCGCCCATCGCGTCCGAGAGCGCGGCGGCGCTGTCGGCGTCAAGGTCCACCTGAGTGATCCGGCGGCCTTCGCGCAGGATCAGCCGCAGCATCTTCATACCGCCATCAAACGTTATTTCGCGCAGCTCCGCTTTGCGGCTGTAGGGCAATTCGTAATTGGCGATCTCGCGCAAGTTGTCACTCATAGCGCAGCCCCCGGGTAAACGACGCCTCGAGCAGCCATTCCCACTTTTTCGGGGTATCGCGGAAATCGGGCTTGAGATCAAACTCAAGGTGCATGATCCCGCTTTCGGCGGCATGGGCCACCAGCTTTTCAAGCTCGGCAAAGCTCTTCACCTCCGGGTGTCCGATGATCAGATCGCTCAGGCGGGCGTGGTTTGTCTCGGTCATGTCAGCTTCCTTTCACGCGGTTGTGGAACCGGACGCGGTAGACGATGCGCGGGCTGAAAGCCCGGGCTTCGGTGTCAAACCCGGTCCGGTCATGCAGAACGTTGTTGCACAGCACACCCTGCCCCGCCTCGAACCTCAGAGAGATCGTCAGGGGATCGGGCTTTTCAAGGGTTGTTTGCAGAAACGCGATGGCTTCGCGGGTGAGCGGATCGTCGCGCCACTCGATGCTGCGGGTCCGCGCGGTGTAGCGCATCTGCAACGCCTGGGTTTCGGCATCGGCAAAAAACACCGGGCCAACCGAGGGCGGGCGGTAGCTGCCTTCTTCCTCGTTGGCCGGAATCGTCATCGCTTCCGGGTGCATCAGCGCCGCCGCGTAGTCGGGGTTTTCGTCCATCAGCCGGATGAAGGCGATGGTGTGGTCGAGAAACTGATTCGATCCTCCGTCGTCCGCCGGCACTGCGGTATGCAGCACCATGGCGCTGATTCGCTCCTCGGGCGCGTTGTAATAGCCGTCGGTGTGCCAGTTCATCTTGTGCTTGGAGTAGGGAAGGTAGCCCTTCTGGCTCGGCGCATCGCTCTGGCGTAGCGCCACGATCCCGTCGCCCCCTGCCGAGCGATGCTTCTCGGCGATTCTGAGCCCCATCGCCTCGGCGAAGGCGCGCAATTTGTCGCGTTGACCGGAAGAATCAGGCGCGTGATAAAGGGCCAGATTCGCTGCGTTGCAGCGCCGGATAAGTTCCGATTTTTCCGCCTCGGAGGGGTTCGCCAAGTCGGAAATCTCGACGAAACCGACCGTCTGAGCGGCCTCGGCGGCTTCCAGCCGAGCCTCGCGCCATACCCGATAGAAATCATCGGCTTTATGGGTCTGCCAAGAAAAGCCCTTGCGTTCTCGCATGTTTATCACCGTTTCCTCCACCCCTCAAATAACCCGAGCATTTTTGTCGGTAATATTCTGAGGTTTCTTTTGCATCTGCAGCAACTTTTTTCTTTTACATTCGATTATCAGGATGTGTAGATTAATAGCAATCTCGTTCGTCAGCGGGCATCAAAAGGGTATGCGATTTGGAGGAATGTGCGCATACTTTTTGTTCCCGACTGACCGGAGAATTCGGTCGAATGGCCATCAGCGCGAACACCTTTCAGGGAGGATCACATGAAAGACGACTCGACCAACAAGGCTCAGCACCCGACCCCGATGCTCGACGAGCTCGAAGGCGGCAAATGGCCGAGCTTCGTGACCGGCATCAAGCGGCTGCGTGATGAAGGAGCGCCGAATAACCGTGAGATGATGAACGACCTGCTCGGCCAGCTCGAACATTCCTACGAGGAAAAGATCGGCTTCTGGAAAGGCGGCGCGATCTCGGTCTTCGGCTACGGCGGCGGCATCATCCCCCGTTTCTCGGAAGTCGCCGCCAAGTATCCGGCCTCGAAAGAATTTCACACCCTGCGAATCATGCCCCCCGCCGGCTTCCACTACACCACCGATCTGCTGCGCAAGATGGCCGACATCTGGGAGCGGCACGGCTCGGGCCTGATCGCCTTCCACGGCCAGTCGGGCGATATCATGTTCCAAGGCTGCGCGTCGGATGCGGTCCAGCCGGCGTTTGACGAGCTCAACGAGCTTGGCTTCGACCTCGGCGGCGCCGGCCCGGCGCTGCGGACCGCGATGAGCTGCGTCGGCCATGCCCGTTGCGAACAATCGTGCTTCGACGAGGTTCGCGCCCACCGCACGATGATCAACGCCTTCCTCGACGAGATGCACCGCCCGTCGCTGCCCTACAAGTTCAAGTTCAAGTTCTCGGGCTGCGGCAACGACTGCGTGAACGCCATCCACCGCGCCGACTTCGCGGTGATCGGCACCTGGCGCGACGACATCAAGATCGACCAGGAGAAGGTGAAAGAGCACGTTGCCAAGGTTGGCCGCAAATACACGATCGACACCGTTGTTTCGATGTGCCCGACCCGCGCGATCTCGCTCAACGACGATGACACCCTCGAGATCGACAACCAGTCCTGCGTGCGCTGCATGCACTGCATCAACGTCATGACGAAGGCACTCTCGCCGGGCGATGACAAGGGCGTTTCAATCCTGATCGGCGGCAAGCGTTCGCTCAAGGTTGGCGACCTGATGGGCACCATGATCATCCCGTTCATGAAGCTCGAATCCGACGAAGACTTCGAGCGCCTCGAAGAGTTTGGCGAGACCATGATCGAGTTCTTTGCCGATAACGCCCTCGAGCACGAGCGCGTCGGTGAGACGATCGACCGGATCGGCCTGCCCGCCTTCATCGAGGCGGTTGGCGTCGAGCCCGACCCGAACATGGTCAACCACCCGCGCACCTCGTCCTATGTCCGCACCGACGACTTCGACGAAGAAGCCGCCAAGTGGTTTGCCCGCAAGGCCAAAGAAGCTCAGCTCAGCGCCGAGTGATCGACGCCGACCATCAAAGTTTAACTGGTCCCGCGACCGCCCAAGGGCGGCGTGGGTTGGGAGGAAAAGCATGAATCAGCAAGCCGATAAGCCCCGTATCCCCGATGAAGTCGGCGTTCCGGATCCGTTTCCGTTTATGCATCCGGTGATGAAAGCCAACTATGGCAACTGGGACTGGCATGAACGTCCGCGCGTTGGTGTGCTGCACCACGTGTCTAAATCGGGCGATGAAATCTGGACCGTTCGCGCCGGCACACAGCGCCAGATGGACGTGTTTACGATCCGTAAACTGGCCGACATTGGCGATCAATTCGCCGATGGCCATGTGCGATTCACCACCCGCTCCAACATCGAATTCATGGTGGCGGACGAAGCCAAGGTTGCGCCGCTGATCGAGAAGCTGGAAAGCGAAGGCTTCCCGGTGGGCGGCACCGGCGCCTCGGTGTCGATGATCTCGCACACCCAGGGCTGGCTGCACTGCGACATCCCCGGCACCGACGCCTCGGGGGTGGTAAAATCGCTGATGGACACGCTCTACAGCGAGTTCGTGCAGGAAAAGATGCCGAACCGCGTGCGCATCACCACCTCGTGCTGCCAGATCAACTGCGGCGGCCAGGGCGATATCGCTGTCAACGTGCAATACACCAAGCCGCCGCGCATCAACCACGATCTCGTCGCCAACGTCTGTGAGCGCCCCGCCGTCGTGGCCCGTTGCCCGGTGGCGGCGATCCGCCCGGCGATGGTCAACGGCAAGCCGTCGCTGGAAGTCGACGAAAAGAAATGCGTGGCGTGCGGCGCCTGTTACCCGCCCTGCCCGCCGATGCAGATCAACGGCAAGGAATCGACCAAGATCGCGATCTGGGTGGGCGGCAAGCACTCGAACGCGCGCTCAAAGCCGACCTTCCACAAGCTCGCCGTGGCAAACCTGCCCAACAACCCGCCGCACTGGCCCGAAGTTGCCGTGATTGTTCGCAAGATCGTCGACACCTACAAGGCCGACGCGAAGCATTGGGAGCGCGTGGGCGAGTGGATCGAGCGGATCGGCTGGAACCGGTTCTTCGAGAAGACCGGCCTCGCCTTCACCAAGCATCACCTCGACACCTGGACCGGCGCGCGCAAGACGATGAACATGTCGGCGCACGTCCACTTCTAGGATTTCCAGGGGAGGGGAAAAGAAGTGAAAATCGGAGTTCTCGTTTCCGAAGGGCCGTATACGCACCAGGCTGCGGACTCGGCTTACAAATTCGTGACGGCCGCGCTTGCGGCCGGCCACGAGGTGCCGCGGGTGTTTTTCTACCACGACGGTGTAAACGTTGCGACGCGCCTTTCGGTGCCGCCGCAGGACGAGCGCCACATCCAGAGAAACTGGACGGCGCTCGCCAAGGATCACGGCGTCGATCTCGTCGTCTGCATCGCCGCGGCTCAGCGCCGGGGTATGCTTGACGAAAACGAAGCCACGCGCCAGGGCAAGGATGCCAACAACCTCGCCGAGGGCTTTCGCATCTCGGGCCTTGGCCAACTGATCGAAATGGGAATCCAGACTGACCGTCTGGTGACCTTCGGCGACTGACGGGAGGAGCGAGAATGTCTGATGTGAAAAAGTTCCTCTACCTGAACCGCCGCGCGCCCTACGGCACGATCTACGCCCTTGAAAGCCTCGAGGTGGTCCTGATCGGCGCCGCTTTCGAGCAGGATGTGTCTCTGGCGTTCGTGGATGATGGGGTGTTCCAGCTCACCAACGGCCAGAATACCGACGGGATCGGCGTGAAGAATTTCTCGCCGACGTTCCGGGCCCTTGGCGATTACGACGTGCAGAAGCTGTTCGTCGAGCGCGAAAGCCTGGAAGAACGGGGGCTCAGCGAGGACGATCTCATGGAGATCGTTTATGAAGACGAGGATGACGATTGGGCGGAGAAACCCGCGATCCACGTTATCAGCCGGGCTGAAATGGCCGACGTCATGGCCGACGCCGACGTCGTGCTGAGCTTCTGAGGGAGGGGAAGAAATGTCTACGCTTCACACGGTAAACAAATCGCCCTTCGCCACCCAGGCGCTCGTGAGCTGCCTGAACCATGCCAAGGCCGGCGATGCTGTTCTCATGATTGAAGACGGCGTTTATGGCGGGCTTGGCGGCACTGGTTTGACCGAAATCATTGAAGAGTTCGGCAACAACGTGTCGCTCTATGTGTTGTCGCCCGATCTCGCGGCGCGCGGGTTCGACGCTGATCGTCTTATCGACGGGATCGAGGGTGTCGACTACGATGGGTTTGTGGCCCTGGTCGCCAAGCACGACCGCACGCAAGCCTGGCTCTGAAGCAAGAAGCAAACTGAAGGAAAGCGAACGATGGCATACGAAGTGAACGGTCAGTCCGTTGCCTGCGACGAAGAAGGCTACATCACCAACCTCTCGGAATGGTCCCCGGAACTGGCGGAAATAATCGCCAAGAACGAGGAGCTGGAGATGACCGATGACCGCTGGGAAGTGGTGAACTTTCTGCGCGACTACTACGAAGAGTATCAGATCGCCCCGGCCGTCCGCGTGCTCATCAAGGCGGCGAAGAAGTCGATGGGTCCCGACAAGGGCAACAACAAGTACATGTACGAGCTGTTTCCCTACGGTCCGGCGAAACAGGCCTGCAAGATCGCCGGCCTGCCCAAGCCGACCGGCTGCGTCTGATCCGCAAATCCGAAACTGTGCTCTGGCGGCGTCACGTCGGCCGTCAGAGCATCCAGAAAATCTGCCGATGCCCTGAAGCAAGACCTTCCGGGCAAACCAGGGGAGGAGTCCGCGTGCTGTCCACGATCTACGCATTGCTGTTCTATATGGCGACGGCGCTGCTCGTCGTCGGTGTCGCGGCGAAGATCCGCAAGTATGCAGTGACGCCCGCACCCCTGAAAATCCCGACCACCCCAGCCCCCACCACACAATCCGGCGTGGTGCTGCGGATGGCGCGCGAGGTGATCTTTTTCGAAAGCCTGTTCAAATCGAACAAGTGGATCTGGCTGTTTGGCTGGACCTTCCACATGGCTTTGTGGCTCGTGATCATCCGGCACTTGCGCTACACCATTCCCGGCAACACGCCCTGGCTGCTCGACTTCCTTCAGCCGTTTGGCAAATATGCCGGTTTCGCCATGGTGCTGGGCCTGCTTGGCCTCTGGGCGCGCCGCTTTCTGGTCGATCGCGTTCGCTACATCTCGAACCCGTCCGATCACCTGATCCTTGCCCTGATCGTGGCCATCGGCCTGTCGGGCCTGATGATGAAATTCGTCGCTCACACCGATGTTGTCGCCGTCAAGGTGTTCATGTCGGGGCTCTGGACCTTCCGTATCGGCACCCTGCCGAGCGATCTGGTGATCCTTGTTCATCTCGCGCTGGTGATCACCCTGATGATCATCTTCCCGATCTCGAAGCTCCTGCATGCGCCGGGCCTGTTTTTCAGCCCCTCGCGCAACCAGGTCGACAACCCGCGCGAACAGCGCCACATCGCCCCTTGGGCGGCCGAACTGGAGAAGTGATCCATGGCTGACGGCGACACCCAGGTTCCCAAGCTCGCCTATCCGACCGCGACACCGTGCATCAAGCCGGGCGCGATGGAAGGCCTCCAGCCGTTCCTCGCCTCACCCGAGCATAACAAGGCGCTCGGCTTTCCGGGCGAGCTGGTGCCCGACTGGAAGGAAAGGGCGCTGGCCAAGATGGAAGAGCTCGCGGGGAAAAACCGCGCCTTCCAGGTTTATCTCGATATCTGCGTGAAATGCGGTGCCTGCACCGACAAGTGCCACTATTTTCTCGGCACCGCCGACCCGAAAAACATGCCAGTGGCCCGGCAAGACCTGCTGCGCTCGGTTTATCGCCGCTACTTTACCTTCGCAGGCAAATATTTCCCCTGGCTCGTCGGCGCGCGTGACCTTACCGAAGACGTGCTCATGGAGTGGTATTCCTATTACCACCAGTGCTCGGAGTGCCGCCGTTGCTCGGTGTTCTGCCCTTACGGGATCGACACCGCCGAGATCACCATGGCCGCGCGCGACATCCTCGATGCTGTCGGCATCGGGATGAAATATTCCAACGAGATCATCGGCAAGGTTCACACCGTCGGCAACAACCTTGGGCTCAACCCCAAGGCGCTGAGGGCGACCCTCGAAGACCTCGAAGAGGATATCGAAGACGATACCGGCGTGTCTGTGCGCATCCCGATCGACGAGAAGGGCGCCGACATCCTGCTCGTGACCCCCTCGGCCGATTTCTTCGCCGAGCCGCATATCGACGGCCTCATCGGTTATGCCAAGGTGTTCCACCAGACCGGTGTGAGCTGGACGCTCAGCTCCTACGCCTCGGAAGCGGCCAACTTCGGCCTGTTCATCGGCAATTATGAAAACATGCGCCTGGTCAGTCAGCGCATCCGCAAGGCCGCGCTCGATCTCGGCGTGAAGCGCATCATCTTTGGTGAATGTGGCCATGCCTGGCGCGTCGCCTATTCGTTCCTCAACACGCTCGCGGGCCCCTGGGATTTTCTCGATCCGAATTACCCGGTGCCGCAGCACATTCTCGAATTTACCTGGAATGAAATTCAGCAGGGCAACCTCACGCTCGACAAAACCCGTAATGACCACATGACGGTTACGTTCCACGATAGCTGCAACGTTGCCCGTGGCTCGCGCATGGGCGACATGCCCGGTGGCCAGTTCGAGATTCCGCGCAATGTGATCAAGGCGGTCTGCAACAATTTCGTCGACATGGAGCAAGACACCATCCACGAGAGCACCCTGTGCTGTGGTGGTGGCGGCGGCCTGCTCACCGACGATCTGATGGATCTGCGCATCAAGGGAGCCGCACCCCGGATGACCGCGTTGCAGCAATCGACCGAGCAGCATGGCGTGACCCACATGGCGGCGATCTGCGCGATTTGCAAAACGCAGTTTTCCAAGGTGATGCCGAAATATGGCTACGACATGGACTCGATCGTTTCGGTGCACCAGCTGGTATCGAACGCGATCATCCTCGATGGCCAGAAAACAGAAGACGATGCCGCCGAATAAGGCGCAAGGGAGGACCAGCTTATGAACGATATGGACCCGAACACCAAGCCGACTTTCCGGCGCTTTGAAGAGGGTGAAATGGCGGCGGAATGGGAGCTGAACGAAAAGATCTTCCAGGCCGACCACAGCCACAAGTGCCCGACTTATGTTCACAAGACGCCGCCATGCCAGGGCTCGTGCCCGTCGGGCCACAACATCCGTGGCTGGCTGGCGATCGCGCGCGGTATGGACAAGCCGCCGGTTGAGGGCATGGCGTGGCAGGAATACGCCTTTCACTCGATGGTCGAGGCCAACCCGTTTCCGGCCACGATGGGCCGCGTCTGCCCCGCACCCTGTGAAGCGGGCTGCAACCGTAACGAGGTTGACGATTACGTTGGCATCAATGGCGTCGAGCAGTATGTGGGCGACTGGGCCAACGCCAATGGCATCAAGATGGGCGAGCCGGGCGCCGATACCGGGCGCAAGGTGGCCGTGATCGGCGGCGGCCCCGCCGGCCTTTCGGCAGCCTACTTCCTGCGCCTCGACGGTCACGCCGTGACCCTGTTTGAAGCCAACGAAGAGCTGGGCGGGATGATGCGCTACGGCATCCCGGGCTATCGGACCCCGCGCGACATGCTCGACAAGGAAATCGGCCGGATCATCGAGATGGGCGTCGATGTGCACACCAACACCCGCGTTGGCACCGACGTTTCGATGAACGAACTCGACAAGGCGTTCGATGCGGTGTTCTGGGCGCTCGGTGCGCAACAGGGCCGTCCGCTGCCAATCCCGGGCTGGGACGGCACCGAAAACTGCATCAATGGCATCGAGTTCCTCGATGCGTTCAACAAGGGCTGGGTGCTCGGCACTGCCAAGAAGGTGGTCGTCGTCGGTGGCGGCGACACCTCGATCGACGTCGCCTCGGTTGCGCGTCGCCTCGGCAACATCACCGAGGTCAAACCGTCAGAGCACCCGGACGGCACAGTGATCGACTGGACCGCGCATGATTCTGCCGGTCTGCTCACCCGCGCCGGGGTTGCAGCCACGCTCACCTCGCTGTTCCCCGTTGAGCAGATGACTGCCGCGGAGCACGAACGCGAAGATGCCAAGCGCGAAGGCATCGACATCAAGGGTGGGGTGATGCCGCTTGAGGTGATCCGTAATGAAAAAGGCATCGCTACTGGCCTGAAAATGTGTGAATGCACGATGAAGGGCAACGCACCGGAGCCGATCGAAGGCACCGAGTTCACCCTCGAAGCCGATATCATCATCGCCGCCATCGGCCAGATGGGCGATCTCGGTAACGGGCTTGACGATCTCGACAACGGCCGTGGCTTTATCGACGCTACCCCGACCTACCAGGTCAAAGACCGTGAAAAGCACTTTGTCGGCGGCGATATCATCCGCCCTCACCTGCTGACCACCGCCATCGGCCATGGCCGCATCGCAGCGGAAACGATCACCGATTTCCTCGACGACGGCGAAGTGCACAAGCGCCCCAAGGTCGACGTGCACCACTGGAACCTGATGGAAGAGCTGCACCAGCGCGGCAGAGATCCGGCAGACTACCCGCACGAACAGATCGCGGGAACCTCCTCGGCCAAGTGGGCAATCCACAACTTCGAAGATCGCTCGAACAGCCAGATCATTCCGCATACCGAGCTGTTCAAGGGGCACTTCAATTTCGAGCCACGAGAAGAGCGGGGTGCGCTCGACATTGTTGGCGATGCGGTGCTCGGCAACTTCGAGGAGCGGATCATTGGCTTCAGCGAGCAGCAGGCCCAGAAAGAGGGCGAGCGCTGCATGTCCTGCGGCCTTTGCTTCGAGTGCGACAACTGCGTGATCTTCTGCCCGCAGGATGCGGTGTTCCGTGTGCCGAAAGCCGAACGCGCGGTGGGCCGCTACGTTGATACCGATTACACCAGGTGCATCGGCTGCCACATCTGCGCCGACGTTTGCCCGACCGGCTACATCAAGATGGGTCTCGGGGAGTGACCATGCGGCTCGTTTTCGCTTTCCTTGCCGTAATTGGTTTCGCCGGGGGTGCGGCGGCCGACGGGACTGGTCCCGTCGTGCCCGCCGCAGTCGGTGACCCCCACCCCGAAGGCAACGACTATTGGCGCGTTCATCACATGGACATGCTCAGGCATGACCGTGACCTGACCATGCGTGAAGGGGTGCGCGATCTTGCGCCCGATGATCTGGCGATCCAGGCTTCGATTGGTGAATGTTTCACCTGCCACGCCGTGAAGGACGAGGCCGGAAGCTTCGTCAGCTTCGACGACGAGCGCCATTTTTGCCGCGCCTGCCACGACTATGCGGCGGTGACGATTGATTGCTTCACCTGCCACCGTTCGACGCCGCCGAACGAAAGCGGGCTTGCGCTGCGCACGATGGCCAAACCGGACGAGGCGAACTCGATCGACGCCTATCTCTCTCGGGTCGCGCAGGAGATGAACAAATGACCAACCGCGCCGAAATGACCCGCCGCGATATCCTGAAATCCGGCGCGGCGGCCTCAACCCTCACGCTCGCGCCGGGCGTCACCCTGATGGCCTTCGGCGGCACCGCCGAGGCGTCATCGCGCGCCGACGCTGGCAAGCGCTGGGGCCTCCTGATCGACGCTTCCAAATGCGCCGCCGACTGCAACGATTGCGTGACCGCCTGCAAGGTTGAAAACGGCTGGGGGTCGCAGACCGAGTTGGAACAGATCGACCCGGAGCAGGCGCCGGAATGGATTCGCAAGGTCACGTTGCGCGACACGTCCACCGGGCGCGAGGTTTCGGCCCCGGTGATGTGCCAACATTGCGAAGCCCCGCCCTGCGTTGATGTCTGCCCCACCGGCGCCTCGATGAAGCGCGAAGACGGGATCGTGCTGGTCGACAAGCACATCTGCATCGGCTGCCGCTACTGCATGATGGCGTGCCCCTTCAAGGCGCGCAGCTTTGTGCATGCCGAGATCACGGATCAGAATGTTCAAGCCCCGCGCGGCAAGGGCACGGTAGAAAGCTGCAACCTCTGCGCACCGCGTATTGATTCGGGCCGCATTCCAGCCTGCGTTGAAGCCTGCGAAAAGGCCGGCCATTCGGCGATTCTGTTCGGCGATCTCAAGGATCCCGACAGCGCGATCTCGAAGGCGCTCAATGACTACGATTCGGTCGCCCTGCGTGCCGACCTGGAGCTTGATCCGGGCGTGCGCTACACGAACCTCTGACGGGGAACCACCATGGCAATGGAACAGACGATCTATCGTGAACTCAAGGCAACGCCCGGCGTCTGGCAAATCGCCGCGCTGCTGTTGGCGTTTCTCGCCGCCGCTGGCGGGGCCTGGTTCTACATGGAGCATCACGGCCACGCCGTGACCGGGATGACCAACCAGATTGTCTGGGGCCTGCCGCATGTGTTTGCGATCTTCCTGATCGTCGCCGCCTCTGGCGCGCTCAACGTGGCCTCGATCGGCTCGGTCTTTGGCGAGAAAGCCTACAAGCCGATGGGCCGGTTTTCGTCGCTTCTGGCGATCACCCTGCTGGTGGGCGGCCTTGCCATCGTGGTGCTCGATCTTGGCCGGGCTGACCGGCTGATCGTGGCGATGACCACCTACAATTTCAGCTCTGTCTTCGCCTGGAACGTGCTGCTCTATAATGGCTTCGTCGCCGTGGTGGCGGTGTATCTCGTGACCCAGATGATGCGGGCTCTTGATTACAAGTGGGTGCGCTTCGCCGGCTTCGTCGCCTTTCTTTGGCGTCTCGCGCTCACCACCGGCACCGGCTCGATCTTCGGCTGGCTCGTTGCCCGCCCCGGCTATGACGCCGCGATCATGGCGCCGATGTTCATCATCATGAGCTTCTCGTTCGGGCTGGCGATCTTCATCCTTGTTACCCTCACCCTGTTGAAGCTCAATGATCGGATCTTCGGGGAAGAGCTACTCAAGCGCCTTGGTCGGCTGCTCGGTGTCTTTGCCTCGGCGGTGCTCTATTTTGCGCTCGTCTTCCACCTCACCAACCTCTACGCCACCGAGCACGGCGGGTATGAGCGCTTCATCCTGATGGATGGCGGCATTTACACGATGCTGTTCTGGGGTGTGCAGGTGATGCTCGGCGGGCTGATCCCGATCGCGCTGGTGTTTCTCAACCCGTCGCGCTCCTCCACCATTCTTGCTTCGATCCTCGTGGTGATCGGCGGCTTTGCCCAGGTCTACGTGATCGTGATTGGTGGCCAGGCCTATCCGCTCGAAATCTTTCCCGGCTACGAGGTGATCGAGGGCTTCCACGAAGGTGTGGTGAGCCCCTACACGCCGTCGATCTGGGAGCTTATGTTGGGGCTTGGCGGCGTGGCGCTGGCGCTGTTCGCGGCGGGCGTCGGGGCCAAGGTGCTCCGGGTGCTGCCGACAAACCTGTCTGACGGCAATCTGGCCGCCAAAGGCTGACAATGCGGGGGCTCCAGCCATGAAAGACCAGCCAACCCGGGTGCTCGACCCGAACCACCCGCACCCGTTTTCGCGCTTCGTTGCGATCCTCGGGCGGGGCAAGACCAAGCAGCGCCACCTCACGCTGGAGGAAAGCCGCGAAAGCATGGCAATGATCCTGCGCGGCGAGGCCGAGCCCGAGCAGATCGGTGCTTTCCTGATGCTGCTGCGGCTCAAGGAAGAAGCCCCGGAAGAGATCGCTGGCTTCGCCATTGGTGCGCGCGATACCTTCAATTTGCCCACGAGACTCCCGGCGGTGGATTTCGATTGGTCGTCCTACGCCGGCAAGCGGGTGCAACTGCCGTGGTATCTGCTCGGCGTGATGGCGCTGGTGGGGGCGGGCTACAAGGTGTTCATGCACGGCACCGAGGGCCATACGCCCGGCCGGGTTTACACCCGCGACGTGCTCACCCACCTTGGCTTGCCGGTTTGTGACAGCCTGCAAATGGCCGCCGACGAGATCGAGGCGCAGGGCTTTGCCTATGTGCCGCTCGAAGTGCTGAGCCCGAGCTTGCGCGAGCTTATCAACCTGCGGCCTCTGCTCGGCCTGCGCAGCCCAGTGCACAGCTTTACCCGGATGCTCAACCCGTTCAACGCACACACGGTCATGCAGGGTATCTTCCATCGCGGTTTCATGGATATTCACTCCGGCGCGGCCCAGCTTCTCGGCATCGAGAACGCGGCGGTGTTTCGGGGCGACGGCGGCGAGATTGAGCGCCGGCCCAACAAGCCCACCCCGGTCTGGACAACGCATGGCGCCACCGAGCTTCACATCGAGGAATGGCCTGCCACGCTTGACGACGGCCATGCCCCGCCCGACGAAGAGATGCAACTGGCCCGGCTGATGAAGGTTTGGCGCGGGCAGGACGAAGATGAATATGCCCGAGAGGCAATCGTCGGCACCATGGCGATCGCGCTCAAGACCCACGACAAGGCCGCGACGATGGACGAGGCCCAGGCGCTTGCCGGCAAAATCTGGGCGGCGCGCGATACCTCGAAGCTGCCGGTCAGCGCCTGATGCGCGCGCCGCGGTTTCTGATCGCCGCCGCGCACAAATCTTCCGGCAAGACGGTTGTTTCCACCGGGCTCGCCCGCGCGCTTGCCGCGCGCGGGCTTTCGCTTGCCGCCTTCAAGAAGGGGCCCGATTACATCGACCCGATGTGGCTGAGCGCGGCCACCGGGGGCCCATGCTACAACCTCGACTTCAACACCCAGGCCCCGGACGAAATCGCCAGCTTCTTCACCTCCCGCGCGGCTGGGCATGACCTCGCGCTGGTGGAGGCCAACAAGGGGCTGTTTGACGGGGTGGCGATGGACGGCACCGATTCCAACGCCGCCATTGCCAAGCTCCTCGGCCTGCCGGTGATCCTGGTGATCGACACGAACGGGATGACGCGCGGGATCGCGCCGCTCCTGCAAGGTTACCGGGCGTTTGACCCCGAGGTGACTATCGTCGGCGTGATCCTCAACAAGGTCGGTGGCCCCCGCCACGAGCAAAAGCTGCGCCAGGCGGTGGAAACCTATACCGATCTCGTGGTGGTTGGCGCGGTGCACCGCAACAGCGCGCTGGAAATCGGCGAGCGCCACCTTGGCCTGACCACCCCGGCCGAAACCGGCGAGCTTGATGCGCTGATCTCAAGGCTGGGGGAGGTCGTCGGCGGCTCGGTCGATCTTGACCTGCTGCTGGACCTCGCAGGGCAGGCGGACGACCTGCCCGATCCGCCCGCGCCCGCGCCGGTGCCCCCCCCAGACGTGACCATCGCCTATGCCCGAGATCGCGCTTTCGGCTTCTACTATCCCGACGATCTTGAAGAATTTGCGGCGCAGGGTGCCCGGCTTGTGCCCTTCGATGCGATGGCCGATCCGGCTCTGCCCCTATGCGACGGGCTTTTCATTGGCGGCGGCTTTCCCGAGATGTTTGTGCCCGAGCTTTCGGCCAACGCCCCGCTGCGCGCCGACATCCGGGTAAAGATCGAGGCCGGCCTGCCGGCTTACGCCGAATGCGGCGGGCTGATGTATCTCTCGCGCGCCATCGTCGCTGAGGCGGCGGCGGGGCTGATGGTGGGTGTGGTGCCGGGTGAGGCGGTGATGCACCCGCGCCCCGAGGGCAAGGGGCTTATCCGGTTCACCGAGCGCGCCGATCATCCCTGGCCGGGCGCAGGCGGCACGATCCGCGCGCACGAGTTCCATTATGCCCGGCTGAAAGCGCTCGACGGGACACCGCGTTATGGGCGCGACATGACGCGCGGTCATGGCGTGGATGGCAACAGTGACGGCATCGTGGTGCACAAAACGCTTGCCGGTTTTTGCCACCTGCGCGCCACCCGCGCCGATAACTGGGTGTCCCGGTTCGTGGATTTCGTGCGGGCCAACAGGGGCACGACCGCTTAGGCAGAGTCTGGCCGATTGGTAAAAATTGTCGCGCCAGCGACACAACTTGGGCGTAGCATTGAGCCGTCTGACTTCGTGGAGGCTCTCATGTCATCGTCCATCCTTTCGCCCACCCGCCGCAGCTTTCTTGGCGGCGTCGCCGGCGCGTCTTTCATCGCGCTGCATCCATTCTCGGCGCGTGCCGCCGGCAACGAAGCGCACCTGCGGATCATGGAAACCACCGATCTGCATGTGCATGTAATGCCTTACGATTACTACAGCGACAAACCGATCGACACCGTCGGGCTCGCCCGCACCATGGCGCATATCAACACCATCCGCGCCGAGGCGACCAACGCCATGCTCGTCGACAACGGCGATTTCCTGCAAGGTAACCCGATGGGCGATTACATCGCTTACGAGCGCGGGATGAAAGAGGGTGATATGCACCCGGTGATCGCCGCGATGAACACCGTAGGGTTTGAAGCGTCAACGCTCGGCAATCACGAGTTCAACTATGGGCTTGATTTCCTTGTGAAGTCGCTCGCCGGGGCCGCATTCCCGGTGGTGAGCGCCAACGTCGCCACGGAAGCCGGCGCCAGCCCCACCGCCGACAAGACGCTGGTGAAGCCTTACGTGATCCTTGAGAAGACGGTGATCGACGGCACCGGGCAGGAGCATGTGGTGAAGGTGGGCCTGATCGGCTTCGTTCCGCCGCAGATCATGACCTGGGATCGCCGCCACCTCGAAGCCAACGTGACTACCCGCGACATTGTTGAAGCGGCGAAGGCCTGGGTGCCGCAGATGAAGGAAGCAGGTGCGCAGATCGTCATCGCGCTCAGCCATTCCGGCATCGGTAGCGCGCAATACCAAGAGGGTATGGAAAACGCCTCCGTGCCGCTGGCCGAGGTCGACGGGATCGACGCGCTGATGACGGGCCACTCCCACCTCGTGTTCCCCGGCGCCGATTACGCAGGCTGGGATGGGCTCGATGCCACCAGAGGCACGATCCACGGCAAGCCTGCGGTGATGGGCGGCTTCTGGGGCTCGCACCTGGGCGTGATCGACCTGATGCTCTCATTCGAGGGCGGCGAGGTGCGGGTGGTGAACCACGCCAGCGAAGTGCGCCCGATCTATCTGCGGGGCGAAGACCGGTCGGTCTTGGCAACGGTCGAAAGTGTGCCGGAGGTCGAGGCTTCGGTGGCACAAGAGCATGCGGAAACGCTCGCCTACATACGCCGGGCGGTGGGCAAGACCTCGGCGCCACTGCAAAGCTACTTCGCGCTGGTCGCGGATGATCCGAGCGTGCAAATCGTGAGCCAGGCGCAGCTTTGGTATATCACCCAGATGATGCGGGGCACCGCCTACGAAGCCCTGCCGATCCTGTCGGCGGCGGCGCCCTTCAAGGCCGGCGGCCGGGGTGGCCCGGAATACTACACCGACGTGCCGGCGGGCGACGTGGCGATCAAGAACGTGGCCGATCTCTACCTCTACCCCAACACCGTGCGCGCGGTGAAGATCACCGGGGCCCAGCTCAAGGGCTGGCTTGAGCGCTCGGCGGGGATGTTCAACCAGATCACTCCGGGCGAAACCGGGCAGGTGCTGCTGAACCCCGATTTTCCGTCCTACAATTTCGATGTGGTCGATGGCGTGACCTACCAGATCGACCTTTCGCAGCCGATGATGTTTGACCGCGACGGTAACGTGATCAACGAAGGCGCCAACCGGATCGTGAACCTCGCCTTCAACGGCGCGCCGGTGACCGACGAAATGGAGTTCGTTGTGGCCACCAACAACTACCGCGCCGGCGGTGGCGGCCACTTCCCGGGCACAGGCGATACGATCATCTTTGAAGGGCCCGACACAAACCGCGACGTGATCGTGCGCTACATCGTCGAGCAGGGCACGATCAACCCCTCGGCCGACGCCAACTGGACCTTCGCACCGATGCCGGGCACGACGGTGCTGTTCGATACCGGGCCGAAAGCGGTGGACTACATCGCCGATGTGAAGGGCGTGGCGATCGAACCCGCCGGCGACGGGCCGGATGGCTTCGCGCGGTTCCGCATCACGCTCTGAGACGCGGAGAGCGGCAAACAAAAAGCCCCACCGGAGCGATCCGGCGGGGCAACGCGTTGCAAGCGATCAGGGTCAGGAGACCTTGATCTCGAAAGTGTAGACATCGCCTTCGTTCGACTGGCTCATCAGTTCGTTGCCGGTCTGGTTGCAGAAGGCTGTCATGTCGGCGATCGAGCCGGGATCGGTGGCCATCACCTCCAGCACCTGACCTGAGGTCATGCCCTTGAGCGCTTTCTTGGTCTTGAGAATCGGAAGCGGGCAGTTGAGCCCCTTCGCATCGAGAACTTGATCGGCCATATGGTATCCTCCCTTTGGCGTTCCGGTGTTCTGTTCAGAGGTAGAGGTTGATATCAGACGAAGCCGCTTCTTCCATCCAGCTTGCGGCGCCACCGATCTCGATTTCGTCGATGAGCTCGCTCTTGTCGATCTCGAACAGATCGAGCGTCATTTGGCAGGCAATCATCTTGATTTCAAGGTCGACGGCGGCCTCGCGCAGATCCTCGATCGAGGCTACGCCCTTTTTCTTGATCAGATTCTTCATCATCGTCGTTGTCATCCGGTCGACCCCGGGAATCATCGGCATGATGTTCGGCATCGACATGTGCATCCCGCCCATCGGCATCTGCATCGCCGGGTTGCCCAGCGTCGACACTTTCAGGTCGAGGTCTTTCTTCAAAAGCTGTAGACCGTAGAAAGTGAAAAACATAGTCACTTCAACGTCCATGGCAGCTGCTGTCGTGCCCAGGATGAAGGGCGGATAGGCCCAGTCGAGCGTACCCTTTGTGACGATCAGCGTCATCTTTTTGGTGTTGTCGCCAGCATCAAGCACAGCGGGCCCTCCCTTTTGGTGTTTATTTGTGTATAGAAATTGTTGAATATAAAATGATCACACGTCAAGAAGACTCTGCGTAAGCGGAGGGGAATCGCGCTTTGTTGTTCGGCGCGTGACGGGAGGAGAGCCGATGGACCCGAACATAGGCCCGCAAAACCGGGCCGAGATAGCAGAGGTGGCCAGCGAATTGCTGCGCATCCTGTCCAATCCGAAACGCCTGTTGATCCTGTGCTACCTCGCCGACGGCGAGCTTTCGGTGCAGCAGCTCCAGGTTGCCACCGGCCTCGGCCAGTCGACGGTATCGCAACAGCTCGCCATCATGCGCGGCGAGCGGCTGGTTTCAGCCCGGCGCGAAGCGCAATCGGTCTACTACTCGCTCCACTCCGACGAGGCGCGAAACGTGATCGAAACGCTCCAGGGTATCTACGTTCCCGACCCGGAGATGCTCAAGGAATTCGCCTTCCACCCGTAATATCCGACCAAAAAAGAATTGCGTCGCGCAATTTTTGTGCGATGTTCATTCAAATATCCAAATGTAGAGATGTAAGCCGATGACGAGACCCGAGAACATCCAGATCGAGACATCGCCGCCCATTTCGGATGAGATCCGCAAGACGACCTGCTACATGTGTGCCTGCCGCTGCGGCATCAACGTGCACCTCAAGAATGGGCAGGTGGCCTATATCGAGGGCAACCGTGATCACCCGGTCAACAAGGGTGTGCTCTGCGGCAAAGGATCTTCAGGGATCATGCAGCATTACGCGCCGAGCCGCCTGCGTGCGCCGCTCAAGCGTGTTGGCCCGCGCGGCTCGGGCGAGTTTGAGGAAATCTCGTGGGACGAGGCGCTTGATATCGCGGTGAGCTGGCTTGAACCGATCCGTGAGTCCGACCCGAAAAAGCTCGCCTTCTTCACTGGCCGCGACCAGAGCCAGAGCTTTACCGCATTCTGGGGCCAAAGCTACGGCACCCCCAACCACGCCGCGCACGGCGGCTTCTGCTCGGTCAACATGGCCGCTGGTGGGATCTATACGATGGGCGGCGCGTTCTGGGAATTTGGCCAGCCCGATTGGGACCGCACCAAGCTTTTCGTGCTGTTCGGCGTTGCGGAAGACCACGATAGCAACCCGATCAAGATCGGCATCGGCAAGATGAAGGGCCATGGCGGCAAGGTGATGGGGATCAACCCGATCCGCTCGGGCTACAACGCCGTGGCCGACGATTGGGTGGGCATCACCCCCGGCACCGATGGGCTTTTGATCCTGTCGATCGTCCACGAGCTGTTCCGCTCCGGCAAGGTCGATCTCGACTACCTGCGCCGCTACACCAATGCGGGCTTTATCGTGAACGAAGCGGAGGGGCCACAAAAGGGCCTGTTCATCCGCGATAAAGACGGCAAGCCGCTGGTGATCGACCAGAACACCGGCAAGGCGGACGCCTTCGACAAACCCGGCGTGATCGCCAATCTCGCGGCCAGCCACGACGGCAACCGCACCGTATTTCAGCTCATGGCGGCGAAATATCTCTCGGCTGAGTATGCGCCCGAGGCGGTGGCCGAGCGCTGTGGGCTCACGGCGCAGCGGATCCGCAACATCGCCGCAGAGTTCGCCCGCGTGGCCTTTGAGGAAGAGATCAGCCTTGATGTGGAATGGACCGACTGGAAGGGCGAAAAGCACGACAAGATGATCGGCCGCCCGATCAGCTTTCATGCCATGCGCGGCATCTCGGCCCACTCGAATGGCTTTCAGACCGCCCGCGCGCTGCATGTGCTGCAAATCCTGCTCGGCTCGGTCGAGGTGCCCGGCGGCTTCCGCTTCAAGCCGCCCTATCCCAAGCCGGTCGAGGCGCACCCCAGGCCGCATGCCGGTGTGACCCCGGGCAAACCGCTCGACGGGCCGCACCTGGGCTACCCGCTCGGGCCGGAACACCTGCTGATCGACGACGAGGGCAAGGCCAAACGGATCGACAAGGCCTTCACTTGGGAAAACCCGTTTTCGGCCCACGGCATGATGCACATGGTCATTTCCAACGCCCATGCCGGCGATCCCTACAAGATCGACACGCTGTTTCTCTACATGGCCAACATGGCGTGGAACTCGTCGATGAACACGGGCGACGTGATCCGCATGCTTACCGACAAGGATGAGAACGGCGATTATGTGATCCCGCATATCATCTACTCCGACGCCTACAGCTCGGAAACGGTGGCCTATGCCGATCTGATCCTGCCCGACACCACCTATCTTGAGCGCTACGATTGCATCTCGTTGCTTGATCGGCCGATCTGCGAAGCCGAAGCCGCCGCCGACAGCATCCGCTGGCCGCTGGTTGAACCGGATCGTGACGTGCGCCCGTTCCAGAACGTGCTGGTCGAGCTTGCCAACAGGATGAAGCTGCCGGGCTTCACCGACGAAGACGGCAACGCGAAGTGGGCCGATTACGCCGACTACATCCAAAACCACGAACGCCGCCCCGGCGTCGGCCCGCTTTCGGGGTTTCGTGGCAAGGACGGCTCGAAATCGGGCCGTGGCGAGGCCAACCCGAACCAGATCCAGGCCTATATCGACAATGGCGGTTTCTGGATCGGCCACATCCCCGAAGAGGCGCAATTCTACAAGCCGTGGAACAAGGCCTATCAGGATTGGGCGGTCGAGATCGGGCTCTACGATTCACCGCAATTCTACGCCTTCAACCTTTACGTCGAGCCGCTGCGCAAGATGCAGCTTGCCGCCGAGGGCCATGGCGAAACCCAGCCGCCCGATAACCTGCGCGAGCGCATCAAACGCACGATGGACCCGCTGCCGATCTGGTATGAGCCATTTGAAGACAGCAACGTCGACGTGAGCGAGTTCAACGTGCATGCGCTCACCCAGCGGCCAATGCAGATGTATCACTCCTGGGGCTCGCAAAACGCCTGGCTGCGCCAGATCACTGGCAAGAACGCGATGTATCTGCCGAAGAAGATCTGGGAAAAGCAAGGGTTCGAGGAGGGCGATTATGCCCGGATAAGCTCGGTGCACGGGTCGATCGTGGTGCCGGTGGCGCTGCACGAGGGCCTCAATGACCAAACGATCTGGACATGGAATGCCATTGGCAAGCGCAAGGGCGCCTGGGCGCTCGACGAAAAGGCCACCGAGGCCACCGAGGGCTTCCTGCTCAACCATTTGATCCATGAGCTGCAACCGCCAAAGGGCGACGGCATGCGCTGGTCCAACAGCGATCCGGTCACTGGTCAGGCGGCGTGGTTTGATTTGCGCGTCAAGGTGGAGAAGGCCGTGCCGAAACCGAGCGAGGCCCAGCCCGTCTTCCCGCCGATCAAATCGCCGGTCGGCAAGGGCCCCAAAGTCGTTGCGAGGAAGATCTGATGACCAAGCTTCCACAGGAAACCCGTAAAAAGCTCGGCCTGGTGATCGACCTCGACACCTGCGTCGGTTGTCATGGCTGCGTGACCGCCTGCAAGGGCTGGAACACCCAGAACTACGGCGCGCCGCTGTCGGATATCGACCCATATGGCGCCGATCCGGAGGGCACCTTCCTCAATCGCGTGTTCAACTACGAGATCGCGCCCAAGGACGGTGGCCCATCGCAAACGGTGCACTTCCCCAAATCGTGCCTGCACTGCGAGGATGCGCCTTGCGTGACCGTCTGCCCGACCGGGGCGAGCTACAAGCGCGTCGAAGATGGGATCGTGCTGGTCAACGAAGATCGCTGTATTGGCTGCGGCCTCTGCGCCTGGGCCTGTCCTTACGGCGCGCGGGAGCTTGATCGTGACGCGGGCATCATGAAAAAATGCACGCTTTGCGTTGATCGGATCTACAACGACAACATTCCCGAGGTTGACCGTGTGCCCGCCTGCGTGCGCACCTGCCCGGCGGGCGCGCGCCACTTCGGGGATCTCGGCGATCCCGACTCTGATGTTTCCAAGCTGGTCGCGGAGCGCGGCGGGTTTGACCTGATGCCCGAGCAGGGCACCAGGCCCGTCAACAAATACCTGCCGCCGCGCCCGAAAGACACGCTCGACAAAACGCCGCCCAAGGCGCTCGAAACCGTCGCTGAAGAGCCCACGGGCTTCCTCGGCTGGCTCGACAAGGCACTGGAGAGACTCTGATGCACCCGGCACCCTCCGTAATCATCTTCACCTCGATCTCCGGCCTTGGCTTCGGGCTCTTGATGTGGCTTGGGCTCGGCATTCCCGATTTCTATGGCGTGGCGTCGTTTGGCGTGTTCTTCATGGCCTATGCGCTCAGCGTCGGCGGCCTGCTCTCGTCGGTCTTCCACCTCGGCAACAAGAAGAACGCGATCTATGCGTTCAGCCAGTGGCAAACCTCGTGGCTCTCGCGCGAGGGCGTGCTTGCGGTGATCACGCTGCTTGTTTTCGCCGTCTACGCCATTGGGCGGATCTTCTTTGCGCTCAACCTGCCGGTGTTTGGCTATGTCGGTGCCGCGCTGGCTCTGCTGACGGTGTTTTCCACCTCGATGATCTACACCCAGCTCAAGACGGTGCCGCGCTGGAACATGGCGATCAACCCGGTGCTGTTTCTCACCTACGCGATTGCCGGCGGTGCGCTGCTCTCGATGCAGCCCACGGTGGCCGGTGTGCTTATCCTGCTGGTGACCGTGCTGCAATGGGCCGGCTGGATCATGGGCGACAAGCGCCTCCTCGACACCGGCTCCGACAAGGGCACGGCCACCGGCCTGGGGGCCGTGGGCAAGGTGCGGATGTTTGAAACTGCGCACACCGCGCGCAACTACATCCTCGACGAGATGGTGTATCACGTCGGCCGCAAGCACAGCCAGAAGCTGCGCATCATCGCCACCCTGCTGATCGGGGTGATTCCGGTTGCCATGCTGCTGCTGCTGCCGGCCAGCATGCCGATGGCCATAGCCGTGCTGGTGATCCACCTCGCGGGTGTCTTTACATCGCGTTGGCTGTTCTTTGCCGAAGCCGAACACGTGGTGTCGCTCTACTATTCGCGCGGCTGACGTCCGCGCCAGGGAGGAATTCAGATGATGATGATCACACGGATCATGGCGAACCTCGCCAAGGTCACCGCCGATGGCGTGAAGGGCAATATCGTCGAGGCGGGGCTGGTTGCGGAGAAGGACGTGGCGATCAACGATCACAAGGTCGTTGTGTCAGTCAACGTGCCCGGCGATTTCATTGGCGATCTCAAGGCGCTCAAGGGGGATATAGAGCGGCGGATGAAAAAAAACATTCCCCAGATCACCAACCTTCTGGTGGTGCTCACCGGCGAGAAGGGGGCCGGCCTGGCGCCCGAGACTGCGCCCGCCGAACCGCCGAAGCTGCGCACTGTGCCGCCGAAAAACCCCGGCGTGCCCGGGCCAGACATGCGCCCGGCGCAAGCGGCGATTCCCGGCATCAAGCACATCGTTGCGGTTGCTTCCGGCAAGGGCGGCGTGGGAAAATCGACCACGGCGGTAAACCTTGCCGCCACGCTCGCCGCGCTGGGCTTCAAGGTGGGGCTGCTGGATGGCGATATCTACGGCCCCTCGATCCCGCGCCTGCTCGATATCAAGGACCGCCCGGCGATGAAGGGCGACAAGATCCTGCCGATCGAGAAGTATGGCATGAAGGTCATGTCGATGGGCTTTTTGCAGGACGAAGAAAGCCCGGTGATCTGGCGCGGGCCGATGGTGGTGACCGCGCTGATGCAGATGACCCGCGATGTGGAATGGGGCGAGCTCGATTTCCTCGTGCTCGACATGCCGCCAGGCACCGGCGATGCCCAGCTTACCATGGCCCAGCAAACCCCGCTTTCGGGCGCGGTGATCGTCTCCACCCCGCAAGACCTTGCGCTGGTTGACGCCCGCAAGGGCCTCAAGATGTTCAAGGACGTCGACGTGCCGATCCTCGGGATCATCGAAAACATGTCGTCCTTCGTCTGCCCGCATTGCGGCGAGGTGAGCGAGATCTTTGGTCACGGTGGCGCCGAGGCCGATGCGCGCCGGCTCGGCGTGATGTTTCTCGGTGCGATTCCGCTGCACATGGACATTCGCAAGACCTCCGACGCCGGCAAACCCTGCATCGTCGCCGACCCGGGCGGTGTGCATGCCGAGCATTACAAGAAGGTGGCGCTGAAAGTGGCGGCGCTTCTCGGCATGGCTGAGGACGAAGACGAGGACGCGTGAGCCGGGGGTGGCGCAGGGGGCGAGGGGCGCTGCCCCTCGCGCTCCCCGAGGTATTTCAAGACCAAAGAAGTCAGCGTTAGAGTTTTTATTGCGCGCGGTCACCACGCGGTCGTTGAACCGGCCTGCCATTGCCTCTATCAAGCGCGCAAACAACGCGAGGCAACCATGGCCAACCACCTCTACAAGCGCGATCTGCCCGACGGGCTTGCCCTCGGCCCGATTGTGGCGATCGACACCGAGACCATGGGGCTCAACCCGCACCGAGACCGGCTTTGCGTGGTGCAGCTCTCGGGTGGCGACGGCAATGCCCACATCGTGCAGATCGAGAAGGGCCAGACGGAAGCACCGAATCTTGTGAAGATGCTCACCGACCCGAATACGCTGAAGCTGTTCCATTTTGGCCGATTCGATATCGCCGCGCTGCTGAACGCTTTCGGGGTGCTCACGCAGCCGGTCTATTGCACCAAGATCGCCTCGAAACTGGTGCGCACCTACACCGACCGCCACGGCCTGAAGGTTCTGCTTGAAGAACTTCTGCGCGTCGATGTTTCCAAGCAGCAGCAGCAATCAGACTGGGGCAGCGAAGAGCTCAGCCCAGCGCAGCTCGACTATGCCGCTTCAGACGTGCTGTATCTGCACCGGCTGAAAGAGCAACTCGATGCGCGACTCGCCCGAGAGGGCCGCACGCAGGTGGCGGAGGCGGCGTTTGCCTTTCTGCCGACGCGGGCGCAGCTCGATCTCATGGGTTGGCCCGAGATCGACATCTTTGCGCACTGAACCGAAACGGTTTGTCGCTCCATTTCAGTTGACATCGAGGCCCCCGCGTCGCCAAATGAATTTGAACATGCACGACCTTCGCTCTGCCCGTTCGTGCAGTGGCCTAGTCGGCCAAAGCACCACATTCGCCCCCCAGAGTCCGGCGACTGCTCAAACGCAAGCATCAACAACACGAAACCAAGAGACCATCCCCGGCCTCACCGTGGGCGCAGGTGCGCGCCACGCCGCCGGGACAATTCCGAAAGTGAGGAGGTAGGATGAAGTACCAGATCAGCGGCAAGCAAATCGACATCGGCGAAGCCCTTCAGACCCATGTGAAAAACGAACTGGGCACCGTCATGGAGAAATACTCGCAGCGGCCAACCGATGCCCAGGTGGTGTTCTCGAAGAACGCCCATGTATTCGTGTGCGAGACGGTGGTGCACCTTTCGACCGGCCTGACGGCGCAGGCCAGCGCCAGTGCCACCGAGATCTATGCCGCGTTCGACGAATGCGCCGAGAAACTGGACAAACAGCTGCGCCGTTACAAGCGCCGGTTGAAAGATCACCACAAGGACCGCCCGAACCCGGTTGAAACATTGGGCGGTGCCTCATATATCCTCGCCGCAGAGGATGAGGCTGACCACGCCGAGCCGGAGACATTGCAGCCGATCATCATCGCCGAGATGGAAACGCGGGTTCCCACGATCTCGGTTGGTGAAGCGGTGATGCAGATGGAGCTTGTCGATGCGCCGGTGCTCGTCTTCCGCAACGAAAAATCGGGCGGGGTCAACGTCGTCTACCGCCGCAGAGATGGCAACATCGGCTGGATCGACCCCGGCCATACGGCCTGAAACAAAAGCCTGAGTGGGCCGGAAAGCAAGTAGGGACGATGAAACTTTCAAGCATTCTCCGGCCCGCCGCCGTCAAGGTGTTGGCCAATGTTTCAAGCAAGAAACGCCTGTTTCAGGACGTGAGCGATATTGTCGGCTCCGTTTATGGGCTCGATTCCAGCACCGCCTTTGCCGCGTTGCAGGAGCGCGAAACCCTCGGGCCCACCGGTGTGGGCCACGGGGTGGCGCTGCCGCACGCGCGCATCAAGGGGCTCGATTGCGTGGTCGGGGCCTTCGTGAGGATCGAAAAACCGGTGGATTTCGATGCGGTCGATCGCCAGCCCGTCGATCTTGTTTTTGCGCTGTTCGCGCCCGAAGGGACCGGCGTGGATCACCTCAAGGCGCTTGCGCTGGTATCGCGCACGATGCGCGATGCAAATGTCTGCGCCAAGCTGCGCGCGAATGAAGACCCCGACACGCTGCACACGATCCTGACCGAATCGCAGGCCACGCGGGCGGCCTGAGGCCCGGGCCGCGCCTCAGCCCTGGTCTTTTTTCCACGGCTTGAATCCGAACAGCATGTAATCGCGCTGGTAGGCCGCACGCACCGCCTTCTCGATCTTGCGGTCGTAGATATCGGCCAGGGCAAACGGATGGTCTTCGCGCGTCGGGCCGAACGGCGGCGGAACGAAGGCGGCCTCGAGTCCGAGAAACGCCAGCCCCTCCGCCAGATTGTTCTCGCGCAGCATGTGATCGGGCGTGAGCACAGTGGAAAACCCCTGAATCACCGCCCCCTGGCTGGCCCAGGACGGATCGACCCGGACGGTCGTCTGGCCCTCGTGATTGAGCTTGATGAAATCGAGGAAAGCGAGAAAGGCCGCCCGGTGCGCTTCTTTGTCCCAGTCCGCGCCGGGCACAGGCTCTTCGGGCAGCGGCACGTGGTAATGCTGGCGCAGCGCCCGCCTGAGCTCGTGAAACGCTTCCGGCCCGTCGTTGAGAAAGTGGCGGCAGAAAGCGGCATGAGCCCGCGCCGCCGGGTGGCGCAGCACGGTAAAGCTGCGGTGGCCGGGATGCTCACGCTTCCACTTGCGCAGGTCTCTCTGGGTGAGCCCGGTGATCAGCTCGGCCTCGCTGACCCCATCAATCGCTGCCAGCCATGTGCGAATCTCCTCCACAGGCGCGCCTGCGATCGGCAGAAACATCAGGGGCGTTTGCGCCGCCGCCACCCAGCTTGGCACCACCGCCGCGCGGCGCGGCTCGAAATTGGGAATGCCGCTGAAATCGTACGCGTTGAACTCGCGGATCGTCTTTTCGAGCACCGGGTAATTCAGCACCTTGTCTTCGAGCGCCTCGGGGTTCTGCTTTTTGAACGTGTCGGAAAATCGGCTGATCTCGGTCGTCTCGCCGAGGTAGCGCGCCAGCCCGTTGATCACCCCCAAATCGCGGATATCGTCATAGTCGATGTAATAGGCCGCCTGGCCACTTGCCTGCAGCCGCCTGAGCACTTTCTGTTGAAACGCGGTGATCCGAAAATACAGCTTGGCGAATTCCTCTGGCACGAACCGCGCCCGCTTCTTGATCACATCATGGATATCGTTGAGCTGCCATTGGTCGGTTTCCCACGCGATCTTGCGCGAGACGTAGGCATCAATGAAGTTGCGGGTGAGCACGATCTTGGCGCAGCGCGGATCGTCGATCACCGCCTCGAACACCCGCGCGTCGTGATCGTGGAAGAACCGAAAGCCGGGAATGCCGTCGGTGTTGTCCTTCATCCGCTCGATCAGCAGGAGCGGGTCTGCATTGCGTTGATCGACCGTCACGCCAAACAGTTCTGTCTGCTTCTGGTTGACGATGAACCACGGGTTGAAGGCCTCGCCATAGGTTTTCAGGCCCGGAAACTGATCAAGGTTCGATTCGAGAAAATTCGATCCTGTGCGCATCTCGGCAAAGATCACGAAGTAGTCGAAGGGGCGGGGCATGGGCGCGGGCTCACTTCACGAGATAAGGTTTGCGGGTTCTTTTCCCGGGCTGGTTCAGCGTGTTTGACACCGGAAAATCGCCCATCAGGTGCGGCTGCATCCCCTGGTTTTTCAGGTTCTGCAAGAACTGGCCAAACCCTTCCAGCGAAACCATCCGCGGCGCCTCCGTTAGCCGGTGGCTGGGGCGCACTCCAAGCTCGTCAATGATCGTTTGCAGCGGTTCCATCGGGTTTTCAACGAAGTCTGCAAGGGTCCAGATCCGCACCCGCGCCTTGGCGTAGAACGAGCGCAGCGCGTCAAGGTGTTTGGCCTCGATCCGCTGCAGGCGCGCCGCCTCCTTGCGGATTTCCGAAAAATTGGCGTTGGAGTAGAACAGCGGCACCGCCCAGGCGCCGGAGATCACCGAGATCGTCGCGTTGGCGTCTTTGGCAATGTCCCAGGAAATGTCCTGGTTGTCGCGCGGGCCGAACTGGAAGCACTGGCGCTCGCCGCGGGTGTTCCAGATCAGGTTGGTCAGGAACGCCCGGGGGTTGTAATCGCGCACGTCAACGCTGTCGCCAAGTGCTCCGGCAAACACCTTCTGCCCCCCGGCATACGCCACCCCGTCGGGGGCAAACAGATGCCCGTGCACCCGTGCACCCACCGCCCGCGCCAGCCAATCCTCGAAATCCTCGAACAATTCCGAGAACCCCTCAAACACCGCGTAGGGCGCGCCTGTCATCCCGTTCTCCCAGCCTTCGTTGGGGAAACGGCTTTGCATGTAAAGCCCCGGTCGGCCCTTGGTGCGCCGCTCGACCGCCTTGGAAAAAATCCGGTCGATCTTGGCTGGGTTCGGCTCGGCGCCGGTGAAGATCGAGGCATCATCAGACAAAAAGCCAGAGTAGAGCTTTTCCGCATGCGGCCAGATCTTGCGCGCCACGAAGCAATCGGAACGGCGCAGAAGCTGCATGTGATCGTCGTAGAAAATATGCGGCTTGCCCTGGAAATCAAACTTGGAGAGGGTAAGCGAGCGGCTTTCGATATTGGTCGAATAGAGCCGCACCAGTGTTTGATAATAGCTCTCGTCGGGAATCCATACACGCGAAAAATACCTGTCGTAGGTCGGCCTGTCGGGATCTTCGAGGATCGCGGTCAGGGTCTGGCGGGTGAGGCACCACCATTGGCTGCCGAGGTGCGGCACCAGCCTGTCGGGGATCTTGCGCTTGATCTTCCAGCGGCGCTGAAAAGCGACATACCAATCAAACAGCCTGCGGCGGCGCTTCCACGAGAACGGAAAACGCAGTGAAAAGCGCTCTTCGTCAAGGCCGCCCACCGTCCACGGCACATCTTCGGTTGTGACGCTTTCGATGAAATTGGTCATCGGCCGCTCGGCAAGGTAATCCTTCAGCTCCTGCACCGGCCGAAGCGGCAGGCAGGATCCCGACGCGAGGTAGACGTGCCGGACCTCGGGAAACTCCTTGAGCAGCAACTCCGACGCCGCCTGGCTCGCCTCGACGAGCGACCATGTGCCCCATTCGCAGGAAAAGCGCTGGCTGAATTTCACGTTGCCAAGGTCGGCGAGCTGGGCGACGAAATCGTTGAAATCGCGCCGTTTCACCTTGCGGTCAACATGGATCACCACCGGGCAATCGTGCTTGGCCCAATGCCGCGCCACCTGCTCGGCGCGCTCCAGCGCGGTGTGCACGATCATCACGAAACCCACGCTCATGCCCAGTTACCCTTCGACATGAGGCCGAGAATTTCGAGCTGGCGCCAGTTGATGTATTTTTCCGACCACTTGCACCAGAGGTCGGGATTGTCGGCGAGCTTGGCGGCGTAGGCCTTGTATTCGTGGCTTGCCGCGTAGTGCTGCTTGCGCGCGAGCTCCTCCTCGGCCTTGTGCGCGAAGGTATCGAGAAACTTCGCGTGAAGCAGCACACCGCTGGCCTTCTCGCCGCCCCACTCGTCATAGACGAGGTTCAGCCCGCGCGGCAGCAGGGTGTGCGTGGAGCTTATGTAGGCATAGGCGCGGTGCCACTTCACCAACGGAATCTTGTTGAGCGCCGGCGCGCGCGCCGGGTTATCGGCGAAAAAGGCGCGGGCGCGTGGGCCGCCCTGAATCCAAAGGTTTCCGAACACCTTGTTTCTGGTAATCATGTAATTGCCTGAGTCGAACCAGCCGGCGATCTCGAACGGGTCTTGCCCTTCGCGGTAGGCTTGGGCGTCAAGCGTGCCCTTGGGATACATGTCGAGCAGCATGGCGCCGAACGAGCGGATCGAAGAAGCATCCAGCCAATCGGTGAGCGCGCGCAGATTGCGGGTATCGGCAAACGGGTAGACGAAAAATTCGTCCGGATCGACGGTCAGCGTCCAGTGGCCGTGGGCATGCTTTCGGGCGATCCAGTTCATCCAGTCAATGCCAAAGCGGGCACGCTTGTAGCTCGCCGATGCGGTCCAGAGCGAAACATCATCCTGCGCAGCGAGGTATTCGCGCGAGCCATCATCGCTGGCATTGTCGACGATGAGAAAATGGCGAACACCGAGATTGCGATAGTAGCGCAGAAAGTAGGGCAGCCGCACACGCTCATTGCGCAGGGTGGAGAGAACGAGAATATCGTCGGGCTTTATTGTTGCCGTTCGGTCAACGACCAAGCCCAGCTCCCGGCGCTTGCGCAGCGCCCGGACCCGCCAGCGCTTGCGCTCCCAGCGTAGCCGATATGACCGTGCAACACTCAACCCCGTCCCTCTTCACCAGGCAGGCGTGGTTTGGGCTATCACGTCACCTTTAAAACAAGGTTGAAATGCTCTTGCCAAGTGGGAAGCTTTGGCGCCGCCCCGTCCGCTGCCATCCGAACGATTTTTTCTGCCCGAGACAAATCAAGGATCTGCTCAGCCCAAAGATACATGTCGTCGACATTCACGTAAATGGGATTGTTTCCAAGCGTTTCTCGGAAAACTGGTAAATCGCTTACCAATGCGGGCGTTCCCAGCGCCAATGCCTCACCCGGTGGCAGGCCAAAACCCTCATGAAGGCTCGGCATCAAGAGCGCCCGCGCGCCCGCCACCAGCGCCGCTACCGCACCGTCGCCAAGCCCGGACAGTTCAAAAATGTGCCGGTCGAGGAGCGGCGACGCATCAAGCCGGGCGTTAAACGCCGGGTTCACCGGGCTGCGCGCGCCGATGAGGAGCAGGGCGGGGATATCGTCTTCGGGCAGCGCCTGGGCGAAATGCGCCCAGATATCGAGCAGGAGCGCGGTATTCTTGTGCGGTTGCATGGTGCCAAGCGCAACGAAATAGGCGCGCTCTGGCGGAAAGCCCGCCGCGAGGGCGGCCGCATCTGGCCTTGCCGGGGCAATCCCCAACGGCGCCACGATCATTGGCGGCTCTCGGCCGCAGCGCTGCAGTGCCGCCGCAGCGTCGGCACGGGTGGCCTGCGAATTGTAGATCACCAGATCGGCCAGGTCTGAGATATTCTGCATCGACTGGGTGAAGGTGGCGAGCACCCTGGGGTCTTGCCATGCGGAGAATTTCAGCGGGATCACGTCGTGCACAAGCACATGCGCCCGCCCGCCAGGCAAGGCCTTCACGGCTTCAAATACCGGGCGGGCCAGGTTTGTATGGCCGAGGTTGATCCAGGCAGTGCCAGCGGGCAGGTGGCGCCGGAGCATTGCCGCGAGCCGGCGGCCAGAGCTGCGGCCCAGCGCCAGCCTGCGCAGATCGCTCAATGCGCGGCGGCGATCGCGGCTTGCCTTCAGCGAAAGCTGGGCGAGCACCCCGACCGGGCCCCAGCCTACCTGCCCGTGCAGGCGCTCGGCCAGCGCTTGTGTGCCGTCACGGTTGAGCAGGACAAAGCCAAGGTTGGTGCGCACCAGCGCAAAAAGCGGCACCGGCTCATCGAGCAGCCGGTCTAGCCAGGCGGCCTCCACCCGGTCGATCCCGGTCCATTGCCCGCGCCCGACCCGAGAGACGAGCCGGGTGAGATCAATCAGGCGGGCGGACGGCGGCCCAACGGCGAGCGCCTCGCCCATGGCGACCTACTCAACCGCCTTGCGCACCGACATCAGCTCTTCGAGATAGCAAGCAAATTCGTCGCGCAGATCGTCGCGGGCCAGGGCGAAGGCCACGGTGGCCTGCAAGAAGCCGGCCTTCGAGCCGCAATCGAATCGCTGGCCGCGGAAGCGGTAGCCGTAAACGTCGCGCCCCTGTTTGATCTCCTCGGCGATCGCGTCAGTGAGCTGGATCTCTCCGCCGACGCCCCCTTTCACCTTGGAAATATTGGCCAGCACCCTCGGCGTGAGGATATAGCGCCCGATCACGGCGAGGTTGGAAGGCGCCTCTTCGGCCTTGGGTTTTTCCACCATGCCTTTGACCTTGACCAAGTCACCCATGTCTTCCTCGATGTCGAGCACGCCGTAGGCCGAGGCCTTCTCGGGCGCCACGTCCATCGCCGCGACCATCGCACCGCCGGTTTCCTGGTAGGCTTCCACCATCTGCTGCAGAACCGGTTTTTCACCGTCAATCACGTCGTCGGGCAGGATCACGGCGAACGGTTCGTTGCCGATCAGTCGGCGCGCGCACCAGACCGCGTGGCCAAGGCCGAGCGCCTTGTTCTGGCGGATATAGGCGATAGCGCCCGATTCCATGTTGGTTGACTTCAGCATCTCAAGCAAAGCGTCCTTGCCGGATTTGCGCAAGGAGGCTTCGAGCAAGGGATTGATATCGAAGTAATCCTCGAGCGCGCCCTTGCCGCGCGAGGTTACGAAAATGAATTCCCTGATTCCGGCGGCGCGGGCTTCGTCGATCGCGTATTGGATCAATGGCCGGTCAACCAGCGTCATGATCTCCTTCGGGATCGACTTGGTGGCAGGCAGAAAACGAGTGCCCAGCCCGGCGACCGGAAAGATCGCCTTGGTTACCTTACGTCTCATATCACTCACATAGTCCTCACATGCTCTTTGCGCCACATTGGCGGGCGGTTACGAGTTTCTCGCGCGGGTTCTCGTTGTGCCGAAACGCTACCGCGATCCTGGCCTGTAGTCATTACGAAATCCCCTCACCCGGCCAGCATTCGCGCAGCTTGGCCACATGTAACCACTCTTTGTGCACCCGGTCTTGGAAGCGGTGCCACCGAAACGCAGGCTCATCCCGCTCTGCCGGGCCAAACAGCCCGCCACGCTGCTCCCACCAGCCTCCGGGGTGAAAGCGCACGCGGTGTGGCAGGGCGCTGGCGCTGAAGCGGAAAACCGTGACAATCTCGCCCGACGCCACCGCCTTGGCGGCCTCACGGCGTAAGCGGGTTCGTTGCCAGGGGCGGCCGGCCAGATGCCGTGAAGTGCCGGTGAAGCCAGGCCGGGCGAAGGGCGTGAATGGCAAGGCAGGGGCGCTGATCGGCGCGCGTGGCGTGATCGTCCGGCGCTGGCCGTCGGCAAAACCGGCACCAAGACCCTTCAGCAATCGCCCCAGGTCGCCCGGCTCCAGGCCACCTGCGACCATGTAGCGCACAAGCGCCTTGCGCTGGGCCGTCCGAAGTGCGCGAAGCGCCGCGCGCATATCGGTGCCGGGCGCGTGCTTGCGCAGGAATACCGCCGTCGAGGCGCCGATTTCGGTGAGGTCGCGCGGCGCGCGGTCGGCGGCCCGGCGGGGCGAGGCGGCATAGCCGTGATGCACACGCGCCAGCGGCACCAAAACCGT
>MNZL01000003.1 GCA_001873585.1 Rhodobacterales bacterium CG2_30_65_12 | reverse complement strand
GTGTGCCGGGTGACCAACCTTCAACGCGGCCAATCGGCGCGGACTGCGGCCGAGATCGCGGGTGAGCCGTTCGCGCAGGTCTTCCAGCGCCGGCTCCGCGCCGCTCGCCACCTCGATCGCCAGATCGGCGTCGGCAAGCCGCAAAAACAGCCGCGTCGGCTGGCTGTGATCCTTCGTGCGCAGGAGGTAGATCGAGGCAATATCCTCAAACTTCAGGCTGGCGCGGAGATCGAAACCGCCCTTGATGCCACGGCGGCCAAGGCGCACCTCGCCACGGGTGGTGTCGACGTGAATTTCCGGGTGCGGCACCCGCCGCCCGGCGAGCAGCAGTGCTGCGCCGAAAACGGAAAACATCACCGTGGCCGCAAGCTTCATGCCCAGAAGTTCGGGCGCATGCACATCGTCGGGCAGCAGCAGCAGCCCGCCAGCGACCATCAGCAGGATCGTTCCGGCAAAGCGCCCCGACGCGGCGATCATCGCCGGCGCGGCGCTGCGTGGCAGCTCGTCGCGGATCGCATAACCCCAATCGGTCTTGTCAATCACCGGGCCTGGCTGGCCTGCCTTGCGCTGAACACCCGCGCCGAACTCGAACTCCATCGCCGAAAGGGTCATTGTGCTGTCCTCGGTCTGGTCTGTTCCAAACCCTCGATGCCGCCGCAAGATGGCGCGAATGCGGCGCTTGGCGGGCGTTTTACAGAAATTCGCACGGTTCGGCGGCTGCCCACGCGGCCTTGCATCACGCCGCGCAGGGTGTATAAGGCGCCGTCCTTCCGCAAGATGATGAACCGCGCGGCCTCTCGTGGGTGGGAGCGGAAGGCTCGGACCCGCCCTTTGAAACGCGCCAGAAAACAGGAGATGGCATGCCGCTTTATGAGCATGTGATGATTGCGCGCCAGGATTTGTCCAACGCGCAGGCCGAAAGCCTTGTCGAACATTTCAGCACCGTCCTGAAGGACAACGGCGGCAACGTCGTTGACTCGGAGTACTGGGGTATCAAGACGATGGCCTACAAGATCAACAAGAACCGCAAGGGCCACTACGCCTACCTGAAAACCGACGCGCCAGCCGCAGCGGTGCAGGAGATGGAGCGCCTGATGCGTCTGCACGACGACGTGATGCGCGTGCTGACGTTAAAGGTCGACGCCCACGAGGAAGGCCCCTCGGTGCAGATGCAGAAACGCGATGAGCGGAGTGATCGCGGCGACCGGGGTGATCGTGGCGACCGCCGCGAACGCCGCGACCGCTGAGAGAGAGAAGGAGAGATAAGTCATGGCTGCAAAACCATTTTTCCGCCGTCGCAAGGTCTGCCCGTTCTCCGGCGACAATGCGCCCAAGATCGACTTCAAGGACACCCGCCTGTTGCAGCGCTATATCAGCGAACGCGGCAAGATCGTGCCCTCCCGTATCACCGCCGTCTCGGCCAAGAAGCAGCGTGAGCTGGCCCGCGCGATCAAGCGCGCCCGCTTCCTCGCGATCCTGCCCTACGCCATCAAGTAAGGAGAGACATCATGCAGGTCATCCTGCTCGAACGTGTGGCCAAACTCGGCCAGATGGGCGACGTTGTCGAGGTCAAGTCCGGCTACGCCCGCAATTTCCTGCTTCCGCAGGGTAAGGCGCTGACCGCCTCGTCGGCCAACATCGCCGGTTTCGAAAACCAGAAGGCCCAGCTTGAGGCCCGCAACCTCGAAACCAAGACCGAAGCCGACGCATTGGCCACGCGCCTCGCCGACCAGTCCTTCGTGGTGATTCGCTCGGCCTCCGACTCGGGCTCGCTCTATGGCTCTGTCACCCCGCGTGACGCGGCCGACGCCGCCACCGCCGAGGGCTTCAGCGTCGACAAGAAGCAGATCGTGCTCAAGGCGCCGATCAAGGAGCTCGGTCTGCACGCCGTCGAGGTGCGCCTGCACCCCGAAGTCGAGATCGAGATCACGCTCAACGTCGCCCGCAGCCCGGAAGAGGCCGAGATTCAGGCCGCCGGAAAGTCGATCAAGGAGCTCGCCGCCGAAGAAGAGGCCGCGAACGACTTCGAGATCGCCGAGCTGTTCGACGATATCGGCGCCGCGTCCGAAGATGACGAGGGCGAACGTCGCGCCGAGGACGAGGCGTAAGCCTCACCGCTGGCAAAAAACTGTCGAGCCGCGCGGAACACCACCGCGCGGCCCGTTTCTTGTGCCCGGCGAAGCCCCGCCGATTGTCACGAAAGCGCTTTTCCACCGGGTTCCGTCGGGGCAAGATCGACGCAGATCAACCCCGGAGCCGCCATGCCTGCCCTCACCCGCCGCGCCGCCACCCTCGCACTCGCCGGGCTTGCCCTTGCGGGGTGTTCCGCGCGCCTGCCGCTTGCCACAAAAAACACACCCACCCGCACGGGGCCGGATAATATCCCGCTCTTTCCCAACGAAACGCCGGCCCTGCGGGCATTGATCAACAAGTGGGCCGACCACTACGACGTGCCGCGCGACCTGGTGCACGCCCAGATCAAGCGCGAGAGCACGCACCAGCCGCATCTGCGCCATGGTCCCTATTGGGGGTTGATGCAGATCCTGCCGCAAACCGCGCGCACCATGGGCTTCACCGGTCGCAACCAAGACCTGCTCGATCCCGACGTAAACCTGAAATTCGGCGTAAAATACCTGCGCGGCGCCTGGATCGTCTCGGGCGGCAACCGCAAGGAGGCGATGGGTTGGTATGCCCGGGGCTACTACTACGAGGCCAAGCGGCTGGGGCTGCTGCAAGAAACCGGGCTGCGGTAAGGCGCTCGGCTGCCCCCCTCAAACGAAAAGAGCCGCCCCGAAGAGCGGCCCTTTGCAATCCTTGCCCGAGAGATCACGCCTCGTCGAGCGACTCGATGGCCTTTTCGAGGTCTTCTTTCGTAACCTCTTTCTCGGCCACATTTGCCTGTTCGAAGATGTGATCCACCACCTTGTCTTCGAAGATCGGCGCCTGGATCTGCTGGCGCACCTCGGCGTTCTGGTTGACGAAATCGAAGAAGGCGCGCTCCTGGCCCGGATACTGACGGGCCTGGTTCATGATCGCTTGGGTCATCTCGGCATCGGTCACCTCGACCTTGGCATCGCGGCCGATCTCGGCGAGCAACAGGCCCAATTTCACCCGGCGCTCGGCGAGCCGGGTGTGCTCGTCGGTCAGTTCCACCTCGGCATGATCATGGCCATGCTCCTCGGGGTGCTCCTCGTGCCAGAGCTGGTGCGCGATCTGGTTTGCCTCGGCCTTCACCAGCGACGGCGGCAGCTCGAAGCTGACGGTCTCGTCAAGCTGATCGAGCAGCGCGCGTTTGATCACCGCGCGGGCCGCGCCCTTGTATTCGGCTTCGAGCCGCTCGGTCACCTGGGCCTTGAGCGCCGCCAGATCCTCGGCGCCGTAGCGCTTGGCGAGCTCGTCGTCGATCTCGGACGCCTTCGGCGCCTTCACCGATTTGACGATACAGGCAAATACCGCTTCCTTGCCAGCCAGTTCCGCCGCGCCGTATTCGGCCGGAAAACTCACCGTCACGTCCTTTTCATCGCCCTCTTTCACGCCGACGAGCTGCTCTTCGAAGCCAGGAATGAACTGGCCGGAGCCAAGCACCAGCGGAAAATCCTCCGCAGCACCGCCCTCGAAGGCTTCGCCGTCGATCCGGCCGACGAAATCAAGCACCACCTGGTCGCCGTCCTTCGCCTTCGAGCCCTTCTTGCGGTCTTCGAAGCTCTGGGCGTTGTCAGCAAGCGATTTCAACGCGTCGTCAATCTCGGCGTCGCCAGCCTTGACCACCATACGCTCAAGCTTGAGCGCCGCGAACTCAACCGCCGGAACGTCCGGCAGCGTCTCGTATGACAGCTCGACATGCACGTCGTCGCCCTCTTTCCAATTCTCGTCGGTCATCTTCACCGCGGGCTGCATTGCCGGGCGGTGGCCGGTGGCTTCGAAATGAGCGTTCATCACCGCGTCGATGCTCTCCTGCATCGCCTCGCCGAGCAGGCGCTGGCCAAACTGCTTGCGCAGCAGCGGCAGCGGCACCTTGCCCTTGCGAAAGCCCTTCATCTCGATCTCGGGCTGGGCTTCGGTCAGCTTTTCGGAGACCTTCGCTTCCAGGTCCTGCGCGGTGATGATGAGCTGGTAGGCGCGCTTGAGCCCCTCGTTCAGCGTCTCGGTGACAGCCATGTCTCGTTCCTTCATCTCGACATGCACGCCACCCCTGCGGCGCGCGGTAAAATTCACGTCCTTCTATGGGGCGAAGGCGTGCGGCGCAAGAGGGACAGGGCAGGAATCGCGCGACCCCCACATCGGGCTGCGGAGCGTGTTTGCGGCCCGACACCGGGTCGCGCCACCCGTGCCATGAGCCACGGCATCGTGGCTGTCGCGCCACGCCAGTCACGGGGATGGCAGATGGAATTGATGTTCGGCTCCAACGAGGCGCTCGCCGCCGCGCTGCATCTGGTGAACGCCAGCACCATCGCCGTGGCGCATGATGTCAGCTCCATCACCTACATCCACCTGATGTTTGACCGGCTCGAAGTAATCTGCGCCGACGGTTTTGCCACCGAGAGCTTCAGCCCCGGCGCGCCAACCTTGCCGGCGCATGGCTTTGCATCCGCTCGCCCTCTGTTACGCAGTTGGGAAACCTCGATGATGGCCTGACCTCTGGGCATGGTGCGGGTGAAGGGACTCGAACCCCCACGCCTTGCGGCGCCAGAACCTAAATCTGGTGCGTCTACCAGTTCCGCCACACCCGCACGCGGCGGCTTCTAGCATCGCCCGCCCGCCCACGCGAGGGGGGATATTGGCCACACCCCGGCAAAACCGGGAAAAATTCGCTCGTCGTGCCCGATTTCCTGCGATACCCTGTGGAAAAAAGAAAACAGGCACATTGAGCAGGAATTCCATGACCCGGATCAAGACTGCGCGCGCACGCAGCATTCGCGTGGCGTTGCCCCTGAACCGTTCGGGCTTCGGCCTTGGCACCGGCATCCTCACCACCGAGGGTGAGCTTCCGATCGAATTTCTCGAACCCGGCGACCGGATCATCACCCACGATTGCGGCGCGATTGCGCTGTCACGGCTGATCGTGCGCACGGTGCCCGCCTGCGCCATGATCCGGGTGCGCCCCGCGATGCTGCACACCAAGGGCGAGGGCCGCGATTTCTTCGTTTTGGCACGGCAGAAAATCGTGCTGCGCGGCTGGCAGGTGCGGGCCATGTTTGGCCAGCCGGCGGCACTGGTCGCCGCCGCGCGCCTGGTTGATGGTGTGCACATGGCGCGGCTCTCCGGCACCGAGCCGATGCGGCTGTTTCAGCTTGTCTTCGACGATGCCCGGCACCTGCTGGTGGTGGCCGGCGGCACCATGCTCGCGGCCTCCGCCCGGCTGCCGGCGGCCATGCCCATCTGAACTTTTTCTTGGCTCAAATACTCACGGCGCGGCGCTGGCCCCCGGGCGCGGCGCAGAGATTTCCATGCCTCCGGCGGGAGTATTCTTGCCAAGAAAAAGCGCCCCCAGTTACAG
>MNZL01000058.1 GCA_001873585.1 Rhodobacterales bacterium CG2_30_65_12 | reverse complement strand
GAAGCCGGTCAATCTGATCTATCGCCACGTCTCGGATACCTCCGACGCGATCTTGCATCATGTGGTGAAACTTGAGCCAGGGGCAGACCTGACCCTGCTTGAAAACGGCCCGGCGGCGGCGCGGCTCAACATGGTGCTCGAAGTCGAGGTTGGCGACGGCGCCGGCTTCCACCATGTGCGCACGCAAGGCCGCGACCATGCCCGGCAGGCGATCACGCATATCTTCGCCCGGCTCGGGGCCGAGAGCGTTTTCAAGAGCTTCACCCTCACCGTGAACGGTCGGCTCACCCGCAACGAATGCGTGGTCGAGATGGTCGGCGATGACGCGGTGACCCACATTGCCGGCGCGGCAATGGGCGACGCCAAGAACGATCCGTTCCACCACGACGATACCGTCTTCGTCACCCACGACGCGGTCGGCTGCGAGAGCCGGCAGGTATTCAAGAAGGTGTTGCGCAACGGCGCGGTAGGGGTGTTTCAGGGCAAGATCCTGGTCAAGCCCGGTGCGCAGAAAACCGACGGCTATCAGAAATCGCAAGCCCTGCTGCTTGACGACGATTCAACCTTCCTCGCCAAGCCCGAGCTCGAAATCTACGCCGACGATGTGGCGTGTAGCCACGGATCAACCTCCGGCGCGATCGACGACGAGGCGCTGTTTTATCTGCGCTCGCGCGGGGTGCCAACGGCGATTGCCGCCGATCTGCTGGTGCTCGCCTTCCTTGCCGAGGCCATTGCCGAGATCGAAGATCCGGCCATCGCCGAGGATATGACCGGGCGGCTCGACGCCTGGCTGCAGCGCCGCCGGGGCTGAGGTGGGAGTTGCCAGCGATATCCTGCGCGCCTACGTCGCGCCGCGCGCGGTGTTTCGCACCCGTGTGGGCGGGCCCCCGCGTGAGGATCGGGCGCTGGTGATTGTGATGGTGGCCTGTCTGCTGATCTTTGTTGGCCGTTGGCCCGCGTTGCAGCGCGAGGCGCTCGAAACCGGACAGGCGTTGCAAATGCTGGTTGCGGCCACGCTGTTTGCCTGGCTGTTCATCATGCCGCTCGCGGCCTATGCCGTTGGCAGCCTCAGCCACCTGATCGCCCGTCCGCTCGGCGGCGCGGGCAGTGGCTACACCGCCCGATTCGCGCTGTTCTGGGCGCTGCTGGTGGCAAGCCCGCTGTGGCTGCTCGCGGGGCTGGTGGCCGGGCTGATCGGCCCCGGTGTGCAGCTCCAGCTTGTTGGTGCGGTTGCCCTTGCCGCCTTTCTGGTGCACTGGGGGATCAACCTGTGGACCGCGGAGCGCACATGAAATTCAACTGGGGTTATCTGTTTGGCATGGCGCTGCAAACGGTGCCCGAGCCGCGCAAGGTGGCGCGCGAGGTGCAGGGGCTGGGCTATCCCCGCAGGGTGCTGTGGCAGGCGCTCGGACTTTTGCTGGTGGCGGGCACCTTTCTTGCGGTGATCGGCTCAATCCTGTTCCCGGTCGATCCCGAAACGGCGGGCGCGCTGTTCGCCGACCCGATCCTGACCGGGATCGCGCAGGCCACCGTTTCGGTGCTCACGGTGTTTGGGATCTATTGGATCGGCCGTGTGCTCGGCGGCACCGGCAGCTTCGATCAGGCGCTGCTCACGGTGATCTGGTTGCAATTCGTGCTGCTCATCATCGAGCTTGGCGTGGTGTTTCTGGGCGTGTTTGCGCCCGGCCTGGCGCTGATCCTGTGGGTGATGGGCATGGTGATGACCTTCTGGATCCTCTCCCACTTCATCGCCGAGATGCACGGGTTTCGCTCCGCCGGCGCGGTGTTTGGCGGGATTTTCCTGGTGCTGATCATGTTTGCCGTCGCCATGAGCATCGTCTTTTCGCTGCTCGGAATCGGCGCAAACTTCGGCACCGGCACGGCAGGATTGGGAGAGTTCTGATGTATGACGTGACCGAGGTGCGCAAGGATTTCCCGATCCTGTCGCGTGAGGTGCATGGCTCCACGCTGGTTTATCTCGATAACGGCGCCAGTGCGCAGAAACCCAAGGTGGTGATCGACACGGTCACCCGCGTGTATGGCGACGAATACGCCAATGTTCATCGCGGCTTGCATTATCTCTCCAACCTCACCACCGAGCATTACGAAACCGTGCGCGGGGTGGTTGCGCGGTTTCTCGGTGCCGGCAGCGAGCGCGAGATCGTGTTTACCTCCGGCACCACCGAGGGCATTAATCTTGTGGCCTACGCCTGGGCCGCACCGCGGATGGGGCCGGGTGACGAGATCGTGCTGAGCATCGCCGAACACCACGCCAATATCGTGCCATGGCATTTCCTGCGCGAGCGTCAGGGGGTCAAGCTCGTCTGGGTCGAGACCGAGCCCGATGGCAGCCTCGATGCCGAAAAGGTGCTCGCCGCGATCACACCGCGCACCAGGCTGGTGGCCGTCACCCATGTATCGAACGTGCTGGGCACGGTGGTGGATGTGACGCGGATCACCGAGGGCGCCCATGCGGCGGGCGTGCCGGTGCTGGTCGACGGCAGCCAGGGCGCGGTGCATATGCCGGTCAACGTGGCCGAGATCGGCTGCGACTTCTACCCCATAACCGGCCACAAGCTCTATGGCCCCTCCGGCTCGGGGGCGATCTACATCAAGGCCGAGCGGATGGCGGAGATGCGCCCCTTCATGGGCGGCGGCGACATGATCCGCGAGGTCACGCGCGAGGCCGTGAGCTACGCCGACCCGCCGATGAAGTTCGAGGCCGGCACGCCGGGGATCGTGCAGACCATCGGCTTCGGAGCCGCGCTGGACTATCTCATGGCGCTCGGCATGGATAACGTGGCGGCGCACGAGGCGCGGCTGGCCGCTTACGCCCGCGAACGGTTCAAGGCGCTCAACTGGCTCAACATTCAGGGCGACGCGCCGGGCAAGGCGGCGATTTTCTCGATGACGATCGAGGGTGGCGGCCACGCGCATGATATCTCGACGATCCTCGATCAGAAGGGCATCGCCGTGCGCGCCGGGCATCATTGCGCCCACCCGCTGATGCAGCACCTCGGGCTGACCGCCACGGCACGCGCAAGCTTCGGGCTCTACAACACCGAAGCCGAGGTTGACCGGCTGGTGGACGGGCTCGAACTGGCGCATCGGCTTCTGGGTTGATTGCCTTTATAAAGCAATAGCTTGTAGCGTGAAGGTAATGCTCTGTCAGGCATCAGGCCGGATCAGGCCGAGGCCGCGCAGGTAAATCCCAAGGCCGCTTTCCAGCAGATCTTCCGGTGGGAAAGGTGATTTGGTGCCGGGTGCGCCACGGGCGAAAAGCTCGACCACCCCATGCGAGAACGCGAGGATATGCGCCGAGACCATCCGCGCCGGCGGTCTGCGCGTGGCGGGCAACTCGGCCATCAGATCGCTCGCGGCCTTCTCGATCACACCGAGCGCGCGGTTCGCGACGCGGGCAAGATCGGGGCTGCGGTTGATCGAGATGCCGCTTTCGAACATCGCCACATAATGGCCGGGAAATTTGCGCGCGAAGGCGAGGTAGGCCCGCCCCGTTGCCTCAAGCGAGGCCAGCGCCGAGGGCCGGCCCTTGGCATAGGCGTGCTCCATCAGATCGGCGAAAATCTCGAAGCCCTGTCGCGCCGCTTCGGCGATCAGGTCTTCGCGGCCGGCAAAGTGGCGGTAGACTGCGGCCGGCGTCACGCCTGCGGCCTTCGATGCCTCGGAAAGGGTAAACCCGGTGGGGCCTTTCTCCTCGATCAGCGCGAGGGCGGCATCGACCAGGGCCTGGCGCAGGTTGCCATGGTGATAGCCGCGCTTCATCGCCAGATGTCCGGGCCGCCGGTGATCGCCGGGTCGGGCGCGCAGGCCACGGCCGCATCCTTGTGGGCGTAGTCAAGCGCCGAGATCACCGTCAGGATCGTGGCGAGGCGGGCGCGATACTTGTCGTCAGCGCGGATCACCGTCCAGGGCGCGCGCGGGCGGTGCGAGACGAAGAAGGTTTCGGCGATGGCGTCGGTATAGCTGTCCCAACGGCCAAGCCCCTCAACGTCGATCGACGAGAGCTTCCATTGCTTCATCGGATCGCGCTCGCGGGCAAGAAAGCGGCGCAGTTGCTCGGGGCGGCTGACATTGAGCCAGATCTTGAACAGATGAATCCCCTCGTCGACCAGCATGTCTTCGAATTCGGGCAACTGGCGAAAGAACGCGGCGCGGCTCTCGTCGGTGCAGAAGCCAAACACCTTTTCCACCACGCCCCGGTTATACCAGGAGCGATCAAACAGCACGAGTTCGCCAGCGGTCGGCAACTGGCGCACATAGCGCTGGAAATACCACTCGCCGGCCTCGCGGTCTGATGGTTTGGGCAGCGCCACCAATCGCGCGACACGCGGATTGAGATTTCCGCGGAAACGCTTGATCGCGCCGCCTTTTCCCGCCGCGTCACGGCCCTCGAACACCACCACCACGCGCTTGCCGCTGGCTTTTACGTCGGCCTGCAGCTTGACCAGCTCAAGCTGCAGCGCCTTGAGCGCGGCCTCATACTCGGATTTCTTCATCCAGCGGTCGTAGGGAAAATCCTCGGTGAGGATGTCTTTCCTTTCGCCCTCGGCGATCGCCCGGCGCACCGGCTCGGGGACGGTTTCGGCGTAGAATTTCGAGATCGCTCCGTTGAACGGGAGTTCCATGGCGCTGCCTCCGTCTGCCTTTGGGTGAATGTATCGCTATTTCACATTGGCGCGCAATGCGGCCCGGTCGACGGCGGCGATCACCTCCCCGCGGGCGACGTGGTGCGGCATGTGGCCGATGCCGGGCAGGATCGTCACCCGGGCATTCGGGTTTTCTTCCCCGAGCCGTTCGGAATGGATAGCATGATGCACGATGCCGTCGCTGTCGCCATGCACCGCCTCGATCGGCACTGTGATCCCGGTCCAGAGCGGCGAGAGGCGCTGGATTTCGGCAAAAAGCGCCCGGCGCTGGCGGGCGTTGACCCGCATTTGCGCGCGCCGCACGGTAAGCTCTGGGCCGAAATATGCGCCATACCCTGCCGGCGCCGCTTGTGGCGAAAATACCTTGTCGATCTCGGCGATGATCCGTTTGCGCGGCACGAAGGCGGTGATCAGCGGGATCACCAGTGCCCGGCCCACGGGGTGCGACAGCACCGTGTAAAAAAGCCCAAGCCCGGTCTGCCACGGGTAGGCCACGCCCGAGATCGAGACCAGCGCGGCGGCTGTTCCCGGCAACGTCGCGCCCCAGGCGAGCGCCACCGCACCGCCATAGGATTGCCCCAGCACGATCGGGCGCGTGGCCCCAAGCGAGGCCACGGCGGCCTGGATCACGCGCGCCTGCGCTTCCAGCCCGTCGCCTTCGGGGTGCGGGTCGGACCAACCCATCCCCGGCCGATCAACCACGAACACTCGGTAGCGCGCGGCAAGCTCGGCCGCGAGGCGAAAGGTAAAATCGCGGGTATTGCCCGAGGAGCCATGGATCAGCACAACGTCCGGCCCGGCCTCGCCCCTCCGCTCGACGTGGACCCGGGCCCCCTCCACCTCGACATCGACCCCCATC
>MNZL01000168.1 GCA_001873585.1 Rhodobacterales bacterium CG2_30_65_12 | reverse complement strand
ATCGCCCATCTCGGGGCGAATCTGGTCTGGCGAATGGCCAGTCTGGAGAATACCGATCTTCATGGGTCACCAATTTGATCAAATTTCTCGCGCACCCTAGCCGAGCCCCGCAAGGCCGGCAAGGGGGAACGCGGAGCCTGATGCGCGCCGGTCAGCGCGCCAGCCGGGGGAGCCGCCGGAAATGCCGGCGCGCCTCTTGCGGCAGGTGCCGGTTCAGCCGCCGGCCGATCCAGCCGTAGACGGCAATCACCGAGAGCGTGAGCATGATGAAATACATCGCCAGGATCGGGTAGGGAACAAAGGGGTTGAAGGTCTTGTCGGCGAAATACTTGGCGTAATAGAGCGCGTCGCCGCGCTGCTGCCAGGCCGGAAAGCCGGAGAAGAAGACCAGCGTGGTGGCGTGGAACAGAAAGATCGCCTCGTTGGTATAGCCCGGCCAGGCCAGCCTCAGCATGGTCGGGAAGGTGACTCGCCGAAACCGGTGCCAGCCGGCAAGGCCATAGGCGTCGGCGGCTTCGAGATCGCCTTTCGGGATCGACTTCAGCGCACCGTGGAAGATCTCGGCGGAATAGGCGGAGGTGTTGAAGAACAGCACAACCGCAGCGCCTAGCCAAGCCGAAGTAAACGGGTTGAACACCGGGCTCACGCCCTTCAGGGCAAGAAAGCTGAAGTAGGCGAAAAAGAACTGGATGAACAGCGGCGAGCCGCGAAACAGGAAGATGAACCACTCCGAGAGCTTGCGCAGCACAAAGTGGCGCGAGCCCTTGCCGAGCGCCAAGGCAATGGCGAGGAAAAACCCTGCCGCCAGCGCGATCAGGCCGAAATAGACATTCCAGATCATCCCCGAACCGATCAGGGTGAACTGCTGGCAAAGGGTGAAATCGGATCTCGGCAACAGCCGCTCACCGATGCCGATCGAGCGCAGGCCATAGTCGAGGATGGTCTGGGTGCAGCTCATGCGCCCGCCCGCCTGAGCGCTTCGCCACCGGCGGTGGCCTGGCCGTGGCTGAGCCTGCGCATCACCCGCGCCAACACTTTTTCCGACCCCCAGGTGACAAAGAGGTAGAACACCAGCAGCGCGCCGAAGTAGTAGACCAGCCAGTTGCCATGCGGGAAATCGGTGAAGCGGGCCTGCTTGGTGCCGCCCAGCTCGCGCGCCCAGTAAACGATATCTTCAACCCCGAGCAGGAACAGGAGCGGCGTGGCCTTGATCAGGATCATCCACAGGTTCCCGAGCCCCGGCAGGGCGTAGACCCACATCTGCGGCACGAGAATCCGCCAGAAGGCCTGGGCATGGCTCATGCCGTAAGCCTCGGCGGTTTCAATCTGGGCGCGGGGCACCGCCTTCATTGCGCCGTAGAGCACGTTGGCGGCGAAGGCGCCGAAGACAATGGCGAAGGTGAGCACGGCGAGCATGAAACCGTAGGTTTCATGCACCCATTGCGGGCTGGATGAGAGCGGCAGCTTGGCCGCGTCGCAAACCACGAAATCGTTGCCTTGGCGGATCGCATCGGGCCAGTCGGGGCATTTGACCTTGTGGCGGACGAATTCGAATGCCTGATCAAGCGCGATCACGAAAAACAAGAAAAAGGCAATGTCGGGCACGCCACGCACGATCGAGGTATAGGTTTTGCCGATCAGCGAGACCGGCAGAAAGCGCGAACGCGCCGCCGCAGCCCCGGCAAAGCCGAACGACAGGGCCAGCGGCGCGGTGATGGCGAGCAAAAGCGCGACTGTGCCGAAGGAGGCATAGAACGCGATGTGCTTGCCCGTGGTGAGGTAGCACAGCAACCAGCTCAGGCCCTCGAGGCCCGAGGGATCGGCACAGCTTTCCAACATCGCGTGGCCTTCCGGGTGTGGCCCCCCACCTGCGGGCAGAGGGCCGGGAGTTCAAGCTCAGAAGGTGGAAGCCACTTCCCACTTTTCGATCAGCGCATTCAGCGAGCCATCGTCTTTCATCGACTGGATCGCGGCGTCGAACATGGCTTTCAACTCGCCGTCGCTCTCGCGCAGGCCCATGCCGACGCCGCCGCCAATCATTTCCTTGCGCTCGAGCATCACCAGCTCGCCCTCGGCCGCGATCGGCTCAAGATAGGAGCAATCGGCCAGCACCGCGTCGGCCTCGCCGGCGCGCACCGCGCCAATGGTTTCCTCAGGCGTGGCGAACTCCACCAGCATGGCGCCGCTCTCGGCCACGAAGGCGGCCTGGATCGTCGAGGTCTGGCCCGCGATCATGCTGCTGGTCACATCGACATCGGCCGAAAGCGCGAGGTAGCACGACGGATCGGGCGGGGTGTAGGGCTGGGTGAAATCAATCACGGCATCGCGCTCGTCGGTGATCGACATGCCGGCGATGATGGTATCGTAGTTGCCCGAGACGAGGTTGGGGATGATCGAATCCCAGTCGTTTGTCACCCATTGGCAGGTGAGTTCGGCGCGCTTGCACAGCTCGTCGCCAAGGTCGCGCTCGAAACCGGCCACGTCGCCGTTGTCGTCAAGGTAGTTCCACGGCGCATAGGCGCCCTCGGTGCCCATGCGGACAACCGAGCCATGGCTTTCGGCCAGCGCAGCGCCGGTGGCGAGCGCCAGCGCGGCGGTGGTCAGGATAAGTTTGTTCATCTGGTCTTTTCTCCCTTGTCAGATGTCAGGCGTGTGCGGTGTGCGACAGGAACTGGCGCAACCGCTCGGTTTGCGGATTGCCGAAGACCGCCTCGGGTGGGCCTTCCTCCTCGACCTTCCCAAGATGCAGGAAAACCACGTGATCCGCCACATCCGCCGCCAGGCGCATATCGTGGGTCACGATAATCATGGTGCGGCCCTCGGCCGCGAGATCCTTGATGACCTTGATCACCTCTTGCTCAAGCTCGGGATCGAGCGCCGAGGTGGGCTCGTCGAACAACAACGCACGCGGCTCCATGCAGAGCGCGCGGGCGATCGCGGCGCGCTGCTGCTGGCCACCGGAAAGCTGCGCCGGCCAGGCGTCGGCCTTGTCGCCGATGCCAACCTTGTCGAGATACTGGCGCGCGCGCGCGTCCACCTCGGCACGGTCGCGTTTGAGCACCGTCACCGGCGCCTCCATCACGTTTTCGAGGATGGTCATGTGCGCCCAGAGGTTGAACTGCTGAAACACCATGCTGAGGTTGGTGCGGATGCGCGTCACCTGGCCCCGGTCGGCCGGATGGCGGCCCTGACCAGCGCCACGCCAGGCAATCGGCTCACCCTCGAAAACAATCTCGCCCTGCTGGCTCTCTTCGAGCAGGTTGGCGCAGCGCAGGAGGGTGGATTTGCCTGAGCCCGACGAGCCGATCAGCGCCACCACGTGCCCGCGCGGCGCGACGAGATCGACCCCTTTGAGCACTTCAAGGTCGCCGTAAGCCTTGTGCAGGCCATGAATTTCGATGACGGGCGGAGTGTTTTCTTGCACGGTCCTGGCAGCTCGTTGTTCCGAGGATCGAGTAGGGCGTAATTCGCGCCGGAGTGCAAGTATTTTACCAACCGGTATTCAGCCGCCGCTGCCCGGCGTGGGGCGATGGCGCACACGAAAGCAGCGACGTGCTCAGGATTTCGCCGCCTTCTGGCGGGCGATGTTCGAATCGCGGTCGTTCACGCCAAGCAGGTTGGCCACCAGCCGCATCAGCGCCGATTCCTCGCTTGCCCGCGCACCATCGGCCAGCACCACGGCCCAGGCGCTTTCGATCACGCGGCGGCGGTCTTCGTAGGGCACCGCCTGTTTGATGGCTTGCGTGAAGCGCACGGTATCGGGGGCCTCGGCCTCGAGCGCCTCGGCTTCGCAGCGCAGCGCAGTGGCCTCGGCCTGACCCAACCCGTAGCGCGCGGCGATGATTCCCTCGATCTCGTCGATCTCGGCGCGGGCGTAATCGTGATCCGACCGGGCGAGGCGCACAAGAAGGGCGGTCAGGGCGAGGCGGGCGTCAGCGTCAGCGAGCTGCAGCGGCTCCGGGGCGAAGAGAGATTTGAGCAAGCGATCGAGCATGGATTCGATATAGACCCGATGCCGCGCGCTGCCAATCACATGGACGTGTTATTGATCCGTTTCAGCCTCACTATGGCTGAGGCCGATCTCGGCGCCGATCTCGGGCACGGCAATCAAGCCGGCAAACAGCGCCGGCCTCCGTCGCCTTACACCAACCGTTCCACCTCCATCGCCGCGCGCACGAAATCGGCAAACAGCGGCGCCGGCGCGAAGGGCTTCGATTTCAGCTCGGGGTGGAATTGCACGCCGATGAACCAGGGGTGATCCTTCCACTCGACGATTTCGGGCAGCCGCCCGTCGGGCGACATGCCGGAAAAGGCGAGCCCGGACTTTTCGAGGGCGTCGCGGTATTTCACGTCGACCTCGTAACGGTGGCGGTGGCGCTCCTCGATCTGGGCCGCACCGCCGTAGATTTCGGCCACCTTCGAGCCGGACGCGAGCTGTGCGGTGTAGGCGCCAAGCCGCATCGTGCCGCCCTTGTCGTCGCCCAGCTTGCGCTTGACGGTGTAATTGCCCTGCACCCATTCCTTGAGAAGGTAGATCACCGGGGTGAAGCGCTTCTTGCCCGCCTCGTGGTCAAATTCCTCGCTGCCTGCGTTCTCGATCCCGAGCACATTGCGCGCCGCTTCGATCACCGCGAGCTGCATGCCGAGGCAGATCCCAAGATAGGGGATCTTGCGGGAGCGGGCAAACTCGGCGGCACGGATCTTGCCTTCCGTGCCGCGCTCGCCGAAGCCGCCGGGCACGAGGATGGCATGGAAGCCTTCAAGGTAGGGGGCCGGGTCTTCGCGCTCGAAGATTTCGGCGTCGATCCACTCGGCCTTCACCTTGGTGCGATTGGCCATGCCGCCATGGGTGAGCGCCTCCTTGATCGACTTGTAGGCGTCTTCGAGCGCCGTATATTTGCCGACGATCGCCACCTTCACCTCGCCTTCGGCGTGGTGGATACGGTCTTCCACGTCCTGCCAGCGGGCAAGGTTGGGCTGCGGCGCGGGGCTGATGCGGAAGGCATCGAGCACGGCCTGGTCGAGCCCGACAGCGTGGTAGGCCATCGGGGCTTCGTAGATCGACTTGAGGTCGTAGGCCGGGATCACGGCTTCCTTGCGCACGTTGCAAAACAGCGCGATCTTCTCGCGCTCCTTTTCCGGGATCGGGTGCTCGGCGCGCGTGACCAGCACGTCGGGGGCAATGCCGATCGCGCGCAACTCCTTGACCGAGTGCTGGGTGGGCTTGGTCTTGAGCTCGCCAGAGGCGGCGAGGTAGGGGATGAGCGTAAGGTGCACAAAGATGCACTGGCCGCGCGGGCGCTCCTGGCCGAACTGGCGGATCGCCTCGAAGAACGGCAGCGCCTCGATATCGCCCACCGTGCCGCCGATTTCGCAGAGCATGAAATCGACCTCTTCATCGCCCACGGCGATCCAGTCCTTGATTTCGTTGGTGACGTGGGGAATCACCTGGATGGTCTTGCCGAGGTAGTCGCCGCGGCGCTCCTTTTCGAGCACGCTGGTGTAGATCCGCCCCGACGAGACCGAATCCGTTGCCCGCGCCGCCACCCCGGTGAAGCGCTCGTAATGGCCAAGGT
>MNZL01000082.1 GCA_001873585.1 Rhodobacterales bacterium CG2_30_65_12 | reverse complement strand
GGCTGGGTGCGCGCCTGGATCGCCGCCGAAGCCGAGCGCCCCTGGCCGCCGGAGATGTAGCTTGCCCCGCCCAACGATTTCCTGTTTCGTCAATCGCAAAAGGTTGGGGCATGGCAGAAATATCCGAGAAAAAGCGCGTTTGGGGCTGGTGGTGGTTCGATTGGGCAAGTCAGCCCTACCATACCTTGCTTGTCACCTTCGTTTTCGGCCCGTTCTTCGCTTCGGTCGCGGCGGCCTGGTTTCTAGCCACCGGGCTTGACGAGAAGGCGGCTGATGCCGAGGCGCAGGCGCTCTGGTCGCTCGCGCTCACCGTCTCTGGCCTCATCATCGGCCTCGGCGCGCCGCTGATGGGGGCGATGGCCGACAGCACCGGGCGGCGTCGACCCTGGATTCTCGGCTTTTCGGTGCTGTACGTGGCCGGGGCCTCGGCACTGTGGTTTACCGATCCAGACGGCTCGAACATGTGGGCGATGCTCACCGCCTTCGGTATCGGCTTCATTGGCGCGGAGTTTGCGCTGATCTTCATCAATTCGCAGCTCCCCGGCCTCGTCGCTGACGAAAACGTGGGCAAGGTCTCGGGTTCGGGGTTTGCCTTTGGCTATATCGGCGGGCTGGTGGCGTTGGCGATCATGTTGGTCTTGTTCATGGAGCAGCCGGGCGGGCGCACGCTGGTGGGGCTGGAACCGGGGCTTGGCCTGCTTGACGCCGGCGCGCGCGAGGGCACGCGGATCGTCGGCCCGTTCACGGCGCTCTGGTTCGCCGTCTTCATGGTTCCCTATGCGCTTTGGGTGCGCGATACCGGGCCCGCCGGCCATTGGTCCTTCGGCGCGGCGATGCGGCTTTTGCTGCGCTCGGTGAAGGGCCTTTCGCACAAGCGCTCGCTCTCATCCTACCTGGTATCGTCGATGTTCTACCGCGACGCGCTCAACGGGCTTTACGGCTTTGGCGGCGTCTACGCCACGTTGGTGCTCGACTGGTCAATCGTGACGGTAGGCGTTTTCGGCATCGTCTCCGGCCTCGCCGCCGCGCTGTTTTCCTGGGCAGGTGGCAAACTCGACGCGAGGCTCGGGCCGAAACCGGTGATCGTCGGGGCGATCCTGGGGCTGACGGGAGTGATCGTGGTGATCCTGTTCATGTCGCGCGAGGCGATCTTTGGCCTTCCCTTGGCCGAGGGTTCGACCATCCCCGATGTTATCTTCTTCGCCTGCGGCATCGTGATCGGCGGCATGGGCGGCACGCTTCAGGCCGCATCCCGCACGCTGATGGTGCGCCATGCCGACCTGGCTGCGCCGACCGAGAGCTTTGGCCTTTACGGCCTGTCAGGCCGGGCCACCTCGTTCATGGCGCCGGCGCTGATCGGCCTTGTCACCACGTGGACGGGATCGGCGCGGATCGGCGTATCGCCCCTCATCGGGCTGTTTCTTCTCGGGCTCATTCTGCTAATCTGGGTGAAACCCGACGGCGAAAAGGCCTGAGCCCCATGCGCACGCGCTTCCTGTTTCCCTTCGCCTTTGCTGTCAGCCTTGCCGGCTGCATGAGCACCACCGGCGGCAGCAGCAGCGACTACGATACCGGCGCGCCGCGCGCCACGGCGGTGCGGGTGTCAACCTCGAACGAACCGGCCAAGGCGCTCTTTGGCCCGGTGGCCCACGCTTCGGCGCAACGGCCCGAGAGCTTTGGCGGCTATGCGCGCGGCTGCCTCGCCGGGGCGGTGCAACTGCCCGAAACCGGACCCACCTGGCAAGCCATGCGGCTGAGCCGCAACCGCAACTGGGGCCACCCGGCGCTGATCTCCTTCATTCAACGCCTCTCGGCCAAGGCGGCGGCACAAACGGGCTGGGCCGGGCTCTATGTGGGCGACATGAGCCAGCCGCGCGGCGGGCCGATGCGCTCGGGCCACGCCAGCCACCAGCTCGGGCTTGATGCCGATATCTGGATGCTGCCGCCCGCGCGTCTCGACCTTACCGCAGCCGAGCGCGAAAACCTGTCGTCGATCTCGATGCAGCGCGCGAACGGGGCTTATGTAAATGGCGACTGGACGCGGGCGCATCACCAAGTGATCAAGGCGGCCGCCTCCGACCCTGCGGTGGCACGCATTTTCGTCTTCGCCGGTGCCAAGGTGCAGATGTGCAAGGACGAAACAGGCGACAGGGCGTGGCTGCGCAAGGTCCGCCCGTGGTATGGTCATCATTATCATTTTCACGTCCGCCTCGCCTGTCCGGCTGGCGAAAGTGCGTGCGAAAATCAGGCCCCGCCGCCAGCCGGCGACGGCTGCAAGGAGGCCGAGGATTGGGTGGCCCGGATTCTAAATCCACCGCCGCCAGACCCGAACGCAAAGCCCACACCCCCGCGTGCCCCGCTCACGCTAGCTGATCTGCCGGCCCAATGCGCCTCCGTCCTGCGCTCGGAATAATCGCCGCCGCGTTGCTGGCTCCGGCCACGCTGGCGCAATCGGAGCTGCAGGCGCAGCTGGCCTCGACGCTGATCTGGTCGATGCGCGACGACGCATTCGGCGGCTGGTCGGGGCTGGAACTCTCGCCCGACGGCAGCACCTTCGTAACGATCTCGGACAAGGGCAGCATCCTGACCGGGCGGATCACGCGCGATGAAGCCGGGCGGATCATCGGCGTTACCCCCGGCACGATCCGGCCGATCACCCACACCGATGGCCACAAGCTTCCGCGGTATTACAACGACAGCGAAGGGCTGGCGCTGGCGCGTGACGGGCGGGTCTTCATCTCTTACGAAGCGATGCACCGGGTGGTGGAATATCCAAACACCCGCGCCGAGGATCCCCAGACCCTGCCCACGCACGAAGATTTTGCCGGTATGAAGCTCAACTCCTCGCTGGAGGCGCTCGCCATCGGCCCCGACGGCGCGCTCTACACCCTGCCCGAGCGCTCTGGCGGCCTGCGCCGGCCCTTCAACGTCTACCGTTTCAAGGGCGGGGCCTGGGGCCGCTTTGGCCGCATTCCCCGGCGCGGTGAGTTTCTGCCCGTGGGGGCAGACATCGGCCCGGACGGACGGTTCTACCTGCTCGAACGCGCCCTCACGAGCGTGTTTGGCTTTTCGTCCCGGGTGCGCCGGTTCGAGATCACGCCCACCGGGTTCGCCGGTGAAACGGTGCTGCTGCTAACCGGCTCGGGCCGGCATGACAACCTCGAAGGCCTCGCGGTGTGGCGCGACGAAGCCGGCGCGATCCGGCTGACGATGATCCCGGACGATAATTTCAAGTTCTTCCAAGCCACCGAGTTTGTCGAATACGTCGTGGCGCAGTAGCTTGACGGGCGGCCACGGCGGGCGTATGCGCCGGGCGTCCCGCAAGCGGCGGGGCCAAGTCTCCGCAACCTTGTAAAAACGGACCAAAAACATGGCTCGCATTCTTCCCGGCATTCTCGCCATGGCCGCCGTCGTGGTGGCCTCGAATATCCTCGTCCAGTTCCTGTTCGGCAACTGGCTCACCTGGGGCGCCTTCACCTACCCCATCGCTTTTCTGGTCACCGACGTGATGAACCGCGTCTACGGCCCCGGCCCGGCGCGCAAGGTGGTGTTTGCCGGCTTTCTCGTTGGCCTGGCAAGCTCGCTCGTCGGCTCCCAGATCATGCTCGAAGGCGATGGCTACAGCTACGCCGCCGTGCCGCTCAGGGTGGCGGTGGGCTCGGGCGTGGCCTTCCTGTCGGCCCAGCTGCTCGACGTGACCATTTTCAACGCGTTGCGCCGCCGGCAATGGTGGTTGCCACCGCTCGCCTCGACGCTGGTGGGATCGGCAGTGGACACGGCGCTGTTTTTCACCATCGCCTTCTCCGCCTCCATCACGCTTTTCAGCGCCAATGCCGACGCGGCAGTGAGCTGGGCCTGGGAGGGGGTGCCGTTCCTAGGGGTTGGCGCAGTGGTGCCGCTCTGGGTTTCGCTCGCCTTTGCCGATTGGGGCGTAAAACTTACGCTCGCTTTGGTGGCACTTGTGCCTTTCAAGCTGCTTGTTACGAAACTTTCACCAAATACAGCATAAAAAGTGTTGACCGGCACAAAATATGTGGCAACCTTTCCCTATCGCAACATTCAGAAAGGAGGTGTCCATGTCTAGAGAACAAACGGAGCGAGGTGTCGGGACAAAGTAGTCGCGCCATGTCGGGGCAGCCCCCGGCACGGTTTGCGGGCTGATCTGGCGCACGCCTAACCGGCCCCACCTCCAGACTTCTCGAAGGGCCACCCCAGCGGTGGCCCTTTTCGATTTCGGGCCATCGGTTTAGGCTTCGCCCCATGATCCACGTGACCGACGATATCGTGCTGCAAGACTGGGAGCTTGCCGAGAGCTTCACCCGCTCGACCGGGCCGGGCGGGCAGAACGTGAACAAGGTATCCACGGCGGTGGAACTGCGCTTCGAGGCGGCGCGCTCGCCGGCGCTGACCTCGGCGGTGAAGGCGCGGCTGCGGCGGATCGCTGGCCGCAAATGGACGACTGACGGCGCGGTGGTGCTCCGGGTGGAGGATACACGCAGCCAGGCGCGCAATAGAGAGATCGCGGCGGATCGGCTGGCCGAGATGGTGCGCGCCGCTCTGGTGGCGCCCAAACGGCGGGTTCCGACCAAGCCAACGCTGGGGAGCAAACGGCGGCGGCTGGAGGGCAAGAAGGCGCGCGGGGAGGTCAAGGCGCTGCGGGGCCGTGTTCCGGGTGACGACTGAACCGGCAACTGGCCAACCTCCGGGTCCACCTCCAGATCGGGCTCCAGGATCTCGTCGGGGCCATAACGCAGGTCGGCCGTGCACGCTTCGGGGTAGAAGAGGGCGTGCGCGCCGGGCATCGCTTCAAGACATGGTAGAGCGAATGAACGGACGGAAGGATAGAGGCGTTGAGGCGGTCTTGGAGCAGTTGATTGCAAATCGGCCAAGCGCATCGCCTCGGTGTTCGCGCGGGCGTTCGAGCTGGCGTTCAAGCCGGCGATGCGGATCGAGCCTGAGCGGTTGCTCGGCGCGGGCCATTACCGCGACACACCTGCGGGCACCGTCCACGTCGACGAGCCCAAGACCGCAGGGCATGGCGGGGCGCGGTTCTGCCCGCAATCGCTGGTGCGCGGGCGCCGGTCGGTCCGGGCCGTGATGCTGGCGCTGGCCGTGATGTGCACGTTCGGGGTCGTTTGCCAGCCGTCCTCGCAGGTCACCTGCCGGAGCGCGCGATACTGACCGGCGTGGGTCCGTTGCCCGTAAAGGTGCGGCGCGTGCGGGATTGCAAACAGGGCGACGACAAGATCACCTTCACACCCAGCACCCTGCAGCGCTACCTGCGCAAGGCGAAATCGGTGGAAGAGCAGCTGCCGTGGCGTGACCTCAAGGGTGTATCGACCGGCAATTTAACGGCAGCGATTGAGGCGCTGCTGGGTGCGAACGCCATCTCACCCAACCCGCAAGTGGCCTACTTTTGCGTCGTCACGTGGAAGGATTTTACGCCGCCGTTGACACCATCAACCGCGACCTGAGCGTAACCGGTGTTCCGGTCACACCTTTGTGGCGTAATTCCAAGGCAGCAGGTCTTTGACCCGGCTCTGCATATGGTCGCCCGCGATAGCGGTGAGGGTTGTGGTGATCCAGGCATGTGGATTGACGGCGTTGAGCTTGCAGGTCTCGATCAGGGTGGCGATCACGGCCCAGTTCTCGGCGCCGGCGTCG
>MNZL01000149.1 GCA_001873585.1 Rhodobacterales bacterium CG2_30_65_12 | reverse complement strand
CAGGTCAAACCGGGTGCCGCAAGCGCTTTTGCAGGCAAAAGCGCCTGCGCGCAGGCATCGGACCCAAGCCGGAAATTCACCAAGCCCACCCGCCTCAGCGGGTGAACTTCTTGTATTTCAACCGCTTGGGTTCGATGGCATCGGCCCCGAGCCGGCGTTTCTTGTCTTCCTCGTAATCCTCGAAGTTGCCCTCGAACCATTCCACGTGGGCCTCGCCCTCGAACGCGAGGATATGCGTGCAGAGCCGGTCCAGAAAGAACCGGTCGTGCGAGATGATCACGGCGCAGCCGGCGAAGTTTTCGATGGCATCTTCCAACGCGCGCAGGGTTTCCACGTCGAGGTCGTTGGTGGGTTCGTCGAGCAGGAGCACGTTGCCGCCGCTCTTCAAGAGCTTGGCCATATGCACCCGGTTGCGCTCGCCGCCCGAGAGCAGCCCGACCTTTTTCTGCTGGTCGCCGCCCTTGAAGTTGAACGCGCCGCAGTAGGCGCGCGAGTTCATTTGCGCGTCGCCAAGGTCGATAACCTCGGCCCCGCCGGAGATTTCTTCCCACACCGTCTTGTTCGGGTCCAGAGCGTCGCGCGATTGGTCGACGTATGAGAGCTGCACCGTGTCGCCGTATTCGATCGTGCCCTCGTCGGGCTGTTCCTGCCCGGTGAGCATGCGAAACAGCGTGGTTTTGCCAGCGCCGTTGGGGCCGATCACGCCGACGATGCCGCCGGGGGGCAGGGCAAAGCTGAGGTCTTCGATCAGGAGCTTGTCGCCCATGTGCTTTTTCAGGCCATTGACCTCGATCACCTTGGCCCCAAGCCGCGGGCCCCGTGGGATGACGATCTGCGCACGGCTGATCATCTCGCGCTCGGATTGCTCGGCAAGATCGTTGTAGGCGTTGATCCGCGCCTTCTGCTTGGCCTGGCGCGCCTTGGCGCCCTGGCGGATCCAGTCAAGCTCACGCTCCAGCGTTTTTTGCTTGGATTTGTCCTCGCGCGCTTCTTGCGAGAGCCGCTTGGCCTTTTGCTCCAGCCAGTCCGAATAATTGCCCTCGTAGGGCATGCCCCGGCCACGGTCGAGCTCAAGGATCCAGCCGGTGATATCGTCGAGGAAATAGCGATCATGGGTGACGATCAGGATGGTGCCCTTGTAGTCGATCAGGTGCTGTTGCAGCCAGGCGATGGTTTCGGCGTCGAGGTGGTTGGTCGGCTCGTCGAGCAGCAGCATGTCGGGGTTTTCAAGCAGCAGCTTGCAGAGAGCCACCCGGCGCTTTTCGCCGCCCGACAGGGTGCCTGGCATGGCCTCGTCGGGCGGGCAGCGCAGGGCTTCCATGCTCACATCGACTTGCGCGTCGAGATCCCACAGGTTTTGCGCGTCGATCTGGTCCTGGAGCCGGGCCATCTCGTCGGCCGTCTCGTCGGAGTAGTTCATCGCCAGCTCGTTGTAGCGCTCAAGGATGTCTTTCTTGTCCTTCACCCCGAGCATGACGTTTTCGCGCACGGTGAGTGAGTCGTCGAGCTCGGGCTCCTGCGGCAGATAGCCCACCTTGGCGCCCTCGGCGGCCCAGGCCTCGCCGGAAAAATCCTTGTCCCACCCGGCCATGACCTTGAGCAGGGTGGATTTGCCGGCGCCGTTCACGCCCACCACGCCGATCTTTACCCCGGGCAGGAAGTTCAGGTGTATGTTTTCAAACACTTTTTTTCCGCCGGGGTAGGTCTTGGAGACCCCATCCATGTGGTAGACATATTGGTAGCTGGCCATGATCTGCTCCCGTTGACTGCTGCGCGGTGATCTAGCGGCAAACCGACCTGGGCGCAACGCGGGGCGCGCAATCGCCCGGCATCGCCGAGTGTTCACTTCCACAAAAGTTTGATCTATATCATGGTTGCATGCCGTGGCATACGACACGGTAGCCGCACGTTGCGGTTCGGTGAGCGAACCGAAGCAGAACAGTTGAATTTACGAAGGGGCTAGAGAATGTCACAACGCTCAGCAGCAATTCACTTTGGGCTTGGTCTGACGGCGGCCCTTGGGTTTGTCCTTGGGGCGACAGCAGCCAGTGCCGATGTCGACCAGGGGTCGATCGCGCGCGGCGCCAAGCTTTATGACAAATGGTACAAGGTGGTGAAGGCCGAGGCGCCTGCGGAATCGCATCCGCTCTATCCCGCCGCGAACGAAAAATATGCCGACAACGCAGGCGCGAACTGGCGTTGCAAGGAATGCCACGGCTGGGATGGCCTTGGAGCCGACGGCGCTTATTCATCCGGGAGCCACGCCACCGGTATCAAGGGGATCAACGGCATGGCCGGCGCCGATCCGGCGGCGATCGTCGCGGTTCTCGTCTCCCCCGAACACGGCTATGGCGACAAGCTTTCGGAAGAGAACCTTGCCGATCTCGCCAATTTCGTGGCCTTCGGTCAGGAAGACTATAGCGTCTACATCGACGCCGCGACGAAAGAGGTCAAAGGCGATGCGGTGGCCGGTGGTCAGGTCTATGGAACGGTCTGCACCAACTGCCACGGTGCCGATGGCAAAGAGCCGAAAGGCATGCCGCCGCTCGGCTCGCTGATGGGCAACCCGTGGGAAGTAATGCACAAGGTGCTCAATGGCCAGCCGGCAGAAACCATGCCGGGCCTGCGGGCGATCGACCACCAGGTTTCGGCCGACGTGCTTGCCTACATCAAGACTCTGCCGACCGAATAAGACCGTCTGTCTGACAGAGAAGATCTCCGAGTGCCGACCGGGCCACGATCCGCCCGGCCGGCACCATTCAAAAACATGACCAATTATGACCCGTGGCCCTTGCTCGTCGCGGTGCAAAGGAGAGACGCGCATGATCAGGCTTATCAAGAAGCTCTGGCATTGGTTCACCCGCCCGAGTGTGCTGCTGGGGCAGGGGGTGCTTTTGTTGATCGGCGGCATTGCTGGCATCATCTTCTGGGGCGGGTTCAACACCGCGATGGAGGCCACCAACACGCTGGAATTCTGTATCTCGTGCCACGAGATGGAAGATACGGTATATCAGGAATACAAGACCTCGATTCACTACAAGAATGCTTCCGGCGTGCGCGCGGCCTGCCCCGACTGCCACGTGCCGCATGAATGGGGCCCGAAGATGATCCGCAAGATCAGGGCCAGCAACGAGATCTGGCACAAGCTGCGCGGCACGATCAATACGCCGGAGAAATTCGAGGAAAAGCGGGCGGAACTGGCCGGCCATGTCTGGGCAACGATGAAGGAGAACGATTCGCACGAGTGCCGCAATTGCCACAGCTTCGACGCGATGGATTTTGAGCATCAACGCTCGCGCTCGCGCGAAAAGATGGAGCCGGTCGCCTTGGGCACCGATCTTTCCGGCGGCAGCACCTGCATCGACTGCCACAAGGGAATCGCGCACAAGTTGCCTGTGATCGAACGCGACGACTGAGAGTGCGGGCGCGGGTTTGACAGCACCCGCGCCCGGGCGTCTACTGCTGCTGCGAAACAGGAGGCTGCACAGGAGTCTGCCATGACCGATATTCACTCCGCCAAAGATTTTCCGGCGCGCTACACCCCCGCAGAAGACCGCTACGAGCGGATGGTGTATAACCGGTGCGGCACGTCGGGGTTGAAACTTCCGGCGGTGAGCTTGGGGCTTTGGCATAACTTCGGCCATGACACGCCGCATCAGGTGAAGCGCGAAATTTGCCGCACGGCGTTTGACAACGGCATCACGCATTTTGATCTCGCCAATAATTATGGCCCGCCCTACGGCAGCGCCGAGGAGGCCTTTGGCGAGATACTTCGAACCGATTTCGCCGGCTACCGCGACGAGCTGATCATCTCGTCGAAAGCGGGATATGACATGTGGCCGGGGCCTTATGGCGAGTGGGGCAGCCGCAAATACCTGATCTCGTCGCTTGACCAATCGCTCCGCCGGATGGGGCTCGAATACGTCGATATCTTCTATTCGCACCGCTTCGATCCCGATACGCCGCTCGAAGAGACGATGGGCGCGCTCGACCAGATCGTGCGGCAAGGCAAGGCGCTCTATATCGGGATTTCGTCCTACAACAGCCAGCGCACCCGCGACGCGGTGGATATCCTGTTCGAGATGGGCACACCGCTGCTTATTCACCAGCCGAGCTACAATATGCTCAACCGCTGGGTCGAGCGCGACGGGCTGAAGGAAACGCTGGCCGAGCTCGGCGTGGGCTCGATTGCCTTCACGCCGCTGGCGCAGGGGATGCTGACGAAGAAATACCTCGGCGGCATTCCCGAGGGCAGCCGGGCGGCACAGGGCAAATCGCTCGATCCGCACATGCTGAACGACAAGGCGATTGCCCGTATCCGGGCGCTCAACGAGATTGCCGCGCGCCGGGGGCAGACGCTGGCGCAGATGGCGATCGCCTGGGTGCTGCGCGGCGGTGGAATTACCACGGCGCTGATCGGCGCCTCGAAGCCAAGCCAGGTTATTGATTGCGCGGGCGCGGTGAACAACTTTGTCTTTAGCGACGAGGAGCTGGCCGAGATCGACAGATACGCCGACGAAGAGGCGATCAACCTTTGGGCGCGATCATCGGAAGGCGTGTGACAGACGCAACGGCTTCTTCAGATACCGCGCCTTGGGCGGCGGTATCCGGGGCACGATGATCAGCCGGCGCAGAGCGCGGCGCGGGCAGGGATGATGCGCCACGATTTGCCACATGCGCCGCCCGGCTGCCGGGTTGGCCTGCTCGGCGGGTCGTTTGACCCGGCGCACGAGGGGCACGCGCATATTACCCGCGAGGCGCTGAAGCGCTTTGGGCTCGACCGGGTGTGGTGGCTGGTGAGCCCGGGCAATCCGCTGAAAGCCCACGGCCCGGCCCCGCTCGAAGCGCGGCTCGCGCAGGCAAGGGCGGTGATGCGGCACCCCCGGGTTGAGATCACCGATCTCGAGGCGCGGCTCGGCACGCGCTTTACGGCCGAGACACTGGATCGGCTGTTCGTGCTCTACCCGGGCGTGCGCTTCACCTGGCTGATGGGCGCCGATAACCTCGCCGAGTTTCACCGTTGGGAGCGCTGGGACGAGATCATGGCCGCGGTGCCGGTGGGAGTGATCGCCCGGCCCGGCGATCGGGGGGCGGCGCGCACCTCGCCGGCGGCGCGCCGGTTTCGCGCCGAACGGCTGCCGGCGGCGCAGTCGCGCCTGCTCGCGGGCCATCTGGCCCCGGTCTGGTGCCTGGTCAACGTGCCGATGGTCGATGCCTCTTCAAGCGCGATCCGGGCCGAAGGCGGCTGGGATTGGCTGACGCACACGGATTGAACCGGGCGCGCCGCGACTTTGCGGATTGTTTCGAATTGAGGCCTTGAGCCGGGCGGGCGGCCTTGGTTTACTCGCCCCCATGATCGGGGGGTATTCCAGACGCGCGTTTCTCGGTGGCGCCTTGTCGGCGGTTGCCGGTGCAGCATTGGCCGAAGCGCCGGCGGTATCGCCGCGCCCGCTTGACCGGCCTGAAGACCTGCTGGGCGGGGCGGCGCCTCGGTTTGCCGGTGCCGCTCTGCCCACCACCGAAGAGCTTGTCGCCCGAGCCCGGCTGGGCGGGCAGGTGGGGTTTGCCGTGGCCGACGCCCGCACCGGCGTGGTGCTTGAGGCCAGTGGCGCCGACCTTGCCCTGCCGCCGGCGTCGGTGGCCAAGGCGGTGACGGCGCTTTACGCGCTGACCACGCTGGGCGCCGATTTCCGCTTTCGCACCCGGCTGGTAGCCACCGGACCGGTGAAAAATGGCACGGTGCAAGGCGATCTGGTGTTGGTGGGCTCCGGTGATCCGATGCTCGATACCGACGCGCTCGCGGCGATGGTGGTGCAGCTCAAAGCAGCCGGAGTGCGCGCTGTCAGCGGCGGGTTCAAGGTATTTGCCGGGGCCTTGCCCTATTTGGCGGCGATCGACCCCGACCAGCCCGACCATGTGGGCTACAACCCGGCGGTGAGCGGGATCAACTTCAACTTCAACCGGGTGCATTTCGAGTGGAAACGCGCCGGCACCGGTTGGGCGGTTGCGATGGATGCGCGATCGAGCACGCTGCGGCCGGCGGTGACGGTGGCGACAATCGCGGTGGCCGAGCGCGATCTGCCGACCTACACCTACCGCGCGGCGGGCGGCGCGGACGCGTGGACGGTGGCGAGCAAGGCGCTCGTGAGCGATGGTTCACGATGGCTGCCGGTGCGCCGCCCCGATCTTTACGCCGGCGAGGTGGCGCAGGTGCTGGCGGCGGCGCAGGGCATTCGGCTGCCGAGAGCGCAAGCGGTGTGGGCGATGCCCGCCGGCGGCACGGTGCTGGTCAATCACGAGAGCGCCAGCCTCTCGGCCATCGTCAAGCTGATGCTGAAATACTCGACCAACCTCACGGCGGAGGTGATCGGGCTGACAGCCAGTGCCAAGCGCGGCGCGCCGGCGGGCAACTTGCGCGCCTCGGCCCAGGTAATGTGCGATTGGGCGCAGGAGAGGTTTGGCACTGGGCGGCTGCACTTTGTCGACCATTCCGGGCTGGGCGGCGCTTCCGAGGCGACCGCCGCCGATATGGTGCGGATTCTGGTCAAGGTCGGGGCGGACGGGGTGCTGCACAGGCACATGAAGGAAATTGCGCCGCGTGATGCCGCGGGCAAGGCCGCCGCGACGGCGGGCTATACGATCTACGCCAAGACCGGCTCGCTCAACTTTGTTTCGGCGCTCGCGGGCTATGTGGGCGCTGCCGATGGCACGCCGCTGGCCTTTGCGATCTTCACCGGCGACACCGCGCGCCGGGCCGCGATCGCCCGCGAAGACATGGAGCGCCCCGACGGCGCCAAGGCCTGGGCCGGGCGCTCGCGGGTGCTGCAATACCAGCTTTTGAACCGTTGGGCGGGCCTCTACGGCAGCTGAGCTTTGGCCGTCGCCACCGGGCGCCCGAACCGTTCGGCTGAAATTGGCCGATTGCCGCCCGGATTGCGCCCGGTCAAGGCGCGAACGTGGGTTTTGTGGCGTGATAAGAGCCGCAAAGGAGGGGATTGAGGTGAAGAAATGGCTCACGGCAGTCATGGCGTTTGCCCGTATGGTTCGTCTTTTGGCGGTGATCGCCAGGAGCGTAGGGCGTTGCGGGCGTTTATCGCGCTGAGCTGATCGAGCGCGGACGGCGCGTGGCGCTGGGGAAATACTTTGAGGGATTTCAGAGGTAGGGCCGTTTGATCCGTTCGTAATTGAGAAACGCGTCGTGCACGCTCCGGATGGTGGGTGCCGAAGCAAGCATTGGAGGCGGAGATGAAAACCAGGAAATTGTTGACTCTGACGGCAGCGTTCCTCGCTGCCATGACCTTGGGCGCAATGGCCCAGGAAGACCCGGGCAAGACCGAATACATGACGGCTTGCGCGGTGTGCCACGGCGAAAGCGGCTTGGGCAACGGCCCATTTGCTGCGTTGATGAGCATCGAGGTGCCGGGGCTGACGGGGCTCGCCGCGGCCAACGATGGCGCGTTCCCGTTCCTCGACGTGCTGATGATCGTCGACGGGCGCACCGGGGTGCGCGGCCACGGTGGGCCGATGCCGGTCTGGGGAGATCGCTACGAGCAGGCCGCGCTTGAACAGGCCGGCGTTTATGGCGCCGAGTTGATCGTGCGCGGGCGGCTGCTGGCACTGGTGGAATACCTCGAGTCGATCCAGCAATAGGATCGGGGCGGCTCCGGCCCGAGGGGGGGGTGGAGCAGACCGGGGCCGGGCGCAAGCCCGGCCCTTTGCCCTCAGCCGTTGCGATCGGGAATATTGACCGCTTTCAGGCTCGCCGGGCGGCTCGCGCAGCGCTCAAGCCAGTGCGCGATGTTTGCGAACTGGTCAAGCTCAAGCACATCGGCGGCCTTGTAGCCGGTGTGCAGCGCCCGCACCCAGGGCCAGATGGCGATATCGGCGATGGTATAGGCATCGCCGATGACGTAATCACGGCCTTCGAGCCGTTCCTCGAGCACGTCGAGCAGGCGGCTCGCCTCTTGCTTGTAGCGGTTCCAGGCGTATTTGTCGGCCACGGTCTTGCCGGCCTCCGTGGCGTGGAAATGGCCGAACTGGCCAAACATCGGCCCGGCCCCACCCATCTGCCACATCAGCCACTGGATTGTCTGGTAGCGCGCGCTTGGGTCTTCGGGCAGGAATTTCCCCGATTTCTCGGCGAGATAGATCAGAATCGCACCGCTCTCGAACAACGCCAGCGGCTTGCCGCCCGGCCCGTTGGGATCAATGATCGCGGGGATCTTGTTGTTGGGGTTGAGCGAGAGAAATTCGGGCGTGAACTG
>MNZL01000144.1 GCA_001873585.1 Rhodobacterales bacterium CG2_30_65_12 | reverse complement strand
CGAAATGTGGCCGAGGGGACGGCGGCCCAGCAATTCCCCGCCGAACAGGCGCAGAGGTGTTTTGACCCTCCCGTCCGGCTCGCGTATAGACGGCCCGGACGTCCACCGGCGAGGGCAACGCGTGATCCGATTCATCCTGGGCTTTTTCGGCTCGATCTTTTCCTGGCTTACCCTGGCTGCGGTCATGGGGGCGCTGACGCTTGGCGCGATTTTCTGGATGTATTCCAGGGATTTGCCGAGTCATGAGCAGCTTTCCAACTACCAGCCGGCGACGATCAGCCGGATCTATTCGCGTCAGGGCCGTCTGATCGACGAATTCGCCAGGGAACGCCGTCTCTATACCCCGCCGGAGCAGATTCCCGAGCTTGTCAAACATGCCTTCGTTTCGGCGGAAGACAAGAATTTTTACATCCACAACGGTTATGACATGCGCGGCATGGTGGCTGCGGCTCTGGAAGCGGCGCGCGGCGGGCGCTTGCGTGGCGCCTCGACCATTACCCAGCAGGTGATGAAAAACTTCCTGTTGTCGTCTGACCGCTCCGCCGAGCGCAAGATCAAGGAGCTGATCCTCGCCACCCGGCTCGAAAGCTCGCTCGACAAGGAGCAGATTCTCGGCCTTTACCTGAACGAGATTTTCCTCGGCCAGAACTCCTTTGGTGTGACGGCGGCGGCGCAGACCTACTTCAACAAGACGCTCGACGCGCTGCTGCCGGAAGAGGCGGCGTATCTCGCCGCTCTTGCCCAGCGCCCCGGCAACCTTCACCCGGTGCGCCAGCATGACGACGCCGTGGCCCGGCGCGACTACGTGCTCAGGGAAATGCGCGAGAACGGCTATATCGACGCGGCCACTTACCAGGCGGCGGTGGCCCGGCCCCTGCACACGGTGCAGGCGGGCGATTACCCGTCGTTCCGCTCCGCATTGCCGCCGCGCGATTATTTCACCGACGAGATTCGTCGCCAGCTCAGCCGCAACTTTGGGGAAGACGAGTTTTTCGGCGGCGGTCTGGCGATCCGCGCCACCGTCGATCCCGATCTGCAGGTGGTGGCGGCACAGGCGTTGCAGGGCAAGCTTGAGGAGATGGATCGCGGGCGCGGCGTGTGGAACGGCACCGGCAAGAAGATCGAGCCGGCCACGCTCGACGATGGCACCTGGGAAGCGGCGTTGGGCGCGCTCAAGCTCGCGCGTGATGTCACGCTGGACGGGCCATGGTATGTGGCCGTGGTCGACGAGATCGGCGACCAGCGCATGACGCTGAAGATCGAGGGCGCTCCCGAACCGCAGCCCTGGGAGGTGCCGCGCGCCGATATCTCGTGGATCAGCGGCTCGTTTGCCGACAATTTTGCCCGCGGCGACGTGGTGCATGTGCGCCGGATGACCAGCGGCGACAACGGCAGCGGCGATTTCATCCGTTGGAGCCTGCGCCAGGTGCCGGAAATCCAGGGCGGTTTCATGGCGATGGACGTCAATACCGGCCGGGTGATCGCCATGCAGGGAGGGTTCAGCTACCAGAACTCGGTGTTCAACCGGGCGACGCAGGCCACCCGCCAGCCCGGCTCTTCGTTCAAGCCCTTCGTCTACGCCGCCGCGCTCGATAGCGGCTTTAGCCCCGCGTCGATCATCATCGACGCGCCAATCGAGATCGACACCGGTGCGGGCGTTTGGCGACCACAAAACTATTCGAACAAGTTCTATGGGCCGACGCCACTGCGCACTGGCATTGAACAGTCGCGCAATGTCATGACCGTGCGCCTCGCGCGCGAGGTGGGGATGGACGTGGTTGCGCGCTACGCCGAGCGGTTCGGCGTCTATGACGATCTGGACCCGTATCTGGCCAACGCGCTGGGTGCCGGCGAGACAACGCTGTTTCGGATGGTTGCGGCGTACGCGATGTTCGCCAATGGCGGCGAGCGGGTCGAGCCGACGCTTGTCGACCGGGTGCAGGATCGCTGGGGGCGGACGATATATCGCCACGACACCCGCATTTGCGACGATTGCGGCACCGAAACTCTGCCGCAGGGCGAGAGCCCACGCATTACCGCCAACCGTGAGCGGGTGATGGACGCGATCACCGCTTACCAGCTTACCTCGATGATGCAGGGCGTGGTGCAACGCGGCACTGCGGCGGGCCGGGTCAACCTTGGCGTGCCCACCGCAGGCAAGACCGGCACCACCAACGATTCGCGCGATGCGTGGTTCATCGGCTTCACCTCCAACGTGGTGGCCGGATGCTACATCGGCTTCGACCGGCCCGAGCGGATGCCCGGCGCCTCGGGCGGCGGCACCTGCGGCCCGGTATTCCAGGAATTCATGACCGAAGCAGTGAAAAAATACGGTGGCGGCAAGTTCAAGCTGCCGCCGGGCGGCCACTTCATCAAGATCGACCGCTTTTCCGGCGCGCGCCTGCCGGACGACGCCAGTGGCGATTACGTGGTGGCGGAATACTTCCGCGACGGTGAAGAGCCGATCTTCGGAGTGATGTTCGATGGTGGCTTTGCGATGGGAGCGAACCTGCCGCTGTTCCTGCCCGGCGAGGTGCCGGGGGAAGGCACCACCGAGGTGCAGACCTCGACCGGCGACGTGGTGGTGATCCCGGAACGCGCAAGCACCGGCACGGTGGCGGCCGGCGGGCTATACTGAAATCGGCGCGCCGCGAGGCGGTCTGTCCGGGGCGGTCGTCAGGCCGGGCAAGCGGGCCGGGCGCGCGCGCCGCGGCCCCGGGTTTTGCCGGCTCTTGGCATTTTGCCCATTGTCAGGGCAGGGGGCCTGCGCCTATGTAGGTCTTGAGGCCAGAGCCCGTGGATCGTCACGCTTGGCCCGAAAGTTTCGCTGGTCCGCTGGTCCGAGGCGCTTTTTGCCCCCGGTGCGTGATCAGACCGAGAGATGGTGCTGGGGCGAAATGTGTCGTGGCGCCAAACATTTGCCCGCCGATCCCGAGGGAGCAGCGGGCCCTGAACAGGCGCAGGGGCCGGTATTGGCCGCATGCGTCGGAGAAGAACCGCGATGAGGCGCGCAGGACAGGACGAGAGCGGACCGATGAGCCATTTGGCCATCGCCACCTTGCCGCTGCCCGCGCCCATCTTCGCCCAGACAAGACATCCCCGTTTTGCCGCGCCGCCGTCAGGGTGCGCACGGCCCGGCCGGGGTGCATCGGAACATAATGGCAAAGAAAATGCTCATCGACGCCACCCACGCGGAAGAAACCCGCGTGGTCGTGGTCGACGGCAACAAGGTCGAGGAATTCGACTTTGAGTCGGAAAACAAGCGTCAGCTCGCTGGCAACATCTACCTGGCAAAAGTCACCCGGGTAGAGCCTTCACTGCAGGCGGCCTTCGTCGATTACGGCGGAAATCGCCACGGCTTCCTGGCGTTTTCGGAAATTCATCCCGACTACTACCAGATCCCGGTGGCTGACCGCGAGGCGCTGCTGGCCGAAGAAGCGGCTTATGCCGAGGCGATGGAGCGCGAGGAAGACGAGCGCGAAGAGAAGAAATCGCGCTCGCGGTCGCGGTCGCGCTCGCGCAGTCGGCCGCAGGCCGCCGAGGCGCGCCAGGATGACGCGGTGACCTCCGCCGAGGCCGAACTCGAGGCGGACGATGGCGCCACCTCGCCCGTGGGCATGGAAGTGATCGACCTCGACACGGGCGACGCCCTCGCTGCGCATGAGGCGGAATCGCCGATGGAACGGGTTGAGAACACCCCGGTCGAAGAACCCGGCGACGATGACGCGCACGATGACGCGCACGACGACGCGCACGATGACGCGCACCAGCACGGCGACGGGCACGATGACGACGATACCATAGAGTCGGTCGCCGAGGAGGACGTGGAGGAAGAAATCCGCCAGCCGCGCAAGGCGCGTCCGAAAAAATACAAGATTCAAGAGGTGATCAAGGTTCGCCAGAACCTGTTGGTGCAGGTTGTGAAGGAAGAGCGTGGCAACAAGGGCGCCGCGCTCACGACCTACCTCAGCCTCGCCGGGCGCTATTGCGTGCTGATGCCCAACACCGCGCGCGGCGGCGGCATCAGCCGCAAGATCACCAACGCCATCGACCGCAAGAAGCTCAAGGAGATCGCGAACGAGATCGAGGTGCCGCGCGGTGCCGGGCTGATCATCCGCACCGCCGGGGCCAAGCGCACCAAGGCCGAGATCAAGCGCGATTACGAGTATCTCCAGCGGCTGTGGGAAGAGGTTCGCACCCTCACGCTCAAGAGTATCGCGCCGGCGAAAATCTACGAGGAAGGCAACCTCATCAAACGCTCGATCCGCGATCTCTATTCCAAGGAGATCGACGAAGTGCTGGTCGAGGGCGAGGCCGGCTACCGCGTGGCCAAGGACTTCATGAAGATGATCATGCCGTCCCACGCCAAGAACGTGAAGCATTATGGCGAAACGTTGCCGCTGTTCGCGCGCTTCCAGGTCGAGAGCTATCTCTCGTCGATGTTCAACCCGGTGGTGCAGCTCAAATCGGGTGGCTACATCGTGATTGGCGTCACCGAGGCGCTGGTGGCGATCGACGTGAACTCGGGCCGGGCCACCAAGGAAGGCTCGATCGAGGAAACCGCTGCCAAGACCAACATCGAGGCGGCGGAGGAAGTGGCGCGCCAGTTGCGGCTGCGCGATCTTGCCGGGTTGATCGTGATCGACTTCATCGACATGGACGAGCGCAAGAACAACGCCGCTGTTGAGAAGAAGCTGAAAGACAAGCTGAAATCGGATCGCGCCCGGATTCAGGTGGGTCGGATCTCGGGCTTTGGCCTGCTGGAGATGAGCCGCCAACGGCTGCGTCCCGGCATGATCGAGGCCACCACTCAACCCTGCCCGCATTGCCACGGCACCGGGCTGATTCGCTCCGATGACAACCTCGCGCTCAATATCCTGCGCCAGCTCGAGGAAGAGGGCACGCGCGGGCGCTCGCGCGAGGTGCTGCTCAAAGCGCCGATTGCGATCGTGAACTACCTCGTGAACCACAAGCGCGAGCACATCGCCCAGATCGAACAGCGGTACGGCATGGGCATCCGGCTTGAGGCCGACGCGTTCCTGATCTCGCCCGATTTCGTGATCGAGAAGTTCAAGACGGCAACGCGCGCGCTGCCCGAGGCTGTGGTGCCAGTCGTCTCGGCCAGCGCGGCGCTGATGGACGAGATCGACGAAGATGTGGCCGAAGAGGAAGACATCCTCGAAACCACCGAGGCCGTCGAGACCCCGGAGGGCGAGGAGCAACCGAAGAAAAAGCGCCGCCGCCGCCGCCGGCGGCCACGGTCGAAATCGTCGAACGGTGAAAACGGAGCCGCTGACGTCGCCGAAAACGGTGACGAAGAAGACGAGGCCGATGCTGGCACGGGCGTCGACGTAGCGGCTGACGCCGCGCCGGTCGAGGCCGTGGCCGCCCCGGACGCAGCGCCGGAGCCGGTGGAACAGCCCAAGCCCGCCCGCTCCAGCCGCGCGCGCGCCAAGCCCAAGGCCGAAGAGCCTGCGGAAGCGGGCAGCGAGCCCGAGCCGGAGGAAAAGCCAAAGCGCAAGACCGTGAGCCGCTCGCGCACCAAGAAGACTGCAGAGCCCGAAGCCGAAACCGCAGCCAAGGCGGCACCGGTGAAGAAGACGACCACGCGTTC
>MNZL01000099.1:284-5622 GCA_001873585.1 Rhodobacterales bacterium CG2_30_65_12 | reverse complement strand
AACCGGCGCGCCCTTTCCTTCGCTGCGGTTTCGCTCTAAACGAGGCGCAATCAGCGCATGGACGGACGAGCAGAGCAGGCATGAAAACAATCACCACCACCGAGGCCCTGGCAGACTACTGCGCCCGGGCCGCCGAGTTTCCTTACGTTACTGTCGACACCGAGTTCTTGCGCGAGCGCACCTATTACTCGAAGCTGTGCCTCGTCCAGCTCGCGGTGCCGGGCGAGAACGACGCCGAGGATACGGCGCTGGTCGATCCACTCGCCGAGGGGCTTTCGCTCGACCCGCTTTATGAGCTGTTTCGCAATCAGGACGTGGTCAAGGTTTTCCACGCCGCGCGGCAAGATCTTGAAATTTTCTATGTCGATGCCGGGCTGATCCCGACACCGCTGTTTGATACGCAAGTGGCGGCGATGGTCTGCGGCCATGGCGACCAGGTGGGCTACGAGACGCTGGTGCGCAAGGTTGCCCGCGCCTCGATCGACAAATCGTCGCGGTTTACCGACTGGTCGCGCCGCCCGCTCACCGACGCGCAGAAAAAATACGCTGTCGGCGACGTCACCCACCTGCGTCAGGTCTACGAGGCGCTGGCGGCGGAACTGGAACAGACCGGGCGCGGTGCCTGGGTCGAGGAAGAGCTGGCGGTGCTGCTCGATCCCGCGACCTACCGGGTTGAACCCGGCGAGGCTTGGCATCGGATCAAGACCCGCACCAATTCGGGCCGCTTCCTTGCCATCGTCCAGGAGTTGGCACGGTTCCGCGAGGGCTATGCGCAATCGCGCGACGTGCCCCGCAGCCGGGTTTACAAGGACGATGCGCTGCTCGAACTCGCGTCCACCAAACCCGCCAACATGACCGATCTCTCGCGCTCGCGGTTGCTGTTGCGCGAGGCGCGGCGCGGTGAGATTGCCGAGGGCATTCTTGCGGCGGTCAAGGCCGGGCTGGAGATGCCGACGGCGGATCTGCCGAAAATGCCCGCCACCGGCCGCGAAAAGCTGCAGGTAAACCCGGCGCTGGCCGACCTTCTGCGGGTGCTGCTCAAGGCGCGCTCGGAAGATAAGCGCGTGGCGCAACGGCTGATCGCGTCGGCCGCCGATCTCGATCTGCTCGCCGCTGGCGAGCGCGACGTGCCGGCGCTCAAGGGCTGGCGCGCCGAGGTTTTCGGGCAAGACGCGATCCGGCTGTGCGAGGGCAAGCTGGCGCTGGCGGCCAAGGGCCAGAGCGTGCGTGTGATCGAGGTCTGAGGCAGCGGGGCCGGTTGGCGGCTCAGCGTCGGACGCTGCGCGAGTTGCGCTCGCCCACCACGCGGATCACCTGCACCTTGCGCAGCGTGGCGTTGGAGAGGAACGCAGCCACCTCCACCGTTCGTGCCTGCGGTTTCGAGGTGTTGGTGGCCCAACGCGGTGTGGCGATGCGGAAGGCGTAGCTCATCACCCCGTCGACCGGCTCGCCATCATTCTCGGCCACCAGCTCGGCATCCCAATAGCCCAGGCGCGGCGGCAGGCCGGTGGCGTGCACAATCACCCCAGCGGTGGTGCGCTCGATCCGGAGTGCCGTCACCTCGTCGACCACGAGCCGGCGGTCGCGGCTGTAGTCCCAGCCCTCCTCCGGTTCCAGCGCCACCCAGTCTTGCTCGCCTGGCGTCGAGAACCAGTTGAACGGGTTGAGACTGAAATTGCCGTCCGAGCAGGCTGTGAGCCCGAGGACGAGGCTGAGCGCGATGAGAATGCGGACCATGCTGTATTTTCTCCCGAGAACCTGCATCGTCACTACCTCAAGCCGCGGGTTTTGAAAACCCGCTTGTGGCGGGACTGGACCTTTGCCGGTGCGGCACTTAGGTGAAAGCAAACTCAAGCCGAGCTGAGGATAGGGCACATGGCCACGGACGCATTTGAGAGCATCGTTGAGGATTTTGAATTTCTTGACGATTGGGAAGACCGCTACGCAATGGTGATCGACATGGGCAAGAAGCTGGAGGGGCTCGATACGGCCCTGAAAGTGCCTGCCACCAAGGTGGATGGCTGTGCCAGCCAGGTTTGGCTGGTGCCGCGCATCGAAAACGGTGTGTTTCGCTTCGCCGGCGATTCCGACGGGTTGATCGTCAAGGGCGTGATCGCGGTGCTGGGCGCGCTCTACAACGGTGTGCCGGTGGGCGACGTGGCCGGGATCGACGCGCATGCCGAGCTTGGCCGGCTCAAGCTGGAAGAGCACCTGTCGGGCCAGCGCACCAACGGCCTGCGTGCCATGGTTGAGCGCATCCGCAGCTTTGCCGCCGGGGCCGATTGAGAGGCTACCGCAACGCCCGGACTTGGCAGGGTGCCCCAACGCCCCGCTGAGGCGCGGGCGCGCAATCGATACGGATTTTGATGCGATTTCCGTGCGGAAAACGCCTGCTACCGCCCCGCCAGCGCGTCTTCGAGCACGCCGCGCACCACGTCGAGGCTAACGTCATCGGCGACGTATGCCGCACCGATCCCGCGCGCGAGGATAAAGCGGATGCGGCCCGCCTCTACCTTCTTGTCTTGTGCCATCAGCCCGAGCAAAGCGTCGGCGTCGGGCAACTCGGCGTGGATATCGGCAAGATCGCGCTTCATCCCCATCGCCGCGAGATGGGCGCGAAAGCGCGAGGGCGCCTCCTGGCTCATCAGCCCCAGCCTGGCGCTGGTCTCGAACGCCAGCGCGCAGCCGATCGCCACGCCTTCACCATGCAGCAGCCGATCGCAATAGCCGGTGGCCGCTTCGAGCGCGTGGCCAAAGGTGTGGCCGAGGTTGAGCAGCGCGCGCTCGCCGGCTTCGGTTTCGTCTCGCGCGACGATATCGGCCTTCATCTGCACCGAGCGGCGCACCGCGGCCTGGCGCAGCGCGGTATCGCCCGCCGCCAACGCCGTGCCGTTTTCTTCCAGCCATTCGAAGAAGGCGAGCGAGCCGAGCCCGCCGTATTTGATCACTTCGCCATAGCCGGCGAGAAAGTCGCGTTCGGGCAGGGTGGCGAGCACGTCGATATCGGCCAGCACGAGGCTGGGCTGGTGGAAGGCGCCGATGAGGTTCTTGCCCTTGGCTGAGTTGATCCCGGTCTTGCCGCCAACCGAGCTGTCGACCTGGGCGAGCAGCGATGTGGGGATCTGCACGAAGCGCACGCCGCGGCGCAGGATCGCGGCGGCAAACCCGGCGAGATCGCCGATCACCCCGCCACCGAAGGCCACCACCATATCCTTGCGCTCAACCTTACCGGCGATCAACCACTCGACCACCTGCTGCAGGTGTGCCCAGCTCTTGGTGGCTTCGCCCGGCGGCAGCACCAGCGCCTCGGCGGCAATTCCCTCGGCCGCCAGCCCCGCCTTCAGCGCATCGAGGTGCAGCCCTGCCACCCGGGCTTCGGTGACGATCCACACCTTCGGGCGGCTCAGGAGCGGGGCCATTTCCGCCCCCGCCCGGGCGATCAACCCACGCCCGATACGCACCTCGTAAGAGCGCGCGCCAAGTTCGACCTTCACCACGTCCATCACACCTCCTCCAGCACGTCGGGCCGGGTTTTCAGCACCCGGATCACCTGTTTCGTCATGTCGCCCAGCGAATAGGCCGGGTGCGCGTCAACCACCAGATCGGCCAGCGCATAAAGGCGCACCCGGGCTTTGTAGAGCGCCTTGAGTGTGCCGTGCGGATCGGGTGTCTGCAGCAGCGGGCGGGTTGGCTTGTGGCGCACCCGTTCCCATAGCAGGTCGAGATCCGCGCGTAGCCAGACGCTGACGCCGTCGTCATGTATCAGCCTGCGGTTTTCTTCGGCGAGGAAGGCGCCGCCGCCGGTCGAGATCACCCCGGGGCCCGAGGCCATCAGCCGCGCCAGCACCTCCGATTCGCGGGCCCGGAAAAACGCCTCGCCATCGCGCGCGAACACCTCGGCAATGCTCATCGCCGCCGCCCGCTCGATCGCGTGGTCGCTGTCGAGAAACGGCACGCCAAGGGCCTGGGCCAGGGTGCGGCCCACGGCGGATTTGCCCGCTCCCATCATGCCCACGAGAACGATGGGCTTTTTCACCTTCAAAGCCAAACGGCAACGCCCCGCCGATAATTAATCCCGCGCCTTCATGGCGTGATTTGTCGAAGCATGGCATATAGGAAGAGTGCGGGCGTTGAAACCGTTGAGACGCGAGGGCAGGAATGATAGGTCGGCTGTTGAAATTCGTGGTGGTGATTGCGGTGCTTGGGGCGCTTGGGCTGATGGGCTACGCCTACCTTGGCGATCTTGCGCCCGAACCCTCCAGGCAGAGCCTCACGGTGACGCTCGATGCCGAGTAGACAGGCGCTCGCGCTCGCGTGTGCCCTCGGCCTTGCCGGGCCGGGGCTGGCGCAGGAGGGCGGCGCGCCGCTTTCGGCAATCGACTGGCTTTCGGATTCCGTTTCCGCGCCGGCCCCCGCCTTGCCCCGAGCCACTGCAAATGAACCGGCGGTGAGCACCGGCGCCAGCATCGCCGCCGTTTCCGTCGCCCCGCTCAACGGCGCAACGCGGGCCGACGCGCTCGGCCTTCTCAGCCCTGCCGTCACCGGCTTGCCGGTCGATCTCTGGGGCGCATCCTCGGCGTCGGATCTTGCCCGGCGCATCCGCGCATTGCCGCCCGAGATGCTGCCGGCGCTGCAGGCCCTGCTGCAAACCATGCTGCTGGCCGAGCTTGATCCGCCCGAGGCCGACGGCGAGGGGGCGACGCTGTTTCTCGCCCGGGTCGACAAGCTGCTCGAAATCGGCGCGCTTGACCAGGCCGAGGCGCTCCTGGCGCGCACCGGGACGAACGATCCGCAGGTGTTTCGCCGCCGCTTCGACGTGGCGCTGCTGATCGGTGAGGAACAGCCGATGTGCGAGGTGATGGCGGCCACCCCGGCGCTATCGCCGACCTACCAGGCGCGGATTTTTTGCCTCGCACGCGCTGGTGATTGGACCGGGGCGTCGTTGCTGCTCGGCACCGGGAGCGCGCTCGGGCTGATCCCGCCGGAGGACGCCGATCTGTTCGCCCGGTTTCTCGATCCCGACCTGTTCGAGGACGAAGCGCCCTTGCCGGCGCCCCTCACGCCAACGCCGCTCACATTTCGCATGTTTGAGGCGATCGGCGAGGCGATCCCCACGGCAAGCCTGCCGCTCGCCTTCGCGCAATCCGATCTGCGCGCCAATATCGGCTGGAAGGCCCGGATCGAGGCCGGCGAACGGCTCGCGCGCACCGGCGCGGTGTCTGACAACCAGCTCCTCGGCCTTTACACCGAGCGCCGCGCGGCTGCTTCGGGCGGGGTCTGGGACAGGGTTGCGGCGTTGCAGACTCTGGAGGCCAACATGGCGGCGGGCAACCGGGCC
>MNZL01000099.1:158-271 GCA_001873585.1 Rhodobacterales bacterium CG2_30_65_12 | reverse complement strand
CGCTGCCGGCCGCCTGGGAGGCGCTTGTCGCCGCCCGGGTGGAAGTGCCGATTGCGCGCATTCTTGGCGGCAAACTCGCCGCTATGGGGCTCGACGGTGCGGCGGGCCGGATC
>MNZL01000099.1:0-141 GCA_001873585.1 Rhodobacterales bacterium CG2_30_65_12 | reverse complement strand
TTTATCGGAAGACTACGAGCGCGTGGCGCTGGCCGCCGCACCGCAAACAGCGCTGGACCGGCTGCTGGTGGCGCTGGCTCAGGGCAGCCCCGGCGATGGGGCCGCACCCGATGCCCAGGCGCGGGCGGTGCGCGAGGGCTT
>MNZL01000112.1 GCA_001873585.1 Rhodobacterales bacterium CG2_30_65_12 | reverse complement strand
CAAAGAAGATGAGAGTAACGAGCGAAGCGGACCTTGCCGAAGTGCTGGCGGGGGCCTCGGGGCCAGTGCGTGTGCGCGGCGGCGGCACACGCGATATCGGCAAGCCGGTAACGGGCGAGGCGCTGGAAGTGGGGATTTGCGGGATCGAGCTGTACGAGCCCGGCGCGCTTACGCTGGTGGCGCGCGCGGGCACGCCGATGGCCGAGATCGAGGCGCTGCTGGCAGGTGAGGGCCAGCGGCTGGCGTTTGAGCCGATGGATCACCGCCCGCTGCTGGGCACCAAGGGCGAACCGACGATCGGCGGGGTGGTGGCGGCGAACGTCTCGGGGCCAAGACGCATTCAGGCCGGGGCGGCACGAGATTTCACCCTTGGCGCGCGGTTTGTCGATGGCGCCGGGCGGGTGATCAAGAACGGCGGCCGGGTGATGAAAAATGTCACCGGCTATGACCTCGTGAAGCTCATGGCCGGAAGCTGGGGCACGCTCGGGGTGCTCTCGGAGGTGAGCCTGAAGGTGCAGGCGGTGCCCGAGACCGAGGCCACGCTGGTGGGCCGGGGGCTTTCGCTCGCCGAGGGCGTGGCCGCGCTCGCCCGCGCGCTGGGCTCGCCTTACGACGTGACGGGAGCGGCGCATTCGGGCGCGGATGGCGGCGCCACGATGGTGCGGATCGAGGGGCTGCAGGGCATGGTCGACCCCCGCACCAACGCCCTGCTCGATGCGGAATTTGCCGGCTGGGAGCGGGTTGACGGCGTGGCAAGTGCCGCGCTCTGGCGCGATGTGCGTGACGTGATGGTCTTTTCCGGGGGCGACGCGCCGGTCTGGCGCGTGTCGCTCAAGCCCTCCGACGCGCCGGCGTTTTCCGCCGCGCTGGAGGCTGCGGGCCTTGCCCATCGCGGGCTCTATGACTGGGGCGGCGGGCTGGCCTGGCTGGAACTTGCCGACGCCGGCGAAGACGCGGGCGCGGGAGTGATCCGGGCAAGTCTCGCGCCGTTCGGCGGCCATGCCACGCTGCTGCGCGCACCGGTTGCGGCGCGCGAGTCGGTTGACGTATTCCAACCTCAGCCTGCCCCCATCGCTGCGCTTTCGCGCGGATTGAAGCAGAAATTCGACCCACGGGGAATTTTGAACCCCGGGCTTATGGGGGTGTGAACCGTTGCAGACTTTCTTCACCCCCGAACAGCTCGAAGACCCAGGGCTCGCCCGCGCCAACAAGATCCTGCGCTCATGTGTGCATTGCGGCATGTGCACCGCCACCTGCCCCACCTACCAGGTGCTCGGCGACGAGCTCGACAGCCCGCGGGGCCGGATCTATCTGATCAAGGACATGCTGGAATCGGGCCGCCCCGCCGACGCGCGCACGGTGCATCACATTGACCGCTGCCTGTCTTGCCTGGCCTGCACCACCACCTGCCCCTCGGGGGTGGATTACATGCATCTCGTCGACCAGGCCCGGGCCTATATCGAGAAGACCTACAAACGCCCCGTCATGGACCGGATGCTGCGCAGCGTTCTGGCCTGGATCATCCCTTATCCGGGGCGGTTTCGGCTATCGCTGCGGCTGGCGCGGCTGGGGCGCCCGTTCAAGGCGCTGATGCCCGACAAGCGGCTGCGGGCGATGCTGGATATGGCGCCGGATCGTTTGCCGAAGCCCTCGCCAAATGACAAGCCGCAGACCTTCTCGGTCCCGGAACGCAAAGCGCGCGTGGCGCTGATGACAGGATGCGCACAGAAGGCGCTGGACACCGATATCAACGACGCCACGATCCGCCTGCTGACCCGGCTCGGGGTGGAGATCGTGGTGCCCGAAGGCATGGGCTGCTGCGGCGCGCTCACCCATCACATGGGGCGCGAGGCGCAGGCCCATGCGAGCGCAGCGCAAAACATCGGGGCGTTCATGCGCGAAGCACGGGGCGACGGGCTGGACGCGATCATCATCAACACCTCCGGCTGCGGCACGACGGTGAAGGACTATGGCGACATGTTCCGCCACAATCCGCTGGCCGAAGATGCGGCGGCGGTGAGCGGGCTGGCGCGCGACGTAACGGAGTTTCTCGCCGCTTTCGGGATTCCCGAGGCGCAGGGCGGGTTGCGCGTGGCCTATCACGCCGCCTGCTCGCTGCAACATGGACAGAAGATCAAGGACGCGCCGAAAGACCTGCTTCGGCGCGCCGGCTTCGAGGTGGTGGAGCCGACCGACAGCCATTTGTGCTGCGGCTCGGCCGGCACCTACAACCTGATGCAGCCGGAGATTTCCGCCGAGCTCAAGGCTCGCAAGGTGGCAACACTGGAGGCGCGCGCGCCGCAGGTGATCGCGGCGGGCAACATCGGCTGCATGGTGCAGATCGGCTCGGGCACCGACGTGCCGGTGGTGCACACGGTGGAGCTTCTGGATTGGGCGCTGGGCGGGCCAAAACCGGCAAAAATGAGCGGCTGACGCACTTGCCACATTGTTGCCCCACCCGCCTGCTAGGCCTCGGAAAAAAGCAGGGGCACGGGCACCGGGCATGAAACAGGTTCTGACGCGTCTCGCGCTCATCTTTCTCGCCGCCACGCCAGCGCGCGCGGGCGGCACCGCGCTGGAGGCGATGATGACCGGCGACGATAGCCGCGGCTGGGAGGCGGTGGGCCGGCTCAACATGGCCGGCAAGGGCTTCTGCACCGGCGCGCTGATTTCCGAAATCCTGGTTCTTACCGCCGCGCATTGCCTGTTTGACGCCGATACCGGCGCCCCCTATGCCGCCGCCGACATCGAGTTTCTGGCCGGCTGGCGCGGCGGGCGGGCGGCGGCCTATCGCGGCGTGCGCCGCGCGGTGGCGCATCCCGATTACCTTGAGGGCGGCGAAGATCGCTCGATGGACCTCGCGCTGGTCGAGCTCGATCAGCCGATCCGCAATGCGCGGGTAACTCCGTTCGCCACCGGCGCACTGGCGCCGCGCACACGCCAGGTGGGTGTGGTCTCCTACGCCCATGACCGCGCCGATATGCCCTCGATTCAAAACCTATGCCATGTGCTTGGCTCGGCGAAAGACACGCTGGTGCTGGATTGCGAGGTGGATTTCGGCTCGTCCGGTGCGCCGGTGTTCGATCTTTCGGGAGACTGGCCGCAGATCGTATCGGTGGTTTCGGCCAAGGCGATGGCGGGCGCGGTCGAAGTTTCGCTTGGCACCGCGCTGGAAGGTCCTCTCGCCGATCTGCGGGCGATACTCGACGCCGGTGATGGTGTGCTCAACCGGTTGCGCCCGACCGTGCGGGTGATGGGGCGCGAAGATGCCGCGAGCGCGACGGGCGCGAAGTTCATCCGGCCCTGAGGCGCGGATCAACCCGGCAACCGGATCAGAACATTTGTGATCGCTGCGCGCAGAGCGCTTATCGAAGCGCGACGACGGCCGCCTCGCCATTGGTGAACCACGGATCACCGGCTATGGATTGGCCGAGCCGTGGCGGCGAAAGGCGCAGGCGGATGCTGCTGGTCACGGTGCCTGTATTACGGAGATCCGCCGTGAGCGTATCGCGCTCGGCATCAATGTTTGGCTCGATGTGATGCAAAAGGCCCCAGTCGAGCCCGTCATCGAAGCTTGCGGCGCCGACATACAGCCGCTGTCCTTCGGCCGTCACGAACTCGGTGCGCCAGAAGCGAACGTGATGCCGCCGGCGCAACGTTGCGTCGAGTGTCGGTTTCTGAAATCCCAGATCGTTCGGGACGTTGCGCCAGAAATACGGCGTAACCGGGGCCGTGTTGTCGGCGTTGTTGGTCCATGCGGCTATCGCGGCCCGCAGGAGTGGCGCAAATCCGGGCTCTTGCGCACGCACCCATCCGGCGGCAGCCATCGCGGCAGAAAACGCCGACTCATCGCGCGCGAGAATTATCAGGTTGATCGGTTCGAGAGCCGTGCCGCCGATCGACTCCGTCTCGACCGGCAACCGCCCCGAGATGAATAGCTCCTGCACCGAAGCGACCGTGACATCTCCTGCTGGGCCAGCCGCAATGGTACTGGCCTTGTCATAGACCGCAACCTGCCAAATCGCCGCCATGGCAAGGACCACGATCAACGCGAGCGTGGCGATGCGGCCTGCTCCTGGCGCCACGGCACTGGCCGGTCGTGGCCTGCCCTCGCGCCACCATTCGGCGACGGCCACCCCCGCGATCAACCAGATCGCCCCGACCAGCCAGCCATTCAGCACATCCGACAGGTAATGCTCGATCAGGTAAATGCGGCTCAGCCCGATCAGAAATGCCAGGGTCACGGCACCCACGGCGGCGGGCACCGCGCGAAGACCCTTCAGCCGCCAGAGGATGAACCAGACAAAGCCATAGAACGCGACGGAGATCGCCGCATGACCGGAGGGGAAACTGCCGGACGTTTCCACGAAATTGGCAAGATCCGGTCGCGGGCGGTCGAATATCCGCTTCAGAATGAAGACGGAGCCGAGATTGCCGCCGAGCGCGAGAGAGAGGCCCAAAAGGAGGTCTCGGCGGCGCAGCGCGATCGTCGCCGAAGCTGCGGCAAGGGCAAGCAGGGCGACCACCTTCCAGTCTCCGAGGGCGGTGACATACGCGGCCGCGCGCAGCAGCGCCGGCGCCCAGAAGGCATGGATCAGGTTTGCCAGCCGGGTGTCGGCCTGCATGATCGGATCGAGCATCAGAAAGTCGAAGACCGAGCCGAACCAGATGCTGATGACATAGAGAGCCGCCACCGCGAGCAGCGTTGCCGTCCGACCGGAAAACCTGCTGCGGTCGAAGCGATGGGAAAGGAAGGCTGACGCTCGCGGGTGGTCATGTGCCCATTGGCGAAGGTCGGGATTGTTGAGGATCGCCTGACCGACGGATTTCAGGATCGAGAATGCAAACGGCATGAGCCGCGCGATGCGGACGACGACCCCCCAAAGCACGGCCAGCAGCACCAGGACGACGACAATGAAAAGGCCCATACGGGTGATGAGCGGCGCGAAACCGGAAGCAACATCTCCGACAAGAAAACCGATGGTGACATGGGCGATCGCATAGGGAAACCCGCTTAGAATGTTCCAGAAAACGAAGCGGCGGCGCGGCATTCCCGCGACTGAGGCCGCGAAGGGGACGAGGCCGGAGACGGGCCCCAGGAACCGGCCCAGAACAAGCGCGAAACCGCCACGGCGATCAAACAGGGTGACGGCGCGACGATAGCTTGCAGATTGCTCGGGCTGCCAACGCGCAGACAGCCCTCTGCGCGCAAGGACGCCCACCCGGTAGCTCGCTTCACCGCCGAGAATCGAGCCGATCGCCACGAACCAGATCAGGTCGAAGAAATCGAGGGCCCCCTGCTGGACGAGGATGCCGCCAGCGTCGACGATCACCGTTCCGGGAACGAACACGCCGGTGGCGAAAAAAGCCTCCAGCAACGACGCCAGACCAATGATCCAATAGGACCAGAGGCCGAGAGATTCGAGCGAAGGCAGTATCTGGTCGAATGCGAGGGTCATTTTGCCATTTGGCTGATCGAAAGGGGGGCCGACCCGGAGCAGAGCCAAGACATGCACAATAGGGCGACATCCTTGCACGATCAATTGCGAGGGCGACGCGCCGCGGGGAAATGTGTTTGCCGGATAGAGCAGCTATTGGCCGGCCTCTCACCGCACCAGCGCAGCGCCGCCGGGGGTTTCACACCCCCGGACCCCCGTGGGA
>MNZL01000051.1 GCA_001873585.1 Rhodobacterales bacterium CG2_30_65_12 | reverse complement strand
TAGGCCAGTATCTTCGCAACGCTGTCCCGGCTGATGCCGAAATCCCGGGCAATCCGCCGACCGCTCAATCCATCCTGGAAATGAGCCCGACGCACCTTCAAATACAAGTCCACGGTGTAAATCCCCAAGCCCTCCCGATTATCGAAAGGACAAAAGTGGACGACTTTTACGCCGCCCGCGACAGCACAATGCCGCCGCTACCGTGGCCGAGTATTGCTCCGCCGTTTACACCGGCTGGCGTCTGCGCGTGTGCGTTTCACATGCGCGGAGGTGAATATTTGCTACAGATCCAAGGCATTGAAAAAGAAAAGGTAATTTGCTCCCCATCTGCGCACTTAACAGATTACCGGATCGGACCGATGCACAAATTTCTAGCGCGGTGGGTGATTCTCCGCTACGTCTTCAAGCGCGTGAACGCAGGGAGGTGCCATGTATCGCAGGGCCACGAGTGGCGGGTTTATCGTGATCACGACCTTCCTGATCGTGGTGGTGATGGCGCTTTTCACCTGGGTGATCTGGGGTATGGCCCGGCAGGTCTACACCATGACCGACGTGATGGTCGAAGTGAACGAAAGCTTCAAGGCGATGGTCGGCACCCAGGTCTCGATGGCCGACGACATGCACGCGATGGCCGGCAACATGCAGGCGATGACCGAGGCGATGCTGGTGATGACCGAGCGAATGAGCGCGATGGACACCACGATTGGCGCGATGTCGGGCGATATCGCCACGATGGACACGGCGGTGACGGCGATGGCCGGTTCGGTGCAGGGCATGAACGCCTCGGTTGGCCGGATGACGATGGACGTGGGCCGCGCCTCCTACGCCTTCTCCAACCCGATGTCCTACATGTTTGGCGGCTTTCCGTTCTGAATCCGCACGCCTGATACAGGTTGCGACCCCTGGCGGAGGGGTGCGCAGGTTCGTTTCCGGCTGGGTAACGATCCGATTTGATCTTCGTGATCGTCCAACATATTCAAGACAATAAATGCATAATTACGAATTAGAGTCAAAAAACGTAATGATATTTCAAAACGGCCCCCTATAATCGAGAAATATTCCTATGTCTTGATATGTTGCCGAAAGGGGCAACAAACCAAAGAAAAACAGGGAGGAGACATGCGGAGCCAAGCCCGAATCGCCGCTACACTCGGCGCGATCGCCATCCTTGCCACTGCGCCGCTGGCTTCGCCGGCGCAGACGCAGACCGCCCAGCCGTTTGCGGCCGGCTACCGCACCGCCCCGGTGATGGTCAGCCAGATCGCCGGCTCGGCGATCATCGGCGGCACGGTGATCCCGTTCAAGGAGGTTACTCTGAGCGCACAGGTGCCCGGGCGGGTAATCTTTCTCGCCGGCGCCGAGGGGCACCGCGCGAGCGAAGGTGAGGTGCTGGTGCGGATCGACGATGCCGATCTGCAGGCCAGGCGGCGGGCGTCGGTGGCGCAGGTCTACCAGGCTGATGCCGGGCTGAGAAACGCCTACATGCAGTATAGCCGCGAGCTCTATTCGCCGCAGGTCAACTCGATCACCGGATTTCCCGGCATGGGCGTTCCTGCCACCTTTGACCAGTTCTTCACCCGCGGATTCAGCTCGGCAATGGGCCAATCGAGCCCGGGGCTGGAGCGCCAGGCCGATCTCTACGCGCAGGGCGTGGGCGTCGACAGCGCGACGCAGGGGCTGGCCCAGGCCCAGGCCAACCTTGAAGCGCTCGACGCGACGCTGGCGGATTTCCGCGCCGTGGCCAGTTTCGACGGCATCGTGATGCGCAAGCATGTCGAGGTCGGCGACACGGTGCAGCCCGGCATACCGCTGGTGACATACGCTTTCGTCGATTACCTGCGGATCGAGGCCGACGTGCCGGTGCGGCTCGCGGCGGGGCTTGCGGAGGGCATGCTGGTGCCGGCCCGGCTCGATTCGGGCGGCGGCGCGGTCGAGGCCCGGGTGGCGCAGATCTACCCGCTGGCCGATCCCAAGCGCCACACCGTGACGGTGAAGTTCGATCTGCCGCTCGGCACTGCCGGGGGGCCGGGGATGTATGCCGAGGTAACCGTGCCCGACGCGAGCGTGGCGCCCCAGGCCCAGGCCAGTGTGCCAGCCGAAGCGCTGGTCTGGCGCGGCAGCCTGCCCTCGGTGTTCGTGCTCGAAAACGGCGCGCCCTCGTTGCGCATCGTGCGGGTGGGCTACCCGCTGGCCGATGGCTCGATCTCGGTTGTGTCGGGGCTCGTGGGCGGTGAGACGGTGATCCTTTCGCCGCCGACATCGCTGGTTTCGGGCCACTGAGCGCAAACGTGGAAGCCGGGGAGCGATAATGGCAACAGAGCGGCAGGATACGAAGGCGGCGGAGCTGGGCGAGGGCCTCGGGCTGGCCGGCCGGCTTGCCAAGGCCTTTATCAATTCGCCGCTGTCGCCGCTGCTGCTGCTGGCCTGCCTCGGGCTCGGCATCATGGGGCTCATTCTCACGCCCCGGCAGGAAGACCCGCAGATCTCGGTGCCGATGGTCGATGTGTTCTTTTCCTACCCCGGCATCTCTGCCGAGCAGGTGGCCAACCTTGCCACCGACCCGCTCGAACGGCTGATGAGCGAAATCCCGGGGGTCGACCACGTTTATTCCTCGTCGCAGCGCGACGGCGCGATGGTGACGGTGCAATTCGAGGTGGGCGAGGCGATGGGCGAGAGCCTCGTCAAGCTCAACGACAAGATCCAGTCGAACCTCGACCGTATCCCGCCCGGCGTGAGCATGCCGCTGATCAAGCCCAAGGGCGTTGACGACGTGCCGGTTGTCACGCTCACGCTGTGGAGCCATGAGGTTGATGAAGGTGCGCTGCGCGCGCTCAGCCTCGACGTGATGCAGCGGCTCAAGGAAGTGCCCAACACCGCGCAGAGCTTCGTCGTGGGCGGGCGGTCGGACGCGATCAAGGTCGAGGTTTTTCCAGAGCGGCTTGCCGGCTTCGGCATCGGACTCGACGAGATCGCCCAAACCATCACCGAGGCCAATTCCGAGCGCGGGGTGGGGATGGTCGAGGCCGGGCAAAGCGCGTTCACACTCTATACCGGCTCATTCCTGCGCACCGCGCGCGATATCGAGAACCTGATGATCGGCGTGAGCCAGGGCCAGCCGACCTACATCCGCGACGTGGCGCTGGTGACCGAAGCCACCGACGACCCGACCTCGATGGTAAGCTACTACACCGGCCCGGCCTACGCCGGTCATGGCGAGGAGGCCACCACCACCGGTGCCACCGCGCCGCTCGGCGCCCCCGCCGTTACCATCGCCGTGGCCAAGAAATCGGGCTCCAACGGGGTTTCGGTGGCGCGCGAGGTGCTGGCCTACGTCGATCGGCTCAAGGGCAACCTGATCCCCGACAACGTGCATGTCGAGATCACCCGTAACTACGGTGAAACTGCCAACGAAAAGGTCAACGAGCTCATTTTCAAGCTTTTCGTGGTGACCGGCGCGGTGACGCTGCTGATCTGGGCCGCGCTCGGCCTGCGCGCGGCGGGCGTGGTGTTGATCGTGATCCCGATCGTCATCCTTGTCACCGTTTTCGCTGCCTGGCTCCTGGGCTACACCATCGACCGGGTTTCGCTGTTCGCCCTCATTTTCTCGATCGGCATTCTCGTCGACGATGCCATCGTGGTGGTGGAAAACATCTACCGCCGCTGGCTCGAAGAGGGCGAATGCAGCGAGGGGTGCAGTGTTGACGCGGTGCGCGAGGTGGGCAACCCGACGATCCTCGCCACCCTCACCGTGATTGCCGCGCTGCTGCCCATGGGCTTTGTGCGCGGGATGATGGGGCCCTACATGGAGCCAATCCCGGCGCTGGGCTCGGTGGCGATGATCTTTTCGCTGTTTGCCGCCTTCATCTTCACGCCGTGGCTGGCGCAGCGCATCCGCCCGCCGATGCACCTGCTGGAAAAGGCACAAGCCAAGGAGCATCGCCAGAGCCTCGCGCTCAACCGCTTCTTCGTGCGCCTGCTGGTGCCGCTGATCACCCGCCGGCCGGTCGGCTGGGGTTTCGCCATCGGCCTTGTTGCTGTTTTCTTTCTGTCGCTGCTGCTGTTCTACGCCCAGGCGGTAACAGTGAAGATGCTGCCAAAAGACAACAAGGCGGAATACAACGTCACCGTGAACATGCCCGAGGGCACACCGCTGCCGGTGACGGCCAACGTGGTGGGCGCGCTCGCCGCCGAGCTTCAGACCATCCCCGAGGTGGTCGCGTTGCAGGCCTACGTCGGCAGTGCCAGCCCGTTCAACTTCAACGGCCTCGTGCGCCATTCCTACATGCGCGACAAGTCCTGGCAGGCCGACGTCCAGGTGCAACTGACCGAGAAGAGCCACCGCGAGCACTCGTCGGAAGACCTCGCGGCGATGACCCGCGAGATGCTGACGCCGATCGCCACCCCGCTTGGCGCCCGGATCGAGGTAGTGGAAATGCCGCCCGGGCCACCGGTGCTTCAATCCATGGTGGCCGAGATCTACGGCCCCGACGATACCACCCGCCGCCAGGTGGCGCGCGATATCCGCACGCTGTTCGAGCAGGCCGAGATCACCGTCGACGTCGATAGCTATTTGCAAGACCCCTACACCTCGTGGCGCTTCGTGGTCGACCGCGAGAAGGCGAGCCGGCGCGGCGTTTCGGTCGAGACCATCAACCGCCAGCTCGAAATGGCGATGGGCGGGTTCATCCTCGGCGACGTGAAGTCCGAGCGCGCGGTGGAACCGATGTTCATCTACCTGCAGATGCCGCTGGCGCTGCGCGGCCAGTTTGGCCGGCTCGGCCAATTGCCGGTGCCCGCCACCACCGGGGCGATGATCCCGCTCACCGAGCTCGGCCATTTCGAGCGCTTCCAGCTCGATGATCCGGTTTATCACAAGGATCTGCGCGCGGTGGAATACGTGACAGGCGAGGTGGCGGGCAAGCTCGGCGCGCCGATCTATGCGATCTTCGAACTCGAAGACCTGCTTGACGGCTACACCGCCCCCGACGGCGTGCGGGTCGATACCAATTACGTCGGCCCGCCGGACGACAGCTTGCAATCTTCGCTGGAGTGGACCGGGGAGTGGACCGTCACCTACGAGACCTTCCGCGACATGGGGCTCGCCTTCGCCGTGGCGCTGGTGCTGATCTATATTCTGGTGGTCTGGGAGTTTGGCAATTTCACGCTGCCCGCCATCGTCATGGCGCCGATCCCGCTCACCCTGATCGGAATCGTGCCGGGGCATTGGCTGTTTGGCGCCGCGTTTACCGCCACCTCGATGATCGGCTTCATCGCGCTCGCCGGCATCATCGTGCGCAACTCGATCCTGCTGGTCGATTTTTCGCTCCATTCCGTCGAGCGCGGCGTTCGGGTGCAGGATGCGGTGATCCACGCCTGCCAGACCCGCACCCGGCCGATTATCATCACCGCGCTGGCGCTGATAATCGGCTCTTCGGTGATCCTGAGCGATCCGATCTTTCAGGGCATGGCGATCAGCCTGATGTTTGGCGGGCTGGTTTCGACATTGCTCACGCTGGTGGTGATCCCGCTGGGCTGCGTGAGTTTCCGCACCTCGCTGATCTCGGCCTGCGACGGGCCGGTGCCTGCGAGCGCGTTGGCGCCGGGCGGGGTCGCGGGCGGGGCGGGGTCGGGCGCAGACGCGGCGCTGGCCGCGGCCCGGGCCGAGCGGCGTGCCAGCGGCGGCATTGCCCCCTCGCTTGCGGCGCTCGTGGGTTTCGTCGTGGGGCTGGTCGCGGCCGGGTTTGGGATCCTTTCGCGCGCGTTGCGCCGGTTTTCCGAGGGGCCGGCGCCGGTGCCCGCAGGGGCAGCGGTGGCTGGCCCGAATGTG
>MNZL01000007.1 GCA_001873585.1 Rhodobacterales bacterium CG2_30_65_12 | reverse complement strand
CGAGGCCGAGGCCTATATCCTGACCAAGGAAGAAGGCGGCCGTCACACCCCGTTCTTCGCCAACTACCGGCCGCAGTTCTACTTCCGCACGACCGACGTGACCGGCACGGTAACGCTTCCCGAGGGCACCGAGATGGTGATGCCGGGCGACAACCTGAAGTTCGGCGTCGAGCTGATCGCGCCGATCGCGATGGAAGACGGCCTGCGCTTCGCCATCCGCGAAGGTGGCCGCACCGTCGGCTCCGGCGTGGTTTCGAAGATCCTGAAGTAAGGCGACGTTTCAGCCCGAAAAATTTTGCAAGGGCCGTCCTGCGGGGCGGCCCTGTTCTTTTCGCGGCGCCACAAGCGGCCTTGCCACGGCATGCGCGCATCGAGACTGCACCACGACTTGAAATGTGCTTGCGTCAGACGGCGCGAAATAACAGGTGAAACCCGGATCAGCCTGCGCTATCATTTTGGTAATCAAAAAAAGCAGACTGGCAGGCATGACCCATCCCTATTCCGATCTCCCGCCCGAGGCATTCTGGCGCACCGCCGTCGCCGCGCACAATCCCTTGAAAATCAGGGGGCTGTGGCAGCCGAAATTCCGCATCCTGCGCAAGCACCGGATCGCTACGGCGGGCTCCTGCTTTGCCCAGCACATTGGCCAGGCGCTGGCCGGGCGCGGCTATAACTGGTTCAACGCCGAAGAGGCCCCGAGCCTTTTGCCCGCCGAGGCACGAGCCGAGTTCAACTACGGTATCTTCAGCTTCCGCACCGGCAATATCTACACCGCCGCGATGCTGCTGCAATGGCTTCAGCTTGCCTATGGGCTGCGCGACCCGATCGAAGAGGTCTGGCAGCAGCACGGCCGGTTTTTCGACCCCTTGCGCCCGGTGATCGAGCCGGGGGGGTTTGCCAGTGCCGAGGAGCTATTTGGCTCACGCGAGAGCGTGCTGGCGGCGATCCGCCGGGCGGTGGAAGAGGCGCACGTATTCGTCTTCACCATGGGGCTGACCGAAAGCTGGCGCAACTTGCAGGCAGGGTTTGAATACGCGCTTTGCCCCGGCACAACCGCAGGCACGTTCGACGCCGAGACGCACGGGTTTCACAACCACCAGATGGGCGCGATCCTGGACGACATGCGCAAGGTTTTGCGGATCATGAAGCGGCGCAACAAGCGGCTGCGGGTGCTGCTCACCGTCTCGCCGGTTCCGCTCACCGCCACCGCGTCTGGCCAGCATGTGCTCACCGCCACGACCTATTCGAAGTCGGTGTTGCGCGCAGTTGCCGGCCAGCTTGTCGACGAACTCGATTTCGTCGATTATTTTCCGTCTTACGAGATTGTGACCCACCCGATCTATCGCGGCATGTTCTTTGCGCCGAACCAACGCACGATCGTGCACGAGGGGGTCGATGTGGTGATGCAGAACTTCTTCGACGATCAGACAGCCGCTTTCGGCGACGAAAAGCCGACACCGGCCCGCAAGGCCAGGCCGGCCGCGCCCGGGCCTGGCTGTGGCGGCGTGAAATGTGAAGAGGAGATGCTCGGTGCCTTCGCTTGACGCGCCCGAAAAGGCCGCCACAGCAAAGCCGGGTGGGGCAGAAACCGCCACTGCCAAGGCACTCCGGCTTTGTTTTATCGGCGACAGCAATCTCGCCGCGCTGAAGCTTGGCCATGATGGCGGCATTGCCGAGGCGGCGGGCGTTGATATCAGCTTCTATGGTGCGCCGGGCCCTGATTTTCGCGCGCTGCGCTACAGCGATGGGGTGATCGTGCCCGATCCTCAGGCCGTTGAGGCGGTAAAGCTGGTGACCGGTGGCGACCGGATCAATTTTGATGCGGCGGAGGTGGACGTGGTCGCGTTTTTTGCCGCGCGGTTTCGGGTGCAGGCGTTTTTCGAGGAGTTCCTGCATCGCGCCAGTGTTCCGGGCGCCTTTGTCAGCGCCCAGGTGCGCATGCGTGCGCTGGAGGCTTTGGCGATGTCGACCCGCTACGTGCGCGCGGCCTTCGACATGGCCGCTCGGGGCCACCGGGTGATCTTCGTGCCAACGCCGTTTCTCACCGATGCGATTGCGGGCGATCCGCTTGCGAAGGCGCCGATGGCCGCACAGGCAACGCCAGATGATCGCGCCGCGCTCTGGGATGAGATCGAGGGGTTTTTTGCCGCGCGTGGGGTGACGCTCCTGCGCCAACCCGACGAGACGGTGGTGCGCGGTTGCCTGACCGATCCGGCCTTTGCCGCGATCGGGGCCGAAGCAGCGGGCGACGCCGTGCACAAGAGCGCCGAATACGGCGCCATGGTGATCCGGCAGGTGCTCGCCAGCCTTGAGACGGCGGAAATATCCGCTAAATGAGGCTTGCGCCCGGGCCGTGCGTTTCATAAACGGAAGGCGCGCTTAGGGGTATAGCTCAGCTGGTAGAGCGACGGTCTCCAAAACCGTAGGTCGCGGGTTCGAACCCTGCTGCCCCTGCCACCGCCTTCAGAAAAACACGTATTTCACGCCGATTCCGGTGACGATCAGCGCCATGGCGGCCTGCAAAATCGCGTTTGGCAGCCGCTTGTTGATCTGCCCGCCTGCGAGTGCCCCGGCCACCGCGCCGGCCACGAGCGGCACCAGCACGCCCCACTCGATCACCGCCCCCTGGTTGACGAAATTGCCGACCGAGACCAGCAGCGACATGAAAATCGGGATCGCCGTGGTGGCGGGGATGATGTGCATCGGCATTGCCAGCATCGAGGCCATGTAGGGCACGAGGAGAAAGCCGCCGCCCACGCCGAACATCGCCGCAGTGAAGGAAATGAGCGCGCCGGCAATCAGCGGTGAGATCACCGGCACACGGAAACGTTCGCCGCCATAGCTGAAGCACATGCAGTGCAATTGCAGCACGGTTTCAGAGACGCCGCCGATAAAGGGCTGCATCGGCTTGGCATTGCCAGCGCGCGCCGCGCGCCAGTGGCGCCAGAGCTTCCAGCCGATCTGGCCGGCGATGGCCAGCGTGAGCGCACCGAAGAGAGGCCGGAAGGTGGCCATGTCGGAGAGGTAGCGGGCCGAAACGGTGCTGCCCACCCAGGCGCCGATCACCCCGCCGAGGCCAAGCAGCACCCCCAGCGTCGGCACGATCGCGCCCCGGCGCAGGTAGCCCGGCACGAAGGTGAGTGCGGTGGCGAGCACGACGATCTGGGTCATCGGCTTTACCGAGTTGGGTTCGAGCAGGCCAAACAGCGTGATCAGCCCGAACGACGTGAGAATCCCCCCCGCCGCGCCGATCGCCGAGAAGACGATACCCACCAGCGCCCCCCAGCCGATGATCGCGGCCAGCAATGCGACGTCCATGCACCTGTTCCTTGTCCTTTCAACGTGGCGGCAGCCTAGCGGCGGGGCCAGGGGCAAATCCATGGCCATCAATGCCGCACCCCGCAGCGGCGACGCCCGGCGTGGCGGCTTGTCTGGCGCTGGGCCGAGGCCGGTATCGCCGTGCGTTGAACCACCCTTGAAAAGCCGTTCGCCATGCCGTATCTGCGCGGGGCACGTTGAAAGGCAGGCCAATGGCGAAGACCAACCCGTTCCAGTTTATCCAGCAGGTGCGCTCCGAAGTGTCGAAGGTGGTCTGGCCCACCCGGCGCGAGGTGCTGCTGACCACCGGCATGGTGGTGGCCATGGCCGCGCTCACGGCGGTGTTTTTCTCGCTGGTCGACCTGGTGATTCGCTCCGGCCTCGCCGCAGTTCTCGGTGCCTTCTGATACGCTCTTCCCCTACGCGCATCCGCTTGGCATAACCCTCCCATGAGGTTGAGTTGGCAGGAAATCAGGGCCCGCGCCGCCCTGTTTGCGGATGAGTGGCAGAACGCCCATTACGAAAAGGGCGAAACCCAGAGCTTTTACAACGCATTTTTCCGAATCTTCGGCGTCGAGCGGCGGCGGGTGGCGGTGTATGAGCAATCGGTTGCCCGGTTTGGCCAGGGCAAGGGGTTTATCGACCTGTTCTGGCCCGGCACGCTGATCGTCGAGCAAAAGTCGCAAGGGCGCGATCTGCTCGGTGCGCGGATGCAGGCGCTGGACTACACCAACCATCTGAAGCCTTACGAAACCCCGAAATACATCCTCGTCAGCGATTTTCAGACCTTCGAGCTGACCGAGCTCGATACCGGCGCGCGCACCGCCTTCGCGCTGTCCGATCTGCCCAGGCACGTGGAGAAGTTCGCCTTCATCCTTGGCCGCGACGTGCGCCGGTTCAAGGATCAGGACCCGGTCAACATCAAGGCCGCCGAGCTGGTGGGGGCGCTGCACGATGCGCTGGAAGCCTCGGGCTACACCGGACACAAGCTCGAAGTTTTTCTGGTGCGGATCGTGTTTTGCCTGTTTGCCGACGATACCGGCATTTTCGAGCCCAAGGATATCTTGTGGGATCTGCTCGAAGACCTGCACAATCGCGGCGAAGGCGATTTTGGCTCGGCGCTCAACAAGCTGTTTGACGTGCTCAACACGCCCGAGGCCGAGCGCTCGCCCAACCTCGCCCCGGAGTATGCGCAGTTTCCCTATGTCAACGGCGCGCTGTTTGCCGAGTATTTTCCCGCGCCCGACTTCAACGAAGACATGCGCGCGGCGCTCCTCAATGCCTGCCGCTTCGATTGGACGCCGATCAGCCCGGCCATTTTCGGCTCGCTGTTTCAATCGGTGATGAACCCGCGGGAACGTCGCGAGAAGGGCGCGCATTACACCACCGAGAAAAACATTCTCAAGGTGATCGAGCCGCTCTTTCTTGACGACCTGCGCGCCGAGTTCGAGCGGATCAGGGCGCTGAAACGCGGACGCGAGGCGCGGCTGGGCGCGTTTCAGGACAAGCTCGCGGGGCTGACCTTTTTCGATCCCGCCTGCGGCTGCGGGAATTTTCTGGTGATCGCCTACCGCGAATTGCGCGCGCTTGAGCACGAGGTGCTGGCCGAGCTCAATCCGCAAGGCCAATGGTCGCTCGATCTCGACCATCTCTCGAAGGTGGACGTAAGCCAGTTTTACGGCATCGAATACGAGGAATTTCCCGCCCGCATCGCCGAAATTGCGATGTGGATGATGGATCACATCATGAACAACCGGCTGTCGGCGCTGGCCGGCGGGCTGTTTACCCGGATTCCGCTGCGCAGCAGCGCCACGATCCGCAACGGCGATTCGCTGGAGATTGACTGGGCCGATGTGCTGCCGGCGGAGCAATGCAGCTTCGTGCTGGGCAACCCGCCGTTTGTGGGGTTCGTATTCAGGACCAAAGAGCAAAAAGAAGGTTTTGATCGTGTTCTGGCACGATGTGGCGTGTCCGGTTCAAGGCTCGACTACGTGTTCGGCTGGTTCCTCAAGGCGGCGGAATACGCGCAGGGTGGCAACTTGCGCATCGGTTTCGTGGCGACGAATTCAGTAACGCAAGGCGAACAGGTCGCCGTTGTTTGGCCGGTGATCCTTGATCAATTTCACATGGTCGTTTCGTTCGCGCATCGGACTTTTGAATGGGGTTCCGAGGCGCGCGGCAAGGCGCATGTGCACGTGGTGATCATCGGGCTGGACAAGAAGATTAACGAACGGTCGGAGAAACGGCTGTTCAACTACGCGACCATCAAGGCTGAGCCGAACGAAACCACGCATTCGGTGCTTTCGCCTTACCTCATTGATGCTTCGGGATTGAACGATCCCCATCTGGTGATCCGGCGAGCGTCAGAACCGCTGAACGGACTCCCGGTGGTGCGTGTGGGAACGAAACCGGTTGATGCAGGGCATTACATTTTCTCTGCGGAGGAAAAAGAAGCGTTCCTCGTGGTAGAGCCGAAAGCGGAAGACTTGTTCCGCCCCTTCATGGGCGCCCGGGAGTT
>MNZL01000029.1 GCA_001873585.1 Rhodobacterales bacterium CG2_30_65_12 | reverse complement strand
GATGCCGCGCGCGGCGGCAGCGGGGGCGCGCGCCATGGATCAGCCTCCCATCCGGCCTTCAAGCCGCTCGACCACCCGGGCCGAAACCTCCGGCGCTTTGAGCTGGTTGAGCAGCCGGTCCCTGGCCTCTGCCGGCATCGACGGGTTATCCTTCACAAAAGCGATCAGGCGGGCCCGCCGTTCGTCGTCAAGCGTTATCGTCTCGCCACCGGCACCAGCCCCACCCTGCGCACCGCCGGCGGGTGCCGGGTCTGCGCCGCCTTCGCGGTAGGGCCGCACCCGGATACCCGCGCCCAGCATCGGCGTTCGCTCGGCCACCACTTCGCGCCCCGCCAAGGCGCCCGTGCGCACCAGAACGCTATCGCCTTGCCGGCGCAGCACCTCCACCGCCAGGTCTTCGAGCCGGTCGTCGTCGCCCAGCGCCAGCACCGATCCGCCTGGGCCCACCGCGCTGGCTGGCAGCCGCGCCACGCCCGTAAGCACGGGTTCGCGGATTTCGACCGCGACAAAATCGCCCGGCCTCAGGCTCTGCGCCGCGTCGAGCCGGGCAAACAGCAGCCGGCCGGTCTGGCCCGCGCCCACCTCGGCGCTTTCGCGCTCGATCCGGCCCGGCACCACGATATCCACGCCCGAAACGTCGAGCCGCACCGTCACGTCGGCTTTCACCAACCGCCCGGCCTCGTCGACCAGCCGCGCATATTGCGCCGTCGACAGCCGGAACGAGACTTCCAGCGCCGTCGGGTCCACCAGGGTGGCCAGCTTTTCGTTCGGCGTAACGATCCGCCCCAGTGCGGCGGTCACGTTCGAGAGCGTGCCGGAAAAGGCCGCCGTCAGCTCGGTTTCGGCCAGCCGGCGCGCCGCCTCATCGAGCGCGATCCGCCGGCGCGCCAAGGCGTTTTCGGCCTGCGCCACCCGCGCCTCGGCATTGGCCAGCGCCGAGCGGCGCGAGAGCACGGCCTGCTCCGCGCTCGCGGCGTTGAGCGCCGCCGTTTCCACCGCCGCCTCGGTGCCCACGCCACGCGCGGCCAGGTCTTGCTGGCGGGCGAGCGCCGCGGCGCGCAGCTCGGCCTGCTTGCGGGTGCTCGCCAGATCGTCGCGGGCAATCTCCAGCGCCGCCACCGCATCGCGGCTTTCGGCTTCGGATTCGGCAAGATCGGTGCGCGCCAGCGCCAGCGTATCTTCTAGATCGGTGGGATCGACCCGCAGAAGGAGCTGGCCGGCATCGACCCGGCCACCGTCCTCAAAATTCTCTCCAAGCACCACCACCGGCCCGCCCACCTGCGCGCGCAATTCCAGCGCGCGGCGCGCCAGCACCTCGCCGAACGCCTCGAGCACCGGTATCACCTCGCCGGGCTCGACCGGCACCACGTTGACGGCAAACACCCGTTCACGCGCCGGCCGCTGCTTGGTCTCGCGCGCCAACCGCGCCTCGATCGAGCTGCGCAGGGTCTGCCCCGCCAGCGCCAGCAAAGCGAGGGTCAGGGCCAGGAGAAACAGCCCCATGAGGCTGCGGCGCAGAAATCGCATGCGTGAATACTCCCGCAAGGTTAAGCGTCAATTCTACGGCCCCGCCGCGCTGGCGCAATCGGCCAAATTTGACATCCCCGTTACGAGGTCAAACGCCGACCGCGATCATTTCCGTCGCTTGTGCTCGTCAAGTCGGGGGAAGATCTCGACGAAATTGCACGGCGGGTGGCGGTAATCAAGCTGCGGTGCGAGAATCTCGTCCCAGGCATCCTTGCACGCGCCGGTCGAGCCCGGCAGGGCAAAGAGATAGGTGCCGTTGGCCACGCCACCGGTGGCGCGGCTCTGCACGGCACTGGTGCCGATCTTCTTGTAGCTCACCAGCGTAAACACCGTGGCGAAGGCGTCGATCTCCTTTTCATACACGTCCCGGTGCGCCTCCACGCTCACGTCGCGCCCGGTAAGCCCGGTGCCGCCGGTGGAAATCACCACGTCGATCTCGGGATCGAGGCTCCAGGCACGCAGGCGGTCGGCGATCAGCCCGCGATCATCCGTGACGATATCGCGGTCGGCCAGGCTGTGTCCCGCCGCTTCGAGCCGGGCCACAAGCGTATCACCCGAGCGGTCTTCAGCCAGCGTGCGGGTATCCGACACGGTGAGGATGGCGATTCGCACCGGGATGAACGCGCGGGCGTCGGCGTCGGCGTCGGTAATCTGGTTCATGGGCGTTTCCTCGGGAATTTGTTTCAGATCTCAAACCAATTGACGGTTGGCCCGAGGTTTTTCACGGGCGTTTGTCCTATCCGCCCCTCCTCACCCCAGCAATCGTGGATATGGCCACACACGGTGAGCTTTGGCTGCACCCGGGCGATGGCGTCGCGCACAGCGGTCGAGCCCACCGAGAGCCCTTGCGAGGTGCGGTCGGCCAGCCCCTTGGGCGGCGAGTGCGATACGATCACGTCAGCCCTGTCAGCGCCCGCCAGAAGCGCGGCGGCCTTGTCTTCGGGCAAATCCCAGCTCCACGCGCCGAACGGGGTTACGGGAATCCCGCCGCCGATTCCGAACAAGCGCACACCGTCGATCTCGACTGTTTGCCCATGCAGCACATGCGCCGCCTGTGGCGCGGCCATGCGCAGCTCGTCTAGGCTTTCGTTGTTGCCCGGCACCAGCACCAGTGGCTTCTCGATACCCTTCAGAAGCCCCATCGCCTCGGCAATCCCCTTGCGCATGTTGCAAAAATCGCCGGCCCCGATCACCAGATCGGCGCCCCGGCTCGCGGCCACGATCTCTTCGGCCCGTGCGCGCGACAGGTGCAGATCGGAAAACGCAAGAATCCTCATCGGCCCTGCCTCAGCTTCGCCTGAATTTCCAGAAGATCCGCCCAGGCCTCGCGCTTGGCGGCGGGGTTACGTAGCAGGTAAGCCGGGTGGGTCATCGGCATCACCGGCTTGCCCAGCGCCTGCGTCCACTGCCCCCGCATGCGCAGGATGCCACTGCGGCCAATAAGCGCGGCACAGGGAACGTTGCCCATCAGGATCAGCACCTCCGGGGCGGCAAGTGTGATGTGGCGTTCGAGAAACGGCACCATCATCGCCATTTCCTCCGCCGTCGGCGTGCGGTTGCCGGGCGGGCGCCACGGCAGCACGTTGGTGATGTAAACGGCCCGGCCCGCTTCCGCGCTCGCGCGATCAAGCCCGATCGCCGCCAGCATCCGGTCGAGAAGCTGCCCGGCGCGGCCCACGAAAGGTTTTCCGATCCGGTCTTCATCAGCGCCGGGGGCTTCGCCCACGATCATCACCGGCGCGCCCGGGGTGCCATCGGCAAAAACGAAATTGCGCGCGCCCTTCTTCAATTCGAGCCCGTCAAAGCCGCGCATCGCCGCCGCCAGCGCCGCCAGATCGCCCGCCGCCCCGGCCAGCCGGCGTGCCTGTGCCAAATGGTCGGTCTTTGGGGCGTCCGCCAGCGCGAGAGGGGCGTGCGCCGAACGCGCCACAGACCGCGGCTTTGGCGCAGTCTCGGCCAGCTCATACCGGTTCACGGGCGCATCGCCCACCGCGTCGACCGCGCCAAGCTCAACGTACCACTCCAGAAGCGCCTTCGCGCCAATCCAAGCCTGCGCCGATTCCATGGCCCCAAGCTAGGGCCGCACCGGGTGAGCGGCAAGCCGTGGCGGCTCGCCCCTCGCCTCTTCATCTTGCCAGAAATATCCCACGGGGGTCCGGGGGTGTGAAACCCCCGGCCTCGCCGCCTTGCTCAAGCCGGCCCCGACAGCTAAACCGGATCCAAACAGGGAGCCTCGCCGATGACCTTCCGCCACCGTCACCTGCTCGGGATCGAGCCGCTCGCGCCCGCCGAGATCACCGCAATTCTCGACCTCGCCGACTCTTACGTCGATCTCAACCGCAGCTCAGTCAAGCGCGGCACCGCGCTTGAGGGCCTCACCCAGATCAACATGTTCTTCGAGGCCTCCACCCGCACCCAGGCGAGCTTCGAGATCGCCGGCAAGCGGCTCGGGGCAGACGTGATGAACATGGCGATGCAGGCGAGTTCGATCAAAAAGGGCGAAACCCTGATCGACACTGCGCTCACGCTCAACGCCATGCACCCCGATCTGCTGGTGGTGCGTCATCCACATTCCGGCGCGGTGAACCTCCTTGCCGAAAAGGTTAATGCCGCCGTGCTCAACGCAGGCGATGGCAAGCACGAACACCCGACCCAGGCGCTGCTCGACGCGCTCACGATCCGGCGCAAGAAGGGCCGGCTGCACCGGCTCACCGTGGCGATCTGCGGCGATATCGCGCACTCCCGCGTTGCCCGCTCCAATATCCTGCTGCTCGGCAAGATGGAAAACCGCGTGCGCCTCGTCGGCCCGCCCACCTTGATGCCTGCACGGATCCATGAATTTGGCGTCGAGGTTTTCGACAATATGCATGCAGGGCTCGAGGGCGCCGACGTGGTGATGATGCTGCGGTTGCAGAAAGAGCGGATGGACGGCGGCTTCATCCCGTCGGAGCGCGAGTATTATCACCGCTTCGGGCTCGATGCCGAAAAGCTGTCTTATGCCAGGGCGGACGCCATCGTGATGCACCCCGGCCCGATGAACCGGGGCGTCGAGATCGACGGCACGATTGCCGACGACATCAACCGTTCGGTGATCCAGGAGCAGGTGGAAATGGGCGTGGCGGTGCGCATGGCGGCGATGGATCTGCTCGCCCGCAACCTGCGCGCAGCACGCGCGCCCGAAAGTGTGCTGGTTTGAGCGACCCGCTTTCATTCGGGCCCGACCGTGGCCTGCGCGAAGCCTGGCTCTTCACCCTCTTCGTCACCTCCGACGATGCCGCCCGCTGGGAGCCGCCGCGGACCGGCCACCCGCCACGCGACTGGCCGCTGGAGGAAGCGCTCGGCGCCGGCCCGCTCGATCCGGCGCATGTGCAGGTGTTCGAGGCGAGCGATCTTGGCCCCGGCGGCCTTCGCCGCTTTCTTGCCGATTCGGTTGGCATGGACGCCGCGCGGGTGAACGCCGACGCCGACAAGCTCGATATGCTGCGCGGCACCGTGGCGCTGGTGCTCTCCGGCGCGCTCATCGAGCGTCCGGGCCGGTTTGCCCCGGTGCGGCCGGTAAACTTCATTGCCCGCTACAGCCAATCCCAGCACCTCACACCCGCGACGCAGCCGAGCCCGAGCGAAAGCACGAAGGGCCACATCCCGCCCGCCGACGCGCCCGCGCCGGCCATCCGCCGCCCGCTCATCCTCACCCTTATCGCGCTGGTCGCGCTCGCTGCCCTCGTGCTCGCGCTGACCTGACGCCCACCGACTGGACCCACCCATGCCCGTTCCCCAGCCCGCCACCTTGCCTGCTCTGGCCGATGGCGAAACCCTGATCGCCAGCTTCACCGGCAACCGCGCCACCTACATCAAGGAGCACGTGATGCTCGCCGCAATCGGTTCGGTCGGCGCGGCGGCAGCGCTGATGGCGATGGGAGACCCGAATTACTGGGTCGGCCCGATCGGCGCGGTGTTCGCCATCGCGGTGCGCGGCTTCTACGTCGCCTCCGAGCAGATCGGCATGACCTGGCAACTCACCGACCGCCGGCTGATCACCCCCGCCGGCATCACCGTGCCGCGCTCCGAGATCGTCAAGGTGCGCACGATCATCTCGGCGGCGCAGGTCATTACCCGCTCGGGCGAGAAATACATGCTCAAATATCAGGCCAACCCCAAGGCGGTGGCCGAAACGATCATGGCGGAGCGCTGAGCCGGCTGCCGCCCCATTGCCTCA
>MNZL01000063.1 GCA_001873585.1 Rhodobacterales bacterium CG2_30_65_12 | reverse complement strand
TTGTTGATTTCACTTTTCGTGAAATGAAAGAGATTGGGCTAGTCGACGGTGGACCCGGACTCGGCCGTTGAGAGTGGGATGACGTTCGAACTCACGGCAGTTCTCCTCAGTTGCATCGGTCCGCTCGGCTCCGGCCTCCGGAGTTGCAAGAATTGTGCAGCGGACCTCTCGATCTTGCATTCGAATTTATCGACAAAAGGTAGCCTAGGCAACCTTCGGAATGAAAAACCGTACCAATTGGTGCAAGAGGCCTCTCCGTAAGTACCTTGATTTCAAAGACAATATGGTTTGGTGCGAGACCTGTCTCTGGATTGTGGATCCAGAGGTCCCCTGTTCAAGCCAGGGAGGCGGTACCATCTTCCCCGTCCCGGGTCGCGGCTTAATCGTCCAGGCCGATCTCTTGCCTCAGCGTGGTGCCGTCGAGATCGTAGATCAGGATGCGCCCGTCGTCTGTGACCACGCCGAGCCAGTCGGCCCCACGGGTAATCGCGGTGGCGCTTACGCCTGCGGGCAGGGCGATGGCATCGGGCAGCGGCACGGTGCCGGCCGCGTTGAAGCGCATGACAACCACGGCAATCAGCACTATGAAGCCGACAATCATCGTTACGGTGAGCGCCGTAACCAGCGTTTTGAGATAGCGCACCAGCCGCGCGTCGCTTTCGGAAACCGGAGCATCATCCATGTCCATGCCTTCCATCGTCCGGGTCACGATTGCCGATAACCCACCGCCGCGCCTTGATAAGGCGCTGGCGCGCGATGTGCCAGCAGAAGCCGAGCTCAGCCGGTCGCGGCTGGCCCGGCTGATTGCGGCGGGGGCGGTGAGCCGGGGTGGCGCTGTTGTGACTGACGCCAAGGCGAAGGTGGCGCCGGGCGAGGTGATCGAGATCGCCGTGCCGGTGGCCGAGGAAAGCCACATCGCGGCGGAGGTCATTGCGCTCGATATCGTGTTCGAGGACGACGATCTGATCGTCGTCAACAAGCCCGCTGGCATGGTGGTGCACCCCGCGCCTGGCAGCCCCGGCGGCACGCTGGTGAACGCGCTGCTCGCCCATTGCGGCGATACGCTCTCGGGCGTGGGCGGCGAGAAGCGCCCCGGCGTGGTGCACCGGATCGACAAGGATACCAGCGGTTTGCTGGTGGTGGCGAAATCCGACCAGGCGCACCACGGGCTTGCCGCGCAGTTCGAGCACCACAGCGTCGACCGGCATTACCGGGCGGTGGTCTTCGGGGTGCCAGACATGGGCGATCCGCGCCTAAAGGGTGTGCGCGGCGTGAGCTTCGAGCCCGGCGGCGTGATCAAGATCACCACCCAATTGGCCCGCCACAAGACCGACCGGCAGCGCCAGGCGGTGATCTGGTCGGGTGGGCGGCATGCCGTCACCCGAACGCGGGTGGTCGAGGCTTTCGGCACCCCCCCGGCAGTGGCGCTGGTGGATTGCTGGCTGGAGACAGGGCGGACCCATCAGATCCGGGTGCACATGGCGCACGCGGGCCACGCGCTGATCGGCGATCCGGTCTATGGCGGGCGGCGCAAGCTCGGCGAAAAGGCGGTGGGCGAAGCGGCGGCTGCTTCGGTGCGCGCCTTTCCGCGCCAGGCGCTGCACGCGGCAACGCTGGGGTTTACCCACCCGGTGACCGGCGAAAGCCTGCGCTTCGAGGCGGCGCTGCCGGACGATATGGCGGCGCTTATTGCCGCATTGCGGGGGGCGGGCGCAGCCCCCTGAAAATCAGCCAGACCATCAGGACGATTTCGCCGAAAAAGAGATATGCAGCGAGGTTGAGCGCGTAGCTTGGCACGAACTGGGTGCAGAGAGCATCGACGATGTAACCGAGCCCGGCGAGGACGAGCAGCCAGGCAATCGCCTGTGGCAGGACCGGCGCGCGCAGCCCAGCAGCACCGAGCGCCACGAGGTGCAGGCCGAAGACCCCGAGGGCGAGGAGCCAGCCGCGCGAAAAGGTGTCCACCAGGGCTTGCGCCGCTGCGCCATCCGACGCCCCTCGCGCGCGACCGAGGTAGACCAGCAATAGCGCGAGAGCGACGGCGTAGGCGACCCGCAACCAAAGTGCGAGGCGCGTGAGCGCGGGTGCGGGGTGGCGAAAAACACCGTAGAGGCCCAACGCAACCACGACATCGAGGACGGCAACCGAAAAAAACGCAGCAATGGCCCAGATGAAACGCGGGGCGGAGACCAGTTCGCGAACGATCTCGGGCGGGTCTGCGGCGCGCACGGCCTCGACGGTGAACAGCCCAAATGGCCCGAGTGCTGACATGAAAAGCAGCCCGAAGCCAGCGGCGAGCGCGGCGGACCGGGGGAAGGCGGAGGGAGACGACATCCCCTCACCATAGTGCAGGTTTGCCCGCATTGGGAAGGCCCTCGAAAAACCTGATTGAAACACTCCGCAATTCGGCGTGCCCCCCCTGTAAAACCGACGGAAAAAGGTTCATACTTCGTTCAAACCCTTGAGATAGGGGAGGGCGCGAACCCTTGAACCAAGGGGGGCGGCCTATATATCCAATGTTAAGCCTCGATACATTCGAGCGCACGAGGGAGAACGCATGAGCAATTACCGCAATCTGCCGGCGCCCACCCCGGAAGGGGGGCTGAACCGATATTTGCAGGAAATCCGCAAGTTTCCGATGCTGGAGCCGGAACAGGAATACATGCTGGCCAAGCGCTGGGTCGACCATGAAGACGCCGAGGCGGCGCACAAGCTGGTGACGAGCCATTTGCGCCTCGCCGCCAAGATCGCCATGGGCTATCGCGGCTACGGGCTGCCGCAGGCCGAGGTGATCTCGGAGGCCAATGTGGGGCTGATGCAGGCGGTCAAGCGGTTCGATCCGGAAAAGGGCTTTCGCCTCGCCACCTACGCGATGTGGTGGATCCGCGCGTCGATTCAGGAATATATCCTGCGCTCGTGGTCCTTGGTAAAGCTGGGCACCACCAGCGCCCAGAAGAAGCTGTTTTTCAACTTGCGCAAGGCCAAGGCCCGTATCGGCGCGCTGGAAGAGGGCGATTTGCGGCCCGAAAACGTCAAGCGGATCGCCACCGATCTCAACGTGACCGAGGCCGAGGTGATCTCGATGAACCGGCGGATGTCGGGCGGCGATGCCTCGCTCAACGCCACGATCTCGGCTGATGGCGATTCGACGATGCAGTGGCAGGATTGGCTCGAAGATGAGGAGGCCGACCAGGCCGGCGATTACGAGGACCGTGACGAGTTGGAAATCCGGCGCGCGATGCTGATCAAGGCGATGTCGGTGCTCAACGACCGCGAGAAAGACATCCTGACCCAACGCCGGCTGTCGGAGGCGACGGTGACGCTCGAACAGCTTTCCGAGCAATACGGCGTGAGCCGAGAGCGCATCCGCCAGATCGAGGTGCGCGCCTTCGAGAAACTGCAAAAGAAGATGCAGGATCTCGCCGCCGAAAAGGGGCTGATGGAAACCGCTTGAGCCGACGGCGGCGCAATTGCTCTTGGTCCTGTGCGGGCTTAAGCTGACGCAGAACCAAGTATTTGTGGAGGCGATCATGGCTGACTTTCTGCGCTGGGGCATCCTTGGAGGGGCGCATTTTGCCGCCGAGCACATGGGGCCGGCGATCCATGCGGCGCAGGGCAACCGGCTGGTGGCGCTGGCGACCTCTACTCCGGCCAAGGCCGCGCCGTTCGAGGCCTTTTGCCCCGGGCTCGACGTATTTCTCGACTACGACGCCATGCTGGAATGGGACGCGATCGACGCGGTTTATGTTCCGCTGCCAAACACGCTGCATGTGGAATGGACGAAAAAGGCGATCGCGGCGGGCAAGCATGTGCTGACCGAGAAGCCAATCGCCATGGTGGCGAGCGAGATCGACGAACTCATCGCCTTGCGCGACAAGACCGGGCTCCACGTGGCCGAGGCCTACATGATCGTGCATCACCCGCAGTGGCACAGGGTGCGCGAGATCATCCGCAGCGGCGAGATCGGCACTGTCGGCCACGTCGATACCGCATTCAGCTACGACAACCGCGACGATAGCGACAATATTCGCAACCGCCCGGAAACCGGCGGCGGCGGTATCCGCGATATCGGCGTATACACCTATTCCTCGGTGCGCTTTGCGATGGACGCCGAGCCGGAGGCGCTGACGGCCCGGATCCGGCGCGAAAACGGCGTTGATACCTGGGCGCAGGTGGTCGGCGAGATGGCGGGCCCCGCCGGCCGCTTCACCTACTCGGCGATGACCTCGATGCGGCTTGCGCCGCATCAGGAGGTGGTATTTCAAGGCGACCTTGGCACCATCACCGTGAGCGCGCCGTTCAACGCCGGCATCTTCGCCGAGGCGCTGGTGCATGTGCGCGATCTGGCGGGCAGTGTGCGCACCGAGCGCTGGCCGACGGTTAACCACTATGTCGAACAAGTGGAGAATTTTTCGCGCACCGTGCTTGAAGGGGCAGACTATCCTTGCCCGCTTGAGTTTTCGCGCGGCACCCAGGCGATGATCGACATGGTCTTCGCCAACGCCGAGGAGATTGGCTGATACGCGCCTTCAGACCTTGAAAAAACGGGATTCTGCTTCCATCTCTCGAAGTATCAAAGGGGGCATCATGAAACCGATCAAAACGCTTGTTCTTCTTGCAGACGACGCCGAAGCGCGCCTGTTTGAAAACCACGGCCCTGGCAAGGGCCTGACTGAAATCGAGGATCTCGCCGTCTCTGTGCTCGGCGACAAGGCCGGCTCGGGCTTTGCCGACCGCACAGGCCGCAACTCGGCCGCGCCGGGGATGGCGCAGCACGGGGTGGCCGACCAGGCCGAAGCCGAGGATGACCAATCGCGCAAGGCGTTCGTGAGGGCGGTGCTCGCCGAAACCGAGGGGCGCTTTGCCGATGGCGGGTTTGACCGCTTCGTGATCGCAGCGGCGCCGCGTACGCTTGGCGTGCTGCGCGAGCAGATGCCGGCGGCGTTGAAAAAGGCGTTGGTGGTGGATGTAGCCAAGGACTACCTCAAGCTCACGGCGGCCGAAGTGGTGGAACACCTCGCGGATGAGATCGTGCTATAGGCGCGGGAGGCCAATATGGCGAAGAAACCAATCAAGGCAACAGACGACAAAGTGCCGCCGAAAGTGCTGGAAGAGCCGAGCACGGGGGGCGGTGCTGACGAGATTGATTGGGGCAACGCGGAGAACAATGTCTGGCTCCGCGGGCTCTGGATGCTGGTGCTTGGGGTCTTGTTTGAGCTCGGCCGGGTGATCCTGTGGATCGCGGCGGTGCTGCAGTTTTTCTGGCTGCTGTTCGCCAAGGAGAAGAACCACCCGATTGCCGATTTTGGCAAGGATCTGTCAGACTGGATGGCGCGCGTGACGCTGTTCCAGACCGGGGCGAGCGAGGAGAAGCCTTTTCCTTTTGCGCGCTGGGGCCGGGACGGCTGAGCGATGGCCGGGGGCTGGACGCGTGACGGCGCGGTAAACGAGCAGATCGAAGCCTCGATCGCCGAGGAGCTGGAACGGTTGCGCGCGCGCTCGAGCCCACAGGGCGAAAGCGCACATGACTGCGTGGCGTGCGGCGAGACGATCCCCGAGGCGCGGCGCACGGCGCTGCCGGGGGTGAAGCTGTGCATTGATTGCCAGGAGGAGCGCGACAGCGCCTTCAAAGCCAGGCCAGGGATCAACCGGCGGGGATCAAAAGACAGTCAGCTCAAGTAGCCGGGGGTTTCACACCCCCGGACCCCCGTGGGATATTTGCAGAAAGATGAAACGGCGCAACGGGTCGTGCTAAAGTCAAGCC
>MNZL01000027.1 GCA_001873585.1 Rhodobacterales bacterium CG2_30_65_12 | reverse complement strand
GCCCCGGAAGGCCGGATGTAAATCTGTTGGCCCCAGCGTTCTGTTCGCCCCTGTGTCAGGTGATGTATTGCGCACCATTCACCGTCATCGTCGAGCCGGTGACAAAGCCAGCCTCGTCGACGGCGAGAAAAACAACCGCGCGGGCAATCTCCTCGGGCTCGCCAAGCCGGCCAACCGGGATCGTCGAAATAATCTGTTCGCGCACCTTTTCCGGCACCGCCATCACCATCTCGGTGGCGATGTAGCCCGGCGCGATCACGTTCACGGTGATGCCGTAGCGCGCGCCCTCCTGTGCCAGCGCCTTGGTGAAGCCAATTTCGCCCGCCTTGGCCGCCGAGTAATTGACCTGGGCAAACTGGCCCTTCTGGCCGTTGATCGACGAGATGTTGATGATCCGCCCGAACTTGCGCTCACGCATGCCGGGCCAGAGCGGGTGGGTCATGTTGAAAACGCCCGACAGGTTGGTGTCCATCACCTCCTGCCACTGGTCACGCGTCATCTTGTGAAACGGCGCGTCGCGGGTGATGCCGGCGTTGTTCACCAGCACATCGACCGGGCCAAGCTCGGCCTCGATCCGTGCAATCCCTTCGACGCAGGCATCATAATCGGCCACCGACCACTTGTAGGTGGCGATGCCGGTTTTGGCGGTGAAGGCGGCTGCCGCCGCGTCGTTGCCGCCATAGGTCGCGGCCACGGTAAAACCCGCGTCTTTCAGCGCCTTTGAAATCGCCGCGCCGATGCCGCGCGTTCCCCCGGTGACCAATGCAACCCGTGCCATGCTTCTCTCCCTGTTTCGATTCGCGTGGGCAACTCTGTTTCTGAAATGTTACAACATGCGCAATATTGTTGCGCAAGTTAATTCTGCATCTGCACAATACACGCAGAAAAAAAGGGCGGCAAAGCGCCCTTTTCTCGTTAGATCCAGTGCCGCACCTTACGCCCGTTCGACGCAGACCGCGATGCCCATGCCGCCGCCGATGCACAGCGTGGCAAGGCCCTTTTTTGCGCCCCGATCCTGCATTGCGTAGAGCAGCGTGGTCAGCACCCGCGCGCCAGAGGCGCCGATCGGGTGGCCAAGGGCAATTGCGCCGCCGTTGACGTTGACGATCTCTGGATCCCAGCCCAACTCCTTGTTGACCGCGAGCGCCTGTGCGGCAAAGGCCTCGTTGCTCTCGACCAGGTCGAGATCGGCCACCGTCCAGCCGGCCTTTTCCAGCGCCTTGCGGCTCGCCGGGATCGGGCCGGTGCCCATGACCGAGGGGTCAACCCCAGCGGTGGCCCAGGAGGCGAGACGGGCCAGCGGCGTGAGCCCGCGACGCGCGGCTTCGGCCTCGGACATCAGGATCATCGCCGCAGCGCCGTCGTTGATGCCGGAGGCGTTGCCCGCTGTCACCGTGCCATCCTTGGCAAACGCCGGCCTGAGCTTTTGCAGTGATTCCAGCGTCGCGCCATGGCGGATGTATTCATCCTGATCGACAACGATATCGCCCTTGCGCGTGCGGATCGTGAACGGCACGATCTCGTCAGCGAAGCGCCCGGCCTTCTGCGCCGCTTCCGCCTTGTGCTGACTGGCGAGCGCGAGCGCGTCCTGCGCCTCACGGGTGATCTGGAACTGTTCCGCCACGTTTTCGGCGGTCTGGCCCATGTGGTAGCCGTTGAAAGCATCCCACAGACCGTCCTTGATCATCGTGTCGATAAACTTGATGTCGCCCATCTTGTGGCCCGCCCGCAGCGGCGCGACATGGGGGCTGAGGCTCATGTTTTCCTGCCCGCCCACGGCGACGATACCGGCATCGCCAAGCTGAACGTGCTGGGCGCCGAGCGCCACGGCGCGCAGGCCCGAGCCGCAAACCTGGTTGATCCCCCAGGCCGCGCTTTCGATCGGCAGGCCCGCATTGATGTGCGCCTGGCGGGCCGGATTCTGGCCTTGGCCACCGGTCAGAACCTGGCCAAGAATTGTCTCGTTCACCTCTGCCGCCTCGATCCCGGCCCGCTCGACGGCGGCCTTGAGCACGGCGCTGCCGAGATCATGGGCAGGCGTGCTGGCGAAAGCCCCGTTGAAACTGCCCACCGGCGTACGCGCGGCAGAAACGATAACGACGTTGGTCATGTTTTCCTCTCCTGTTGTCCGGCGCTACTGGCCGCTCTTGCCGCCCGGACACGTCCGGAGGGGGCGCTCGCCGACAAGCGGGGACGATAACGCTTGCGCCCCGGCCTCGCAAGCGCATGCGGCCAAGTCTTTTGCTGCGTTGCAGAAAAAATCAAGCTTGTCGGGTGGGCGCAGAGCCTGGTGGCTACCCACAGGTTTACTCAGGCCAGGCGCTGCGCGTCTTTCTCCGCCCACCAGGGCCGCACCGTCGGCGCGCCAAAGCAATAGCCCTGCAACAGATCAGCCCCCGCGGCGATCAAAAACTCGGCATCTTGAGCCGTTTCCACATGCTCGGCAACCACCAGCATATCGAAGTGCTGCCCGAGCGAAATCATCGCCTGCGCGATCACCTGGTTGTCCGGGCTGGTGGTGATGTTGCGAATGAACTCACCGTCGATCTTGATGATATCGAAGTAGAATTCCTTGAGATACTTGAAGGCGGTATAGCCGGCGCCGAAATCGTCGAGCGCGAAGGAAACGCCCTCGCGCTGCATCTCGGCCATGAACACCTGCACCAGCTCCGGCATGACGATGGCAGTGCGCTCAGTAATTTCGAGGATCAACCGCTCGCCCAGGGTCGGGCTGCGTTTGAGCGCGCCACGCAAGGTGCGAATCCAGTCAGGATAGCCGATCGAGCGGGCCGACATGTTGATCGCAAGGCGCAGCGCGGGCACGCGCTCCAGTGCGTCGATCCCGAGGCGGAGCGCCCAGGTATCGAGCTTGCGTCCCAGCTCCTGCGCCTCGACCACATCAATGAAATCACCTGCCGGGATGATTCGCCCGGTCTGGTCGAGCACCCGGATAAACCCTTCGTAGAACGCCGGCTTGTCCGGCGCCCGGGCCTGCATGACCGGCTGGTAGGCAAGCAGCACGGAGCGGCTATCCACCGCCCGCCGCACCATCTGAACGGTATCACGGTCGCGCGTGTCGATCGCCACCGAAAGCGGGCTCGACAACCCGAGATCGGGGTCGCCCGGATTGAGACCATCAGATTTACGCATCGCCCTCATCCACCGCCAGCATCTTCGCCTCAGTTTCGCCCAAACCTTCTAACAAGAGGTAAAATTCTGGATTTATTGAAAATTGTTGCCATTCTGACAGGGCAAACGAGTGCGGGAGAACGCCATGGGCGAGCGCTGCGGCTGGTGTGGAAGCGATCCGCTCTATCTGGCCTATCACGACGAGGAGTGGGGCGTGCCGGAACACGATGGCCGGGCGCTGTGGGAAAAGCTCGTGCTCGATGGCTTCCAGGCAGGGCTGGCCTGGATCACCGTGCTGCGCAAGCGCGAGGCCTTCCGCACCGCCTTTGCCGGTTTCGAGCCGGAGGTGATCGCGGGCTGGGGCGAGGCGGAAGTGGCTCGGCTGCTGGCCAACCCCGGCATCATCCGCCACCGCGGCAAGATCGAAGCCACGATCGGCAATGCCAAGGCCTTTCTCGATCTCGGCGGGGCAGTGGCATTCTCGGAAAAAGTCTGGGGCTACGTCGACGGCAAACCGATCATCAACAGCTTCGCCAGCCTCGCCGAGGTGCCCGCCGCCACGGCGCTTTCCGAACATATTTCGCGCGATCTGCGCCGCGCCGGGTTCCGCTTCGTTGGCCCCACCATCGTTTATGCCTGGATGCAGGCCTGCGGGCTGGTGAACGATCACCTCGCTGGCTGCCCCGCACGGCTGGCTTGAGGGCGGTCGCTCAGGGTGCGGGCGCGGCGATCAGCGCCTCGATCACGGCCTTGGCCTCGTCCGATGCCCAATCGGCCTCACCAATCAGCCGCGCCACCTCATTGCCGACGCGGTCGAGCAGCACCGTTACCGGTGGTGCGATCACCCCCATCTCCGCCGAGAGCCGGCGATCGGGGTCGAGCAGCACGGGCAGAGTGTCGATCCCATACTGGCTGAGAAACCGGGAAACGCCGCCGGGATGGTTGTAGCCGAACGCCACTGGCACGACGGCAAAATCGTCGCCTCCCAGCTCTTTTTCCAACGTGTTCAGGCTCGGCATTTCTTCGCGGCAAGGCGGGCAGGAGACCGTCCAGAAGTTGAGCAGCACCACTTTGCCGCGCCAGTCGGCAAGGCTGTGGCTGGCGCCGTCGCGGTCGGTGAAGCGCGCCGTCCCCGCCGGCTTCGCCTCCGAATGCACCGCGAGCCGCTTCATCTCGCCGATCTTGAGGGGGTCCAGCGTGGCCGGATCCATGGCCAAAGCGGCATTTGCACCAAGCATGAGGGCCGCGTATAGCAGGGCGGAACGGAACATGACATTCTCCCAGGGGCCGGAGCCATGAGTGACAACAGCAAAGCCAACGCCATGTGGGGCGGGCGCTTTTCCAAAGGTGTCGACGCGATCATGGAGGCGATCAATGCCTCGATCAGGTTCGACAAGCGCCTCGCGCCGCAAGACATCGCCGGCTCGCGTGCCCATGCCGCGATGCTCGCAGCACAGGGTATCATCACTGATAGCGATGCGCAGGCGATCCGGGAAGGCCTGCTCACAGTCTTGTCAGAAATCGAGGGCGGAACGTTTCAGTTTTCCGCCGCTTTGGAAGATATCCACATGAACGTGGAAGCGCGGCTGAAAGAGATCATCGGCGCGCCCGCCGGGCGGCTGCACACCGCGCGCTCGCGCAACGACCAGGTGGCAACCGATTTTCGCCTCTGGGTGCGCGATCAGGCCGACGCCGCCGTAGACGGGTTGCAAGCGCTGATCGGCGCGTTGCTCGGCCAGGCCGAGGCCGGGGCCGATTGGGTGATGCCCGGCTTTACCCACCTGCAAACCGCCCAACCGGTGACCTGGGGCCATCACATGATGGCCTATGTCGAAATGTTTGCGCGCGATATCGGCCGCTTTTCCGATGCCCGCACACGGATGAACGAAAGCCCCCTCGGTGCCGCCGCACTCGCCGGCACGGGTTTCAACATCGACCGCCACATGACGGCAGAAGCGCTCGGCTTCGACCGGCCAATGGCCAATTCGCTCGACGCCGTGTCGGACCGCGATTTCGCGCTCGAATTCCTCTCCGCCGCCACGATCACGGCAATGCACCTGTCGCGCCTCGCCGAAGAGCTGGTGATCTGGTCCTCGGCCCAGTTCCGCTTCGTCACCCTGTCGGATGCCTTCTCCACCGGTTCCTCGATCATGCCGCAGAAGAAAAACCCCGACGCCGCCGAGCTGATCCGCGCCAAGATCGGCCGCATCCTCGGCGCTACGGTGGCCCTGTTCACGGTGATGAAGGGGCTGCCGCTGGCCTATTCCAAGGACATGCAGGAAGACAAGGAACAGGTGTTTGACGCCGCCGACAGCATCATGCTGGCACTGGCGGCGATGACGGGCATGGTCTGCGACATGGCCGCCAACCGCACCGCCCTCGCCGCCGCCGCCGGCTCGGGCTTTTCCACCGCCACCGACCTTGCCGACTGGCTGGTGCGCGAGGCGGGGCTGCCGTTCCGCGAGGCTCACCATGCCACCGGCGCGCTGGTGGCGCTGGCCGAGGCGAAGGGCTGCGAGCTGGCCGAACTTTCGCTCGCCGAAATGCAGGGGGTCAACGGCGCGATCACGGCGGGCGTCTACTCCGTGCTCACGGTCGAAGCCTCTGTGGCGAGCCGGATGTCTTACGGCGGCACCGCGCCCGCCCAGGTGCGCGAACAGATC
>MNZL01000088.1:7205-8877 GCA_001873585.1 Rhodobacterales bacterium CG2_30_65_12 | reverse complement strand
GATACTTGATATCGAGCGCAAAGATCGGGCTGGCATAGAGGTTATCGACAGGCATGTCGAAAAAGCCCTGAATCTGCGCCGCGTGCAGATCCATCGTCAGCACCCGCTCAATGCCTGCATGAGCGATCATGTTGGCCACCAGCTTGGCGCTGATCGGCGTGCGGGCCTTGGTGCGGCGATCCTGCCGGGCATAGCCGAAATACGGGATTACGGCGGTGATCCGCGCCGCCGAAGAGCGGCGCAGCGTGTCGGCGATGATCAGAAGTTCCATCAGGTTATCATTGGCCGGATTCGAGGTCGACTGGATGATGAACATGTCTTCGCCGCGCACGTTTTCGTGGATCTCCACGAAGATCTCCTGGTCGTTGAACCGTTCCACCCGCGCCGCCACCAACTCGACTTTCGCACCACGGTGGATCGTCATTCGTCGTGCGACGGCTTTCGCCAGTGGCAGGTTGGCATTGCCCGAGATGAGCTTGGGTTGATTGATAGCGGCCATGAGCATGGATTCCCGGCGTGATCGTCTGGTGTAACAGAATCGCGACAGAGCGACGTTGACACCGCTTAGCACCGGGCTAGGGTCATGGCTACCACAAGGCGAAGGGGAGGGGAAAAATGCCAGTTGTCGAGGTCTATTTCAGCACGATTTCGCCCTATACCTATCTTGCCCTGCCCCGGTTTCGTGCGCTGGAAAAGGCGCGCGGGCTTGAAGTGGTCTGGAAACCGCTCGATATCGTCGCGCTCTATGGCCGCACCGGCGGCACACCGCCGGCAGCGCGCCACCCCTCGCGCCAGGCCTACCGGCTGGCCGACCTTGCCCGACAGGCGCAGCGCGCAGGCCTGCCGATCAACGTGGAGCCTGCCTTCTTCCCCACCAATCCCGCGCCCGCCTCTTACGCGATCATCGCCGCGCAAAAGGCGGGCGGCGGCGATCTTTTCGCGCTGGTGGAGGCGCTGTTGTGCGCCTGCTGGGCAGAACAGAAGAATATCGCCGACGACGGCGTGGTGAAGGCGGCGCTATCCGCTGCCGGGTTCGATCCCACGCTTGCCGACAGCGGGCTGTTTGCCGGGGCCGAAATCTACGGGCGCAACCTCGAACAGGCGGTGCAGGCGGGCGTGTTTGGCGCGCCCAGCTTCGTGACTGAAGACGGCGCGTTGTTCTGGGGTCAGGACCGGCTCGACGATCTCGCCGACCACCTCGCGCGTTGATGGCCGACGCGCCACCCCTGCTGCCCCGCGTTGCCGGGCACCCAACGCAGGTGGCGCGGGCCGGGCGCGGGGTGCGCCCTTCGCTGTTCATCCACTGCACGCTGGGGCATTCCGGCACCTGGGCCGGGGTGCAGGCGGCGCTGATCAACAAACTTGCGATGACCGCCTTCGATCGTCCGGGCCACGGCAAAAGCGCGCCTTGGAACGGGCAGGGCGGGGCGCTCGGCCTGCATACCCTGACGATGCAGATCGCAGGCGGGCTGATCGAAAAGCGCGCCGATGTGATCGGCCACAGCTACGGTGCCACGGTGGCGCTGCGCCTTGCCATCGAGCGCCCGGAAATGGTGCGCAGCCTCACCCTGATCGAGCCGCCGCTGTTCAAGCTCGCCGAGGGCGATCCGGCCTATTCCCCCTTTGCCCGCGCGATGGCCGCGTTCGACGCGGCACTGGCGGCGGGGGAGCG
>MNZL01000088.1:5975-7193 GCA_001873585.1 Rhodobacterales bacterium CG2_30_65_12 | reverse complement strand
CGCGGCCAACCCTGGCACACCTTGGGAGAGCCTCACGGAGCGTGCGCGCGAAAAACTTGCAAGCCAGATCGGCCAGATTGGCGAGGAAAGCGGCGTGACGATGGATGACGTGGCGGGTCTCGGCGCGCCGGGGCGGCTTGAGGCGGTCCACCAGCCGGTGCTGCTGATCGAGGGCAGCGCTTCGCCGCCGATTGTGCGCGCGGTGCAGGGCAAGCTCGCCGCCCGCCTGCCAGATATGCGCCGGGTGATCGTGATGGGCGCTGGCCACATGGCCCCGCTCACGCACCCGGATAACGTGGCGAGAGAGATTGCGGCGTTTCTCAAGGTGTAACGCGAAGGCTGGGGGGGCTGTCTGCCCCCCAGACCCCCCGAAGGTATTGTGAGACCAAAGAAGCGATCAGCCTTTGACGAGATCGACGAAGCGGTCGATATCTTCGTCGCGCGCCGACCAGTCTGTGACCATTCGCGCGGTGAGTTCCTCGCCGGGGTCTTCGCCGTCAAGGCTGCCCTCCCAGACGTAGTATTGCGCGCCAGCGTGGTGCAGGCGGTGATGCGCGGCGCGCGCCCAGCCGGCGAAGCTCATGTTGGCCTGCGGCGCGTGGAGAAAGCGGACTCCACCGATGCCTTGGAGCCCCGCCACCAGACGCGCGTTGGCGGCATTGGCGGCGCGGGCCATATCGAGCCAGAGCCCGTCATCGAGATAGGCCAGCATCTGCGCCGACAAGTAACGGTGCTTGGAAAAGAGATGCGCGCCGCGCTTGCGCCGAAGCTCGAATTCCCACGCCTGTTTCGGATCGAACAGCACCACCGCCTCTACGCCCATCAGCCCGTTCTTGGTGCCGCCGAAGCTCACGGCATCGACACCCGCCTTCCAGGTCATGTCCGCCGCGCTCACCCCGGTGGCCACCAGCGCATTGGCAAAGCGCGCGCCGTCGAGATGCACGCGCAGGCCATAGCCCTTTGCTACGTCGGCCAGCGCCTTGATCTCGGCAGGGCTGTAGACGGTGCCGCGCTCGGTGACGTTGGTGATCGAGACCGGTCCGCGCTGCGGCCCATGCACGCCCCGGCTCTCCTCCGCCGCGATCGCGGCACCGAGTGCGGCGGGCGTGATCTTGTCGGCGTCACCCACCAAGGTGAGCTTGGCGCCGCCGGTGAAAAATTCAGGCGCGTTGCACTCGTCTTCATGGATATGCGCCACGGGCGAGCAGAATACCGTCT
>MNZL01000088.1:0-5964 GCA_001873585.1 Rhodobacterales bacterium CG2_30_65_12 | reverse complement strand
GCCAGCGCCAGCGAATTGGCCGCCGTGCCGGTGGCAACGAGATACACCGCCGCCTCGGGCGCTTCAAACACCTCGCGGATGCGCGCGCGCGCGCCAGTCATCAGCTCGTCGGCTCCGTAGGGCATGGCATAGCCGTCGTTGGCGGCGGTGAGCGCGGCCATCACCCTGGGGTGCACGGGGCCGGCGTTATCGGATGCGAAATACATTATTGATCCTCGATCAGGTAATCTTCCCAGTCTTCTTCATCGACTTCAAACTCGGGCACGCTCCAGCCCTTTACCGAATGGCCCTCGTGCACGCTGTCCGGATTACCGGTGAGCAGTGGGTGCCAGTCGGGCAGCGATAGGCCCTCATGGCGCAGCCGATAGGCGCAGGTGGAGGGCATGAAATAGGCGACATCGGCAATGTTTTTTGGTGTCAGCACGATGCATTCGGGCACGAATTGCAGCCTTATGGCGTATTGCCCGCAGCGGCAGGTCTCGCCGTCGAGCAGGCGGCAGGCAACGCGGGTGAAGGCGACCTCGCCGCTTTCTACGTCTTCGAGCTTGTTGAGGCAGCACTTGCCGCAACCGTCGCAAAGCGCTTCCCATTCGGGCTGGGTAAGCTGGCGCAGCGGAAGCTCCCAGAAGCGATTGCGCAGGCGAGCCATCTAGAGCCCCGCCAGCACGGCGCGCGCGTCGGCGCAATCGGCGTCCATCTGCGCGATCAGCGCCTTGAGCGAGGCAAATTTTTTCTCCGGGCGCAGATAGTCGATCAGCGCTACCGACAGGTGTTCATCATAGATGTCACCCTTGAAATCCAACAGATAGCTCTCAAGGTTGGGCAGGTTCTCGCCAAACATCGGCCGCACTCCCATGCTTGCCGCGCCGCCATAGCTGCCCGTGTACGGGCCGGTCAGAACGTCTACCTTCACCACATACACGCCAAACTTCGGCGGGTGCAAATCGGTGATCGACATGTTGGCGGTGGGGTAGCCGAGTGTGCGCCCGCGTTGGTCGCCGCGAATCACCTTACCGTCGATCCGGTGCCAATGGCCGAGCATCCGCGCGGCATCGCGTGGGCGGCCGTCGGTGAGCGCGGCGCGGATCGCGGTAGAGCTGATTTCCGCGCCGGTATCCGCGATCAATGGCGCAACGGTCACGCCAAAGCCCATCTTGGCGCCAAATTCAATGAGGTCGGCGGCGCTGCCCGTCCGGCCCTTTCCGAAGTGGAAATCCTCGCCGATCACGACATGCGCAAGCCCAAGCCCCTCGGCGATCACCCGGGCCGCGAAAGCCTCGGGTGTCAGCGCCGAGAGCGTGTCGTTGAACGAAAGCTCGTAGAGCACCTCAACCCCAAGCCACTCGAGCCGGTGCGCGCGGGCTTCCGCATTCATCAGCCGGAACGGCGGGGCCTTGGGGGCGAAATACTGGCGCGGATGCGGCTCGAACGTCATCACCCCCAAGGGCGCACCGAGCTGTCTGGCCGCATCGCGGGCGATGTCGATCACGTGGTGATGGCCCCGGTGCACACCGTCAAAGTTACCGATGGCCGCCGAGGCGCCCCGGTCTCGATCCTCGACAAACTGCCAGTCACGCACGATCCGCATGGGTAGCGCAGTTATCGCGTGGCTTGGGAGGGCGCAAGCCACGTGTTTCGTTGAATCCTCACCGAAAATCGTCCGACAACAAAAAAATCAACTCAGGCAAAGATAAAGTCGTTCGATCACATAAGTGTATTGCGACGTCGGAATGTTTCTGGAACTTGTGTATTCGGCTTTCTTCTTGTGACCTTTGCTGCAAATCCGCGCCGCTTCCGCATCGGCCTTTGAGAATACGGTTTGCCGGTCTGGCGCCCCCATGAGTTCCACAGCGTTGCCGTTCAATTGAATGCTTACGCTATCGCCATTGTATTGCGAGACTGCCGGCTGAACCCTGTCAGGAGAAATTCCGCAAGAAGCCACGAATACCAGCGGTAACAAGAAAACTTTAGTCCGCAACTCAACCTCCATTTGAAACCTCAAATATCGAAGCATCAATTGTTTGGCATTTCAACCCTCTATTCGACTTTTTGGTAAAAGTTGACGCTGTGCGTCAGTCGAATTTCCCCGAGGGCGCCAGCACCGTGGCCTCGCCCTTGAGCACCAGTTTGTGGCCTACGTGGCACTCGGTCTTGAGCTGCACCCGTCGCTTGGCATAGTCGATTTCCATCACCGTCACCTCGGCGCGCACCACGTCGCCGGGGCGGACGGGGGCGATGAAGCGGAGGCTCTGGCCAAGATAGACGGTTCCGTGCCCCGGCAGCTGCTCGCCGATCACCGCCGAGATCAGCCCGGCGGTGAGCATGCCATGGGCGATGCGGCCCTCGAAAATCGTATCGCGGGCGTAATCGTCGTCGAGATGCACCGGGTTGTGATCGGTCGAGACCTCGGCGAAAAGCTCGATATCGCGGTTGGTTACTTCCTTGGTGAGGGCGCGCGTCATGCCGATCTCGAGATCCTCGATCACGATCGTGCCGCGGGGCATGTTGTCCAACATCCGATCCTCCGGGTAATTTTCGCACAAGTTCAGGGGCGTTCAGGTAACATGATTACTTTGCAGGTGCAGAAAATCAAGCCCGGATTTGCCACATTGTGTGCTAGCGCAGCAAGCCCATGGCGAAAGTCGGCGTGATTTGCGCACCTGCCACGAAGGCGGCGAGGGCATCCGGATCGGGCTGATCGGTGGTCTTTGTCGCGGCTCCGGCGAGCCCACCGGTGATGAAGAGCGAATCGATGTCTTCCCCGAGCGCGCCCTGAATATCGGTGTGAATACCGTCGCCGATCGCGAGGAGGCGCTCGAGCCCCGGCACTGGCCCGAGCGCGGCGAGGCGCAAACGCGCGCGATCGTAGATCGCCGGGTGCGGCTTGCCAAAATACAGGCACTCGCCGCCCATCTCTTCGTAAAGCCGCGCCACTTCGCCGGCGCACCATTCGCGCACCTCGCCCCGGTCGACCACCAGATCGGGGTTGGCGCAGAGCAGCTTCAGCCCCTTCTGCTTGGCGAAGAGCAACTGCGGGCGCAGATCGGCGGGGTCGGCCAGCGGGTTGAACGGGCCGGTGCAGACGATCCCTTCGGCTTTGTCCAGCGGCACGCGGGTGATTTGCACCGGGCTGTCGATCTCGGGCATCGGCTCGAAAAACACCTCGTCATGCGGCTCGCCCATGAACCAGACCTTGCCGCCCACCGCGCCGCGATACATTGCTGCGCGCGCGGCATCGCCGGAGGAGGCGATATCGTCATACGCGTCGTGCGGCAGGCCCATCGTGTCGAGCTGCGCGCGCACGGCCGAGCCTTGGCGCGGCGCGTTGGTGACAAGGATCACCTTGCCGCCGCCGGCGCGGTAGGACTGCAGCGCCGCGACCGCCGCCGGGAAGGGCCGGATGCCATCATGCACACAGCCCCAGAGATCGCAGAGCAACGCGTCGTAGGGGGCGGAAATCTCGGCGAGGCTGTCGACGATCCGGGTCATGGGGGGCTCCTTTGATGCGTCTTGTGCCCGCGCCGGGGGCAAAAGAAAAGGCCGTGCGCGCGCGATTGTGACTTGGCTTTCGGGAGAGCGATTACATATATCGAGAAATGAATATGTCAGGGAGCACAGCATGAGCACTTTTACCAAGCGGCAGGTTCTCGGCCTCGGCGCGGCGGCGCTCGCGGGCGCGGTGGGCATCGGCTACGCGATCACCGCAGGGTCGGGCACGGCAGGGTTCGAACATACCGTCCTCAGCGTGGACGAGATGAAACAGACGGGTGGGCTGATCGTCGATATCCGCACGCCGCCGGAATGGGCCGAAACCGGGGTGATCGACGGAGCCCAGCTTGTTACCTTCACCGATCCAGCGCGCTTTCTGGCCAAGGTTGGCCCCACGCTCGCCGATGGGCGAGATCTGATCCTGGTCTGCCGCTCTGGCAGCCGGTCCGAAGCCGCCGCCCGCGCGCTCGAGGGCCGCATTCCCAACCGGATCATCTCGGTCGCTGGCGGCATGGGCAAGGTGATCGCCGGCGGCTACCAGACCGTGGCGCCGAGCTGACACCTGTCTGCCGCGCATTTCGCTTGACCTGCGGCCCTGTGACGCGCTGGAATCACTTTGGAAAACGGCGGTCAACATATATTTGTTAATTTGAATATGTAGATGATTCCCCGCCGCTTGGGGATGCACAGGAGAAGTGGAGATGTTTGGTTTTGGCAGGGCCCCGCAGATCGAGGGCTTTGAGCACAAGGTGATGACGGTTGACGAGATGAAGGCCTCCGGCGCGCTGATCGTCGATATCCGCACGCCGCCCGAGTGGTATCAGTCGGGCGTGATCGAGGGGGCGAAGCTTGTCACCTTCCAGGATCCGCAAACCTTCGTGGCCGCGATCAAGGACGATATCGCCGACGGGCGCGACGTGGTGCTGGTCTGCCGCACCGGAAGCCGAACCCAGGCGGCGGGCACATATCTCGCCCAGATGATCGAGAACAAGGTTATCTCGGCCGCTGGCGGCATGTTCGAGATCGTCGGCAACCAAGGCTATCAGCCGGTCGCCCCGGCGGTCTGATTGCCGCTGTGACGGCACAAAAGAGGGCGCCACGCGGGGGACGCCCCTTTGGTTTGCTCTCCCCCTCGCCTCAGAGTGTGAGGTTCGGGATGATCTGCTTCTTGCGGCTCATCACGCCCGGCAGCACCACCGTGTCGCCCGTCACCGTGGCGGCAAAGCTTTTCTCGGCCAGCGTTTTCACCAGCTCGTTGGGCACCAGCAGGGTGGCTTCCTCGTTGAGGATGTCGACGACGAACAGCAGAACCTGGTCTACGCCGTCTTCCTCAGCCACGCTTACCATGGTTTCCATCAGGCTGGTCTTGCGGTCGAGCGGGATCTCGGGCGCGGTGGTTTCGAGCACGCTCACGCGGAATTTTTTGCCGCCCACCGCATATTCCTTCGAATCCATCCGCAAAAGCTCGGCGTCGGTGAAGGCCGACACGTCGGACTTCGCGGCAAACAGCTCGGCAGCGTAGTCGGGGATCGACACGCCAAGTTCGTGGGCGAGGTCTTCGGCCACAGCGCGGTCATGCGCCGTGGTGGTCGGCGAGCGAAATTCCAGCGTGTCCGACAGGATGCAGGAGAGCGCCAGCGCGCGGATGTGCTCGGGCATCTTTGCGGTGTCGTCGCCGATCAGGTCATACAGGATCGTCGCGGTGCAGGCGACGGGGCGAATGGTGATGTCGATCGGCCCCTTGGTTTCAAGCCCGCCCACCAGCTTGTGGTGATCGACGATCTGGCGCACGTCGGCGGCATTGATGCTGGCGGGCAGTTCGGCCGGATTGTTGGTGTCGACGATCACGCAAGGCTGGCTCGCCTCGACATCGGCAATGATGCGCGGTTTCGGCACATCCCAGCGGGTGAGCATGAAGGCGGCCTCGGTGTTGGGCTCGCCAAGCAGCACCGCCTCGGCGGACACGCCTCTGATCTCGTTGAGATACCAGGCCCAGATGATGGGCGAGCCGGTGGAATCGGTGTCGGGCGACTTGTGGCCGAAAACGAGGGTGGTCATGGGTCTGGTCCATTTGTCGTTGGGAGTTCGCGCAGGTTATACGGCAAGCCGACCGGGCTTGTCACGGGTCTGTTCGCAGCCGCGGCATCTGCGCTGGTGGTCCCAACCTGACAGATGGTTGCCGCACATCGGCGGGCCGCGGTGCGGCGATCCGGCCGCTGTGCAGTAGCGCTTTATTCCAGCCATGCCCCGCATGCCATCGCGGCGGCGCGCCCAGCTCGGCCAGATCGCCGTGCCGTGGGGCGGCCCGGCGATTCGCGGCGGCCTGCGGCCGCTGTTTCGCGCCGGGCGCTCGGGGCAATCGTTCCCTTTCGGGTGGCTTTTGTCGGGTGGGGAACCCTAAAAGGGGGTATGCCCCGACCCCGCGAAACCGATCTCTACGCCCCCGTGAAAGCCCATCTCGAAGCCGCGGGCTAC
>MNZL01000126.1 GCA_001873585.1 Rhodobacterales bacterium CG2_30_65_12 | reverse complement strand
GCCGGTATGGAGCAAATGGGCGATTCGGGTGGTGAGCGCCTTGGTCTTGCCGGTGCCGGCTCCGGCGAGCATCAGCACCGGCCCCTCCAGCGCCTCGACCGCCGCGCGCTGCGCCGGGTTGAGATCGTCAAGATAGGGGGCCGGCCGCGCCGCGAGAGCGCGCTGGCTGAGCGACGGGCGGGGCGCGTCGAGGTCGTGGGGCTCTTCAAAACGGCTCATGGGCGCGACTTTAGCCGGGCGGTGCCGCGAGGAAAAGGTGTTCTTTGAATGTTCCCGCCGCCCCCTGCGGGTCAACGCGCGTTCGGCTGCAAGCTGGCCAGAAAATCGTCCACCGGCAGCACCGGGCGCAGCACCGCCGCGAGGTCGTTGAGCGCCGGATTTTTGCGGTCAAACAGCGCGTAGCAGACGAAATCCTGCACCAAGGCCCCCTGCTGCTCGTAGCCCAGTGCGAAAAACTCCGCACGGCCTGCCGCGTCGAACCAGTAGGGATCGACTTGGGTGATGGTCTCGCCCGCCGCGCCTTCGGGGGTATACGCGGTCCGATCCCGGTTCTGCCATTGCCAGACATGCACGAGCTCATGCGCGAGCAGCACCGAGGCCGGCCAGGGCGCGCTTTCAGGCAAGCCCCGGAACGCATCCGGGGCATAATAACTGTAGGAAAAATAAACCGAATTTCCAAGCACGAAGGCGGCCGGCCAATCGTAATGTCGGCGGGTCGAGCGCTTGCGTTCGCACAGACCCTCAGGCGCGTTTACGGCCTTTGGTTCCACCCCCGGCTTCGGCTTGCGTTCGCGCGGCAGCGGCAATACGCCGACCCCGGCCTTGATCTGCACCGCCTCCGCGTCGAGCGTATCGCCGAACAGGCCCTTGGCCACCAGCGCCTCATTCGGGGTAAGCGGGCGGGCGCAGGCCGACAGCAGCGCGAGAGCAAGGAGCGCGGCCCCGACCGCGCGCGGTTTTGCAAGACGGCTCTCGGGCACCTGTTCCCCCTGCGCTGGCCTGACGTTCGCCTCAGGCTTGGCCGCCGCCGCCCCGGGTGTCAAGCCGGGGCGGGCCGGGAGCGCAGGCTCAGGCCGGCGTGAACCGGCTGCGCCAGACCGCAAGGCCGAGCCATGCCATCGCCACCACGATCAGCGCCGCGCCAATCAGCACGAAGACCGGCGGCGCGCCAAGCACCAGTTCGGCCAGAATCCCTATCGGCATCAGCATGCCGGCAAAGGCCAGCCACGACACCCAGCGCGCCGAAGTCTGGTCGATCGGCAGCTTCCACACGAGGTAGCCCACCAGCACGTTCAACAGCGCAAACAGGTTGCCGTGCACATGCGCGAGCCGGGCCTCGAAGTGCTTGCCGAGGCCATAATCGGCGACCCACTGCTCTTTGCCGGGGGCGAAATCGCGCAGGTAGATCAGCAAAAAGCCGTAAGCCATGAAGGCGGCGAGAAACAGCAAGCCGCCGGCGATATTGAGTTTTCCGTAGGTCACGTGAGTTTGCCTTTTCAAATGTCGCGGCCACCGGTGGCGACTCCACGGCGGCTGACAGTATTGTAATACGGATATAACAGAGGGCAAGCAAAAACGTTATATCGACATAACATGCGACATCAAATCGCTGTTGCCGCGCCCCTCACGCCATTCCAGGCACCACGAGATCGGGCGGGCGGTGGCCGTCGGCGAAGGTCTGGATGTTGATCAGCACCTTTTCGCCCATCTCGCGCCGCGCCTCACGGGTGGCCGAGCCCATATGCGGCAAGAGCACCACGTTGGGCAGCGTGCGCAAGCGGGGATTGGCCCGCGCGCCCTGCTCGAACACATCGAGCCCGGCCCCGGCAATCTCGCCCGCGCGCAGCATCCGCGTCAGCGCGTTTTCGTCGATCACTTCACCGCGCGAGGTGTTCACGATCACGGCGTCGGGCCGCATCAGCTTGAGCCGCCGCGCGTTCATCAAATGAAAGGTCGAGGGCGTGTGCGGACAGTTGATCGACAGGATATCGACATGGGCGACCATCTGGTCGAGGCTCTCCCAGTATCTCGCCTCATGTTCGGCCTCGATCTGGCGATGAAGCCGGCGGCGGTTGTGATACTGCACCTCCATGCCGAAGCAGCGCGCGCGCCGCGCGAGCGCCTGCCCCACCCGGCCCATGCCGAGGATGCCGAGCGTGCGCCCGCGGATGCGCCCGCCAAGCAGCGCCATCGGCGACCATCCCTCCCAGTCTCCCGCCTGCATCACCGCCAGCCCCTCGGGAATGCGCCGGGTGACGGCGAGAATCAACGCCATCGCCATATCGGCGGTGTCTTCCGCCAGCACGCCGGGGGTATTGGCCACGAGAATGCCGCGCGCGCGCGCCGTGGCCACGTCTATATGGTCCACTCCGGCGCCGTAATTGGCAATCAGCTTCAGCCGGTCGCCGGCCTGGCTCAGCAGCCCCTGGTCGATCCGGTCGGTCAGCGTGGGCACCAGCACATCGGCCCGGCGCATGGCATCCGCCAGCGCCTCGCGGCTCATCGGTTTGTCGCCGGGGTTGAACTCGACCGCGAACAACTCGCGCATCCGCGCCTCGATCGCCTCGGGCAACCGTCGCGTAACGACAACACTCAGCCGTTCAGATGTCATCGGCCTCCTCCCCCGGCTTTACATCTCGCACCTGTCTCAGGCATGGTGACGGCAAACGCGATGAGGCACAAGCGTCACAAGACGCGACATAACGAAAACAACGCGTTGGATGGGCAGTAGATGACGGTAACCGGACCTCTCAGGCGGGCGTCTGCGCTCGTGGCGGGTGTGTTGGCACTCATGGCCGCGGGGTCGGCTGCGGCGCTTGAGCGTGGCCCGGTCACCAATCTTCCCCTGCCCCGCTTCGTGTCTCTCAAAACCAACGAGGGCAACGTGCGACGCGGCCCGTCGCTTACCCACCGGATCGACTGGGTTTTCACCCGCCGGGGCATGCCGCTCGAAATCATCGGCGAATATGGCCACTGGCGGCGGGTGCGCGACCGCGACGGCGTTGGCGGCTGGGTGCATTACTCACTGCTCTCGGGTGCGCGCACCGGGCTGGTCGAAACCGACCTCGCCGCGCTGTTCGCCCGCGCCGATACCGGCGCGCCGGAAAACGCCCGGCTTGAGGCGGGGGTGATCGTCGAGATCGACGAATGCGCGATCGAGTGGTGCCGGGTCTACGTGGAGGGGCTGAAGGGATGGATGGTCAAACAGGATTTGTGGGGCGTGCGGGCGGACGAGGTTTTCGACTAGGGGTCGACGAGGTTTCCTCGGTCGCGCTGGCCAAGAGCCTCAATCGCGCCGGCCGGCGGATGGCAATCATCCACGCCGATCCAGGCTGGATCGCGCCAGTGCTTGACGGCTCTGACGGGTTCTGGCCCAAATTGGTCGGCGAGCTCGCGCATCAGGGCGTTGAAGCCCGGGTGGTGCGCGCCCGCTCGAAGCCTGCCGAGACCTTGGCCGAGCCGGGGGCCAACCACATCCACATGGTGATGGGCGACATGCCCGCCTATGGCGCCAACACGCTCCACATCGAACAGGGCTACATCACGGGCTTCTGGTATCTCGACGAGATCGGCGTTTTCGCCAATTCCTCGCTCCGGCTCAGCCAGTTCTGCCCCGAGCGGGTGCATCGCGGCCATGCCGAGTATTTCTTCAACGGCGTCACCGGCTGGATGCTGCGCAACAACGTCTCGAAGGCGCCGCAGCCCGAGCGGATGGCCGACCTGCTGGACCCGGCCGGCGCAGTTGTGTTTACCCAGGAAATCGAAGGCCTGGGGCCGCGCAGCCACTTTCTGACCAGCGAACAGATGATCCGCACCGCCGCCGAACACGACCGGGCGAAACTGGTCTACGTCAAGCTCCACCCGAGGCAATCCAAGGCCGCCCGGCGCGATCTGATGGCGGTGGTGCAGGATTACCAGAACGTGCGTGTGTCGGAAGCCTCGGTGCATGATCTGATCGAGAAATCGCGGGTGATAATCACCCAGAACTCCGCCGCCGGGTTCGAGGCGCTGATGCAGAAGAAAACCGTGGTCACCTGCGCCAAGTCCGACTACCGCCACGCCACGCTCACGGCGAAAAACCCCGGCGATCTGCGCGACGCCCTCGATTATGGGCCGGACGCGATGAGCGATTTTGCGTTCGAGCAGTATTTCTACTGGTTCCTCGGGCGCAACCTGCTGGAGGAGGCCAAGGACAGCTTCGCCGAGCGCGCGGTGGCGCGGATCCGGGAAAAGGCCTTTCTCTGAAGCGCCGCCCGCTTGCCACGCGGGCCGATCTGCGCTTTCCTGACCAAAAGACGAAGCAGCCTCCTTTCTACGCCGCATCGAAGGCGGGGCCGGCCAACAGGGTATCGCGGCGGAACGCACATGGATATTTCGTTTCTTCTCAACGGGGAAACCATCGCGCTGCGGGGAGTGAGCCCCACCACCACGGCGCTTGACTGGCTGCGCGAGGCGCGCGGGCTCACCGGCACAAAGGAAGGTTGCAACGAGGGCGACTGCGGTGCCTGCACGGTCATGGTGACCGACGAGACCGGCAGCCGCGCGCTCAACGCTTGCCTCTTGTTCCTGCCGCAGATCGACGGCAAGGCGCTGACCACGGTCGAGGGGCTCGCCGCCCCCGACGGCAGCCTGCACCCGGTGCAGGAGGCGATGGTGGCGCATCACGCCAGCCAATGCGGCTTCTGCACGCCGGGGATCGTGGTCAGCCTCGCCGCCGGCCAGATTTCCGGCGAGACCGACCACGACCGCCAGCTTGCGGGCAACCTTTGCCGCTGCACCGGCTACGCGTCGATTGCCCGCGCGGCAGAGGCGGCGGGCAAGCAGCCGGTGCCGAGATGGCTGCGCGATCTGCCCACCGGCCCGGCCCCACGAGGCGCACCCGACCCGGCCCTGCCCGCAACCATCGACGCGCTCGCCGATCACCTGATGCGCAATCCCGATGCGAGGATTGTCGCCGGGGCGACCGATCTGGCGCTCTGGATCAACAAGGCGAACCGCGATCTCGGCCCGGTGGTGTTTGTCGCCCAGATCGCCGAAATGGCGCGGATCGAAACCGCGCCTTACATGACCCGGATCGGCGCCGGCGCCAGCGTCGAGGCACTGCGCCGCGAGATCACGGCGCGCCACCCGCACTTCGCCGCGATGCTGGCGCGCTTCGCTTCGGCCCAGGTGCGTGCCGCCGCCACCGTCGGCGGCAACATCGCCAACGGCTCGCCGATTGGCGATCTGCCCCCGGCGCTGATCGCGCTCGGCGCCACGTTGATCCTGCGCCGGGGCGAGGCGACCCGGGAAATCCCGCTCGAAGATTTCTTCCTCGACTACGGCAAACAGGACCGGGGCCCGGGCGAGTTCGTCGAGGCCGTCACGCTGCCGCACGCGCCCGGCGCAATGGACCGGCTAAAGGTCTACAAGATCTCGAAAAGGTTCGATCAAGACATTTCTGCCCTGCTTGGAGCCTTCAATATCGCCATTGAGGATGGAAAAGTGCAATCTTCCCGGATCGCCTTCGGCGGCATGGCGGGCATTCCCAAGCGCGCGGCGGCAGTCGAGGCCGCGCTTGTGGGCCAGCCTTGGAGGCTTGCGACGGTCGAAGCGGCGGCAGCGAAAATGGCTGAGGATTTCACCCCGCTCTCTGATCTGCGCGCCTCCGCCGACTACCGGCTGGAGGCCGCGAAAGGGCTGCTGCTGCGTTACTGGCACGAGGACCAGGGCGCAAAGGCGACGGTGCAGGAGGTGCGGCCATGAGCGTGCGCAGCCCCCTGCCCCACGATAGCGCCCGGCTGCATGCGACCGGCCAGGCGCGCTACATCGACGATATTCCCACCCCCGCCGGCACCCTGCACCTCGCTTTCGGCCTCAGCCACGAGGCGCGCGGCGTGATCTCCGCAGCCGATCTCTCGGCGGTGCGCGCGGCCCCCGGTGTGGTGGCGGTGCTGACGGCGGCCGATCTCGACCGGCCCGC
>MNZL01000172.1 GCA_001873585.1 Rhodobacterales bacterium CG2_30_65_12 | reverse complement strand
CGGCGGGCGCGCTCTGTGTTGCCGGCTACTGGCCCGAGCCGGGGCTTCGGCCCTCGCGCGCCCGGGCGGCGCGGATCGAGGCGGAGCTCGACCGCTTCCGCCGTTTCGCCGGGCTTGACCGGGTGGTCTGGGCTTGCCCCGGGCCGTGACCGGGTGCAGGCTCGGCGCAAAGGGAGAGACGTAATGAGACTGCATGCCAAGACCGCCATCGTCACCGGCGCTGGCTCGGGCTTCGGTGCCGGGATCGCCCGCAAGTTTGCCGCAGAAGGCGCGCGGGTGTGCGTGGCCGACATCAACGAAGACGCCGCGCGCGCGATTGCGCAGGAGATCGACGCGATCGAGATGCCGGTGGACGTATCGCAATCGGCCTCGGTGCGCGCGCTCGCCCATGCCGCGCTGGAGGCGTTCGGGCGGATCGACATCCTCGTGAACAACGCCGGGATCACCCACCTGCCGGGAGCCATGGAGGCGATCGAGGAAGACGAGTTTGACCGCGTGCTGGCAGTGAACGCGAAGTCGGTCTACCTCACCGCGCGCGCTTTCGTGCCGGTGATGAAGGCGGCGGGCACCGGGGCGATCCTCAACGTTTCCTCCACCGCCGCGATCTCGCCGAGGCCCAATCTCTCATGGTATAATGCCTCGAAGGGCTGGGTGTTGACGGCGACAAAGTCGATGGCGGTGGAGCTTGCGCCGCATGGTGTGCGGGTGAACGCGATCCTGCCGGTGGCGGGCGAGACGCCGCTTTTGCAAAGTTTCATGGGGCAAGACACGCCGGAGATCCGCGCGAAGTTTCTCGCCACCATCCCGCTCGGGCGGTTTTCGACGCCCGAAGACATGGGCAACGCCGCCGCCTTCCTGTGCTCGGATGAGGCCAGCATGATCACCGGCGTGGGGCTGGAGGTGGACGGCGGGCGCTGTATCTGAGGCCGGGCCGGGGGTTTTGCACCCCCGGACCCCCGCAAGGTATTTCAGGACCAAAGAAGGACAAGATCATGCAGCCGGGAAAGCTGAACCTGATCACTGATGTGGTGGGGCTTCGCGTTGGCAATGCTACCGATGACGGGGTGAAGACCGGGGCTACGGTGCTGCTCGGCGATGCGCCCTTTGTGGCCGCCGTGCATGTGATGGGCGGTGCACCCGGCACGCGCGAGACCGACCTGCTCGCGCCCGACAAGACGGTGCAGGAGGTGGATGCGCTGGTGCTTGCAGGTGGCTCGGCCTTCGGGCTCGATGCCGCCTCGGGTGTGGCCGATGCGCTGCGCGCCGAGGGGCGGGGCTTCGAGGTTGGCGGGCAACGGGTGCCGATCGTGCCCGGCGCAATCGTTTTCGACCTGTTGAATGGCGGCAACAAGGATTGGGCCGAGAACACCTACAAGCGGCTTGGGCGCGATGCCCTGGCGGCGGCGGGCGAGGTGTTCGGGCTCGGTTCGGTGGGTGCGGGCGCAGGCGCGACCACTGCCGATCTCAAGGGCGGGCTCGGCTCGGCCTCGCTGATGCTGGACAGCGGCCTGACCGTGGGGGCACTCGTTGTGGTCAACGCTGTCGGCAGCGTAACCGGACCGGAGGGCCAGTTCTGGGCCGGGGTTTGGGAGTTTGGCGCCGAGTTCGGCGGGCTGGGGCCGGTAACGCGGTTCGATCCGGGCGCCGTGCCGGTGACCAAGCTCACGCCACGCAGCGCCACCACCATCGCAATCGTCGCCACCGATGCCGCGCTCACCCAGGCGCAGGCCACGCGGCTCGCGGTGGCGGCGCATGACGGCATGGCGCGAGCGATCCACCCGAGCCACACGCCGCTTGATGGTGATCTGGTGTTTGCCGCCGCCACCGGCGCGCGCCCGCTCGCCAACCCAGATCTCGACATGCTGCTCCTGGGCCACGCCGCCGCCACCTGCCTTGCGCGCGCCATCGCCAGAGGGGTGCATAGCGCGACCCCAGCACCGGGCGATCCCCTTGCCACCTGGCAGCAACGGTTTGGCACGGATTGACGTTGATCAAGGCCGCGAGGCATGATCCGGCCTATGGCTTTGTGTACAACCTTTGGAGAACGCCCATGTTTCGCGCCACTTTATTCGCTCTTGCTCTCGTTGCCGTCGCCGACCCGGCCCTTGCCGACGAGGTGAACGATACGCTCTCCTCGGCGATGCAGGCCTACGAAGAGGGCGATATCAAATACGCGATCGAAGAGCTCGACTACGCCAAGCAGCTGTTGCAGGCGATGAACACGGCGCAGCTTGCCGGCTTTCTGCCCGAGCCGCCCGCTGGCTGGACCCGCGAGATCACTGAGAGCGACGCCAACGCCGGGTTGGCGATTCTGGGCGGCGGCTCCAGTTCCGAAGCGCTCTACACCGATGGCAGCGAGACCGTCACCGTGACCCTGATCGCCGACAGCCCGATGGTGACGATGTTTGGCGGCATGATCGCTAACGCGGGCATGATGGGAATGAAGCTGCACCGGGTGGGCCGGGAAAAATACGTCGACAACGACGGTGAGCTGACCACGCTGATCGACAACCGGATCCTGATCCAGGCCGAGGGTGCCGCGCCCGAGGTGATGATCCCGATCCTCGAAGGAATTGACATCAAGGCGCTGGAAGACTTCGCCCGCTGATCACTCGGCCCCGGTCGGTGCCGCCACCGCGCCCTCTCCCTCGGGCGCAGGGGCGACCGCGCCAGCCGGGGTCTGGTTTCCAAGGCGTGCCAGAACCGGGTGGGTTTCAGCCGTGATCGCCGTTTTCGAGTGGCAGAAGACGATCGCAGCGCCGGGATCGAGCACGCAGCCGGGATCGCCCTGGATCGCCGCTGCGCCGTCAAGCGTGGTCCAGCCCTCGGCGCTGGCCATTTCAGTGGTGCGCCCACTCTGCCAATCGTAGTTGACCAGGCAGCTCACCCCCTCGCCAGCGGCGATTTCGAGGCAGTTTTCGCGCCGGATACAGGGCCCCTGCTCGACCAGAACGCCGTCCTCGGCCAGCAGGCAGAAGCCCTTGGTACCGCCGCCGAAGGCGTTGCCGACGGCCAGCGCGCCCGGGGCAAAATCGCTGCCCGGCCCCGCCGCCGGGGGTGGCGCGCTCGGGGCGAAGGTTTCGGCGGGGTAGATGCAGATCAACTCGCCTTCCGCCTCGGTGCGCCAGCAGGCGGCATCACTGCGGTCGAGGCGCAGCGCCGCGCGCCCGTTCACACTGGCCTCGCCGGGTTCGTCGCGGGTGGTGAAGCGCGAGCCGTTCGACACGATCACCTCACGCGTGGTCGCCCCCACAGCACTGGTCTCGGTCACGCTGCAAGAGGCGAAGAAATCCCAGGACGGGTGCGCCGGGTGGCGGTATTCGCACATCCCGCTTTCGGCCCACGCGGCCAGCGGCGCGATTATCAGGGCGAGGGCGGGCAGGATCGGGCGCATGATTGTCTCCGGTTTCGTGCCCCTGATGTGCGCGCGCCGGCCCGGGGTGTCAATCCGCGACAAGGGCGCGGGTCATCGCGCTGTCGGGGGATTTCAGCGGCTCGATCACATCGAAATGGTGCCGCCCGGGGGCGATGTGCAGGCGCGCCTCGTCCCAGCTTTCGACCAGCCAGCGTGCCTGGTCGAGAAACGCCGGGCGCTCCTCGGCACCGACCCAGACCAGCGTTTCAAACCCGTGACGCGGAGTGCCGAGCACCGGGCTCTCGGATTGCGCCTCGGCGGCATCGAGGCGCAGATCGGCATTCATCCGGGTGCGGGTGAGCGGGCGCAGATCGGCCACCGGCGAGATCGGCACCACCCGGCGCACCCGGCGCACGACGGCCTGGGCCAGTAGCGCATCGAGCACGTTCATCCGCGCCGCCAGGTGCGCGCCCGCTGAATGCCCGGTGAGCACCACCGGCACTTCGGGCACCGCGCGCGCGCAGGCGGCAATGCCCCGGCCCACGGCGCGGGTGATATCGCGGATCCGCGCGGCGGGCGCGAGCGGGTACGACGGCATCGCCACCGCCCAGCCCAGCGCCACCGGCCCGGCGGCGAAGCCCGACCAATCCTCGCGGCCAAACCGCAACCAGTAGCCGCCGTGCACGAAGACGAGAAGGCCGAGCGGCGGCGCGTCGGGCAGAAACAGATCGAAAGCCTCGCGCTCGGTTTCGCCATAGGAAATTCCAAGCTGCGCACGTTCCTTGCGCCGTTCGCGGAATTCAGCCGCCTCGCGCGCCCAACGTGGCGGATAGGCGTTGGAATTCGGGATGAAATCCGCGTTAGCATAGGCCAGATCATAATCCATCGGCGAGCTCCCTTCCGGGGCTGCGCCCCAAACCATAGTCGGAGACCAAAATGCCGCGCGACGCAACCGATCTCGCCTCACTTCTGAAAGACCCCTCGCTGCTCGCCACCCGCGCCTATGTGGGCGGTGACTGGATCGACGCCGATGCCGGCAAGACCTTTGCCGTGACCAACCCGGCGCGGGGCGACGTGCTGGCCGAGGTGGCCGACCTTGGCCGGGCCGAGACCGCGCGCGCCATCGCTGCGGCTGAAACCGCGATGAAGGGTTGGCAGGCGCTCACCGCCAAGGCGCGCGCCAACATCCTGCGCGCCTGGTTCAACCTGATGATGCACAACCAGCAGGATCTCGCCATCATCCTCACCGCCGAGATGGGCAAGCCGATCAAGGAGGCGATGGGCGAGATCGCCTATGGCGCGAGCTTCATCGAATGGTTCGCCGAAGAGGGCAAACGGATTTATGGCGAGACGATCCCGCCGCACCTGCCCAACATGCGGCTGCAGGTGATCAAGCAGCCGGTGGGCGTGGTGGCCGCGATAACGCCGTGGAATTTTCCCAACGCGATGATCACCCGCAAGGTGGGCCCGGCGCTGGCCGCCGGCTGTGGCGTGGTGGCCAAGCCGGCTGGCGAAACCCCGCTGTCGGCGCTGGCGCTCGCCGTGCTGGCCGAGCGCGCCGGGCTGCCGAAGGGATTGTTCAACGTGGTCACCTCGTCGCGCTCCGCCGAGATCGGCAAGGAGTTTTCCGAAAACCACGCGGTGCGCAAGATCACCTTCACCGGCTCCACCTTGGTGGGCCGCATCCTTTTGCGCCAGGCCGCCGACCAGGTGAAGAAATGCTCAATGGAGCTGGGCGGCAACGCGCCCTTCATCGTGTTTGACGATGCCGATCTGGATGCGGCCGTAGAGGGCGCGATTGCGTCGAAATTCCGCAACAACGGGCAAACCTGCGTTTGCGCCAACCGGCTCTATGTGCAGGAGGGGGTGTATGACGCCTTCGCCGAGAAGCTGGCCCGCGCGGTGGGCAAGCTCGAAGTGGGCGACGGGCTTGACGAAGGCGTGGCACTTGGCCCGCTGGTGAGCGAAGACGCAGTGCGAAAGGTGCAAGAGCACATCGCCGATGCACTCGCCAAGGGGGCCAAGGTGATCACAGGCGGGGCTGCGCACGAAAAGGGCGGGCTGTTCTTCACGCCGACGATCGTGACAGGGGCGACCCGCGAGATGGAATTTGCCGAGGAAGAAACGTTCGGCCCGCTCGCGCCACTGTTCAGCTTCAAGGACGAAGATGACGTGATCGCCCAGGCCAACGATACGATCTTCGGGCTCGCAAGCTACTTCTACGCCACCAACCTCAGCCGGGTCTACAAGGTGGCGGAAGCGTTGGAATACGGCATTGTCGGGGTGAATACCGGCATCATCTCGACCGAGGTCGCGCCGTTTGGCGGGGTCAAGCAATCGGGGCTGGGCCGCGAGGGCGGTCGCCACGGGATCGAGGATTTTCTCGAGATGAAATACATCTGCATGGCAATCTGAGCGGCACCCGGTCAGGGGGGCGCTGCCCCCCTCGCCCTGCGGGCTCACCCCCCGGGATATTTGTGGCAAGATGAAGGGGAAGTGGCGGTGCTGCAGGCTGCTGCTCGCAGATCTGGCGGTCAACAATATCGGTCAGGGCCGAAGCCGGCCGCTGTTCTGGTTGTGACCCTAGACGTTCCAACCTGACAGATGGTTGGCGCGCATCGGCGGGCCGCGGCCCGGCGATTCGCG
>MNZL01000066.1 GCA_001873585.1 Rhodobacterales bacterium CG2_30_65_12 | reverse complement strand
GCAGGATCTCGCCCTTGCGGCCCTCGTCCAGCGCGGCGAGCGGTTCGTCGAGGAGCAGGAGCCGGGGGCGCGTCAGCAGCGCCCGGCCAATCGCCACGCGCTGTTTCTCGCCGCCCGAAAGCTGGCCGGGGAGGCGGGCAAACAGCGGCGCGAGATCGAGCACCTCGACCACATCGTCGTAGGAATAGCGGGCGGGCCACGCTGCGGCGCGCTTGTGGGCATAGTCGAGGTTCTGCCGCGCCGTGAGGTGCGAAAACAGCCGCGCATCCTGAAACACGAAGCCAACACCACGCCGGTGCGGGGCGCGCGAGCGGCGACCGTTCATCCAGACCTCGCGCCCAAACGTCACCCGCCCGCTGCCGCCGCGCTCAAACCCGGCGATCACCCGCAGAAGGGAGGATTTGCCGCTGCCCGAGCGCCCGAACAGCGCCGTGATTCCGCGGTCGGCGAAGGCGTGAGAAAATTCGAGCGTAAACGCCGGGTAGCGGAGCTGAATATCAACCGAAAGCTGCGTCATCGCCTACCCCACATGGACCGGAAACCGGCGGTTGAGGCTGTAGACCCCGAGCAGCACGGTAAAGGAAAATCCCAGCAGGAGGGCTGCAAGGCCATGGGCCGCAGCGTAGTTGATGGTTTCAACCTGCTCGTAGATCTGGATCGAGATCACCTTGGTGCGGCCGGGGATATTGCCGCCGACCATCAGCACCACGCCAAACTCACCGATGGTATGGGCGAAGGTGAGCACGATCGCCGTGAGATAGCCGCGCACGGCCATTGGCGTGGCGACGGTGAAAAAGGCATCGAGCGGGCTGGCGCGCAGGCTGGCGGCGGCTTCAAGCGGGGCGAGGCCCTGGGCCTCGAACGCACTTTGCAGCGGCTGCACCATGAACGGCAACGAATAGAGCGACGAGGCAAGCACCAGCCCGATGAAGGAAAAGGTGAGCGTGGTGCCGGTCAGCGACAGCCAGAACCCGCCCAGAGCCGAATTCGGGCTGAGTAAGACCAGCAGGTAGAAGCCCAGCACCGTTGGTGGCAGCACCAGCGGAAGGGCGGTGACGGCCTCGACCACCGCCTTGGCTCGCGTGCGGGTATGGGCGAGCCACCACGCCAGCGGTGTGCCCAGAAACACCAACAGGAGCGTGGTGACCGCCGCCAATCGCAAGGTGAGCCAGAGCGGCCCGAGATCGGGCAGGGTCACCTCATTCCCCCGTGCCGTAGCCGAAGGCTTCGATCACCTGCACCGCGTCGGGACCTTTCAAAAAGGCGAGAAACGCCCGCGCCGCCGGGTTGTCCGCCCCGTGGGCGAGCAGCACCGCATCCTGCCTGATCGGGGTAAACATCTCTTGCGGCACATCCCAGCGGCTGCCTTTTTGCTGCACACGCGGGCTGAGCACCGCCGAGAGCGCGACAAAGCCCAGCTCCGCCGCCCCGGAGGCGACCATCGAATTGGTTTGGCCGATATTCTGCCCCATCACGATTTTCGATTGCAGCACCTGCCAGACCCCCAGATTTTGCAAGGCTTCGCGCGCGGCGAGGCCATAAGGGGCAAGATCGGGGTTGGCGATGGCGACGAAGCGCAAGCCTTCGTCAGTCAACGCCGCGCGGCCGTCGCGGCCGATCCGGGCGGGATTCGCGCTCCAGAGCGTGAGGCGGCCCACGGCATAGCTGAAGGCGCTGCCCTGCACCGCCTTGCCCTCTGCGACCAGCCGCTCGGGGGTGGCGGCATCGGCCGACAAGAACACGTCAAACGGCGCACCCTCACCGATCTGGGCGTAGAGCTTGCCGGTGGAGCCGGTGGTGATCTGCAGATCATGCCCCGTCGCCGCATGAAACAGCGGTGCGAGCGCCTCGGCGGCTTCGGCGAAGTTCGCCGCCACGGCCGCGAGCGCGGTATCGGCCCGCGCGGTCAGCGGGGTGAAAGCCACGGTCGCCATGAAGGCGAAGGCGATAGAGCGGAGAGACATTTGCATTCCCGTTACGATATGTTCAACCGGGAATAACGCAACCCGTCGGGCGTGGGCAAGCGTTATTTTCCAGAGGCTATATCGCTCAGCATGTCCTCCAGCGCGGCCAGGTGCCCCGCGCCAGCGCGCCCGGCGGCTTTGACCACGCCGCGATACGCCGCGAGCACCGACTGGCCCGCCTCTGTTACCGTCGCACCGCCGCCCTTGGCGCCGCCCCGGGACCTCAGCACCAGGGGCTCGCGGAAGATCGCGTTCATCGCCTCAACGAGTTGCCATGCGCGCTTGTAGCTCATGCCCATCTCGCGCCCGGCCGCCGCGATCGAGCCGGTGCGCGCGATTCCCTCAAGCAGGTCGGCCTTGCCCGGCCCCATCCACGAGCCATCGGCAAAGACAATGCGAAGGCGCAGGCGCGGGGTTTCGGCGGGATTGTTCATGCCCCCATCCTGCGCTGGGCGAGCAGGCCCGGCAAGGCCTCAGCCCTCATTCTTGCCCATATCACCCGAGCCATGTTTGCCCAGATCTGCGGCCAGCCGGAAGCCGATCCGGTTGGGCGGCTCGGCGGTATCCTCGCGCGGCTCGGCGCGCAGCATCACGTTGAGCTGGCTCACATGCTGGATAAGCTGGGTTTTCGTCCCCTCGTCGTCGGTGCCGTAGAAGGTGACAAGATCGGGATCGAAATAGCCGATCCCCTCGATGCGCAGAATGCCCACCTCGCCGCCGGCGAAGCCCATCGCTACTTCGTGCTCGTTGTCGAGCTGGTCCTCGAAATTCTGAATATAGAGGATGAGCCGCTCGTAGGCCCATTCGGCCGGGCTCTTGTCTTCATAGGGCATATCGCCAATCGCCTCAGGCAGCGGCTTTTGCTCGGCGGTGAGCGGCGCGTCTTCGTCGCACTTGGCAACCTCGGCGGGCGGGCGCTGTTTTGTCTTAGCCATCGTGCCTCCGTTGCCAGACCCAGGCCCCGTCGCCGCGCTTCTGCCTGGTGATGCGCCCTTTTTGCAAGAGATGATTGAGGTGCCCCATCGCCTCGACTAGGGCAAGCCCGTATTCGCCGCCCCGATTTGCCGCTTGTAGAGCGCGGCAAAGCACTCCACCGCCGTGTGCGGGGTTTCGAGCGCGTCCAGCAAACGGTCGAGCGCGGTATGGTGATTGGCGATCAACTGGCGCATCCGGGTGGGCAGGCCCCGGTAGGGCAGCTTGTGGCCGGGCAGCACGAGGTGGCTGTCACGCGCGAACTCCGAGAGCGCCGCGCAGCTTTCGAGCCAGGCGCGCACCGGATCAGCTGCGGGCTCGGTGGCATAGACGCCAAGGTTGGGGCTGATCGTGGCCAGAAGCTGGTCGCCGCCGATCACCAGATCGCAATCGCGGCTCCAGAGCGTCGCGTGCTCCGGCGCATGGCCGTTGCCGATGCGCACATCCCAATCGCGCGCGCCGAAGCGGATCACGTCGCCATGCTTGATCCGGCGAAAGCCCAGCGGCATGTCGGCGACGAGATCGACATAGTTGAACGGGCGTTGCACCCGGCGCGCCTCATAGATGTCTTCCTCCATCCCCGCCGAGCGCCAATAGGCGAGCGTTTCGTCCACCGGCACCATCTGCTCATCGAGCAGCAGCATCCGGGCGAAGAGCCAGGAGGTGCGGGTGGTGATGAGTTCGGCCCCGTGATCGCGCTGAAACCAGCCGGCAAGGCCGACGTGATCGGGGTGATGGTGCGTGACGATCACCCGGACAATGGGCTTTCCACCAAGCGGCCCGGCGATGAGCTTTGCCCAGATATGGCGCGTGTGACTTGTGTCGAAGCCAGTGTCGATGATCGTCCAGCCGTCATCGTCCTCGAAGGCATAGACGTTCACATGGTCAAGCTTCATCATCGTCAGCGGCAGCCGCATCCAGAGCGCGCCGGGGCCAATTTCGACCGCCCGTGCCTCGCCGGGGGGCTCGTCCCAGGGAAAGGTGATCGGCGCGCTCACCGCATCCCTCATTGTGCCAAATCGTCATGCGAAAGCGCATAGAGCCCGGCCGCCCCAGACCGAGCCTGAACGATGAACGCCTCGTGCTCAGGCAGGAGCCGCTCGATGTAGAACCGCGCGAGCGCAGTGCGCGGGCCGGCGCCGCCCTCGGCATGCGCGGCCTTGAGGTGGTAGAACGCCCCCAGCACCCGAGCTGCGGCCGACTGGAACGCCACAGCGCCAGCGAAGCGCTCCTGCATCTCCTGCTGCACCAGCCACTCGACACATTCGCGCAGGCCTTCTGCGGCACTCCATACTTTTTCGGCCAGGTCGGGCACTGTGGCACGGGCGATCTCGGCCAACTTCTCGCCCTCGTCGAAGAGGTGAAATGCCGCCTCGCCCCGATCCATCATTTTGCGTCCGACAAGGTCCATCGCCTGGATGCCGTTGGTGCCTTCATAGATCGTCAGCACCCGCGCATCGCGGGCGAACTGAGCCGCGCCCGTTTCCTCGATCACACCCATGCCGCCGTGCACCTGGATGCCAAGGTGCGCCACCTTCTGCGCCACGTCGGTGCCGAAGCTCTTGGCCACCGGCGTAAGCAGCGCGGCGCGGGCGGCCCAGTCGGCCTCGCCCGTGGCCTTTGCCATATCGAGCGCCACGGCACAGGATAGTGCGATGGCGCGGGCGGCAAAAATCTCGGCCTTCATCTCGGTGAGCATCCGGCGCACGTCGGCGTGGTCGATGATCGCCCCCGCGCCCGGCACCGGGGTGCGCCCCTGCTTGCGCTCCAGCGCAAAGGCCAGCGCATGCTGGAAGGCCGCTTCGGCCACGCCCACGCCTTGCACCCCGACTTGCAGCCGGGCGTTGTTCATCATCGTGAACATCGCCGCCATCCCGTTGTGAGCCTCACCCACAAGCCAGCCGACGGCCCTGTCATAGGCCATAACGCAGGTGGGCGAGGCGTGCAGGCCGAGCTTGTGCTCAAGGCTGACCACCTTCAGCGCATTGGCTTCGCCCGGCTCGCCTGCCGCATCGGGGAGGAGCTTCGGCACCATGAACAGGCTGATCCCCCGTGTGCCCGGCGGCGCGTCAGGCAGACGCGCGAGCACGAGGTGGCAGATGTTGCCGCCAAAATCATGATCGCCCCAGGAGATGAAAATCTTCTGCCCGGTGATCGCATAGGTGCCATCGCCCCTCGGCGCAGCCCTGGTGGAAAGCGCCCCCACATCCGAGCCCGCCTGCGGCTCGGTAAGGTTCATCGTGCCGCTCCATGCGCCGCGCATCAGCTTCGGCAGGTAGAGCGCCTTGATCTCATCCGACGCATGCGCCTCAAGCGCCTCGATCTGGCCTTGGGTGAGCAGCGGGTTCAGCCCCAGCGCCAGAACCGCGCCCGAGATCATATCGTTGAACACCACGTTGAGCGTGAACGGCAGGCCCATGCCGCCAAACGCCGGATCGCCGGCGATGCCAACCCAGCCGCCCTCGGCTATCGCCTTGTAGCCCGCCTTGAACCCGGTCGCCGTGCGCACCGCGCCGCCGTCGAGCACCGCGCCCTCGCTATCGCCCACCCGATTCAGCGGCGCGAGCACCGCGTCGTTCAGCTTCGCCGCCTCTTCGACGACCGCCAGCGCGGTGTCAAACCCGGCCTCGGCAAAGCGGTCGGTGGCGGCCACCTGATCATAGGCGACCACATGGTGCAGCATGAAGCGAAACTCGTTGACGGGCGCGCGATATGGCATGAAACCTCCCTCGGTGGCCTGCCCCCCGGCTTGCGGGAAGGGTCGGTCGGAGGGTATACCGCCCGCCGGAGACCGCAAGGAAAACCCCGCGTCATGAGCCAGACCGAAACTCTCACGCCCGACGACGCCGGGATCGCGCGCGCCGCCGCGCTTTTGCGAGCGGGCAAGCTGGTGAGCTTTCCCACCGAAACGGTCTATGGCCTCGGCGCTGACGCCACCAACGCGAGCGCGGTGGCGCGGATCTTCAAGGCCAAGGGGCGGCCCCGGTTCAACCCGCTCATCGTGCACCTGCCGAACCTCGCTGCTGTTCATGCTGTTGCGGTGCTGGCAGGTGAGGCGCTCAGGCTGGCGCAGGCGTTCTGGCCCGGCCCGCTCACGCTGGTCTTGCCACTGCGCGACGGCTCCGGGCTCTCGCCGCTGGTCTCGGCCGGGTTGCCGACGGTGGCGGTGCGCGTGCCCGACCATCCGCTCGCCCGCCGTCTGCTGGCCAAAGCCGGCCGACCGGTCGCCGCGCCCTCGGCCAACCCCTCGGGGCGAATTTCGCCCATCACCGCCGCGCATGTGCTGGCCGGGCTCGGCGGCAAGATTTCGGCGGTGGTCGATGGCGGACCCTGCGTGGTGGGGGTGGAGAGCACCATCGTCGGCTTTGATCCTGCCCCGGTTCTGCTGCGCCCCGGCGGGCTGCCCACGGAGGCGCTGGAGGCCTGCCTTGGCGGGCCACTCGCCCGCGCCGCGCCCGACAGCGCGATCAATGCGCCGGGCCAGCTTGCCTCGCATTACGCGCCAAAAGCCGCGATCCGGATGAACGCTGAAAACATTGGTCCGGGCGAGCGGCTGCTGGGCTTCGGCCCGGTGCAGGGAGCTGCGCTGAACCTCTCGCCCTCGGGCGATCTGGTCGAGGCGGCGGCCAACCTCTTTGGCCATCTCCACGCCCTCGACGCTGGCGGCGATGCGCCCATCGCCGTCTCCCCGATCCCCGACCATGGGCTCGGGCTGGCGATCAACGACCGGCTGCGGCGAGCCGCCGCCCCGCGCGGGACTCTTTGAGGCGAAACCTGTTCGATCTGGCGCACACCCGGGCAAAGCGATATGGTTTCTCTATTGCAGAACGCACATCCGATAGACAGGCCCGATCATGCTCGCCAAGCTCGAAATGTTTCTCGCGCTCTCCAAGGAGCAGCATTTCGGCCGGGCGGCTCAGAGTCTCGGGATTACCCAGCCCACGCTTTCAACCGGCCTCAAGCAGCTCGAAGATCAGCTCGGTGTGCAGCTTGTCCGGCGCGGCTCGCGCTATGGCGGCCTCACGCCGGAGGGGCAACGCGCGCTCACCTGGGCGCGCCAGATTGTCGGCGATGCCCGGCGGCTGCGCGAGGAAATGCGGTTTTCGCGCGAGGGGCTGGCGGGGCACTTGCGGCTTGCGGTGATCCCGACGGCGCTCACCTGGGCGTCGCGGCTCGCCGCCGGCTTCTCGGCGCGCCACCCAAACGTGGCGTTCACCATCCTCAGCCGAAATTCCGCCGAAATCTTCACCATGCTCGACAATCTCGAAAGCGACGCCGGGCTTTCCTATCTCGACAACGAGCCGCTCGGCCGGGTGTCGACGGTTGAACTTTACCGCGAAACCTACACCCTGGTTTGCGCCCCGGATCATCCGCTTGCCGCGCGGGCCGAGATCGGCTGGGACGAGCTTTCCGGCAGCCGGCTGTGCCTGCTCACCCCCGACATGCAGAATCGCCGTATCGTCAATGCCGCCTTCCGCGCGGCGGGCTGCGAGCCGGTGGCGCTGATGGAGAGCAATTCCACCGTGGTGCTGGTGAGCCATGTTGCCACCGGCGCTTGGGTCACGGTGCTGCCCGGCGATCTCGCTCACTTCCTTGCCAGCGGCAAGGGGCTTGCTATCGTGCCGATCCGGGGCGCGGCGCCGGGCCACGCCGTTGGCCTCGTGGCGCCCTGGCAGGAGCCGCACACGCCGGTGCTGCAGGCCCTGCTCGATGAGGCGGCGGAATTGGCGAATGATTGAATTTGACTATCGACTAACGGAATAGCGATATTGATTCCGAATGCACGATCTGATGTGTGCTGACCTCACCAACGTCGGAGCCACCATGCCAGACATCACACCAAACCACGAAACCATCGCCACCGAGATCGCCGCCGAACTGGGCCGCGAAGGCCCACTTTTGCCGATCCTGCACCGGCTGCAAAGCCGCTTTGGCCATGTGCCCGAGGCCGCTGTGCCGATGATCGCCGAAGCGCTGAATATCGGCCGGGCCGAGGTGCACGGGGTGATGAGCTTCTACCATGATTTCCTCACGGTTCCGGCGGGCCGCCACATGGTGAAAATCTGCCGCGCCGAGGCCTGCCAGGCGGTTGGCGGCGTGGCTTTGGCAGAGGGTGCGCTGGCAGCGCTCGGCACCGTGTGGCATGGCACCTCTGCCAATGGCGCGGTGACGGTGGAGCCGGTCTATTGCCTCGGGCTTTGCGCCAACGGCCCGGCGGCGATGGTCGACGGCAAACCGATGGCTGCGGCGACGGTGGCGAAGCTTGCGGCGGAGGTGGGGCAATGAGGGTCTTTCTCTCGGGTGACGCGGTGGCCAGGGCGCTGGGGTCGGAGGCCGTGGCAGAGGCGCTGCGCACGCAGGCCAAGGCGCAGGGCAAGCCG
>MNZL01000062.1 GCA_001873585.1 Rhodobacterales bacterium CG2_30_65_12 | reverse complement strand
AGCCAGTCTTTCGCCTTCTTTGGTCGATAAATACCTTCGGGGGGTGAGCCCGCAGGGCGAGGGGGGCAGACAGCCCCCCTTCACTGTGCTGCCTGCTCAGTCGGCGGTGAGCAGCGGCGGCTTTTTCTTTGAGGTGATCCGCGCCTTTTCCGGCTCCTCGATGCGCAGCTCTATCCGCCCATCCTTCACGCCCACCTTGACGATCCCGCCCTTGGTGAGCTTGCCGAACAGAAGCTCCTCCGCCAGCGGCTTCTTGATGTGCTCCTGGATCACCCGCGCAAGCGGGCGCGCGCCCATCTTGTCGTCGTAGCCCTTGTCGGCGAGCCACTCAGCCGCCTTGCGGGTAAGCTCGATGCTCACGCCCCGGTCGAGCAACTGCGCTTCGAGCTGGAGCACGAACTTTTCGACCACCTGCAGGATCACCTCCTTGCCCAGCGGCGCGAAGGTGATCACGGCATCCAGCCGGTTGCGGAATTCGGGACTGAACGTGCGCTCGATGGCGGCGGTATCCTCGCCCTCGCGGCGCGAGCGGCCAAAGCCGATCGCCTCTTTCGCCTGCTCTTGGGCGCCGGCGTTGGAGGTCATGATCAGCACCACATTGCGGAAACTCACAGTGCGGCCGTTGTGGTCGGTCAGTTCGCCGTGGTCCATCACCTGCAACAGGATATTGTAGACATCCGGGTGCGCCTTTTCGATCTCATCGAGCAGCAGCACACAATGCGGGTGCTGGTCGACGCCGTCGGTGAGCAAGCCGCCCTGATCAAAGCCGACATAGCCCGGCGGCGCGCCGATCAACCGGCTGACCGCATGTTTCTCCATGTATTCCGACATGTCGAAGCGCAGCAGTTCCACCCCGAGGTTGTCGGCCAGTTGCTTGGCAACTTCGGTCTTGCCCACGCCGGTGGGGCCGGCGAAGAGGTAGTTGCCGATCGGCTTTTCCGGCTCGCGCAGGCCGGCGCGCGACAGTTTGATCGCACTGGCGAGCGCGTCGATTGCCAGGTCCTGGCCAAACACCACGCGTTTGAGCTTGGTTTCGAGTCCGCGCAGCGTTTCGGCGTCATCTTTCGAGACGGACTTGGGCGGGATCCGGGCGAGCTTGGCGACGATGGCCTCGATCTCCTTCACCCCGATCGACTTCTTGCGCTTCGCGGGCGTGAGCAGGTGCTGCGCGGCACCTGCCTCGTCGATCACGTCGATCGCCTTGTCGGGCAGCTTGCGGTCGTTGATGTAACGGCTGCTGAGCTCTACCGCCGTCTTGATTGCATCGTTGGTATACTTGACGTGGTGATGGTCTTCGAAATGCGGCTTCAGACCGCGCAGGATCTTCACCGTGTCGTCGAGCGTCGGCTCGTTCACGTCGATCTTCTGGAACCGGCGCGCGAGCGCGCGGTCTTTTTCGAAGTGCTGGCGGAACTCCTTGTAGGTGGTCGAGCCCATGGTGCGCAGCTTGCCGCCCTGCAGCGCCGGCTTGAGCAGGTTGGAGGCGTCCATCGCGCCGCCGGAGGTGGCGCCGGCGCCGATCACGGTATGGATTTCGTCGATGAACAGCACCGCGTCGGGGTGGGCCTCAAGCTCGTTCACCACCGCCTTCAGCCGCTCCTCAAAATCGCCACGGTAGCGGGTGCCGGCGAGCAGCGCGCCCATGTCGAGGGCGTAGATCGTGGCCTCGGCCAGCACCTCGGGCACGTCGCCGTTGACGATCTTCCACGCCAGCCCCTCGGCGATCGCGGTCTTGCCAACGCCGGGATCGCCGACCAGAAGCGGGTTGTTCTTGCGTCGGCGGCAGAGAACCTGGATGCAACGCTCGACCTCTTCATCGCGGCCGATCAGCGGGTCGATTTCGCCCTTTTCGGCCTTGGCATTGAGGTCGACGCAGTATTTTGCCAGCGCAGTTTCGCCCTTGGCTTCGGCGCCGCCGCCCTCGCTGGCGCTCTCGTCGAAATCAGGAGTGCCCGAAACCGGCCGGGATTCACCATACGACGGGTCTTTCGCCACGCCATGCGCGATGAAATTCACCGCGTCAAAGCGGGTCATTTCCTGTTCTTGCAGGAAGTAGGCGGCATTGCTCTCGCGCTCGGCGAAGATCGCCACCAGCACGTTGGCGCCGGTCACCTCGGTGCGGCCCGAGCTTTGCACGTGGATCGCGGCGCGCTGGATCACCCGCTGGAAGGCGGCGGTGGGCACCGCTTCCGAGCCTTCGATATTGGTCTCCAGCGTGGTCAGATCCTCGTCGATATATTTGACCAGCGTCGCGCGAAGGTCTTCGAGGTTGACGCTGCAGGCCTTCATCACCCGGGCCGCGTCGGGCTCATCAATCAGCGCGAGCAGCAAGTGCTCGAGCGTGGCAAGCTCGTGGCGCCGCTCGTTGGCCTGCGCGAGGGCTGCGTGAATTGCCTGTTCTAGCGTGTTGGAAAAGGCTGGCACCTTGTTCCCTCCTCGTTAAGGTTCGGCAAGTCATCCACTCCGGATGGCCTCACCCTGTTCCGATATGCCTAAAGTTCGGTGTTCTCGCCGCGTCTTCAAGACATTTCTGAGAATTTACGCGTCACGAGGCCGCGATGGATGATAAATAGCGCGCGCCATGGCTCAAAACCTGTCCTTGGCGGCCCGGATTTGAGCAAACACCTGCGCATCGGAGGCATCGGCCAGCCCGAGTGCGGCCTTCACCTCGGCCCGCCCGGCCCGCAAGAACGGGTTGGTGGCCTTTTCCAGCGCCAGTGACGACGGCACGGTGGCGGCGTTTACGGCGCGCGCGCGGGCGGTTTCGTCGATCCGGTGGGCGAGCGCCGCGTTGTTCGGCTCGATCGTCGCGGCGAAGCGGCCATTGGCGGCGGTGTATTCGTGGCCCGAACAGATCAGCGTATCGTCGGGCAGGGCCATGAAGCGCTTGAGCGTGGCCCACATCTGCTCGGGTGTGCCCTCGAACAGCCGGCCGCAGCCGAGCGCCATCAGGCTATCGCCGGTGAAGACGGCGGCGGCGCGCGGCACATGGTAGGCGACGTGGCCGCTGGTGTGCCCGGCGGCGTCGAGCACATGCACGTCGCGCCCCCACATGTCGTAAATCTGGCCGGGCTCCACGGCGGTATCGAGCGGCGGCAGGCGGCCGGAATCGCGCGCGGCGCCGATCACCTCGGGGTGAAACGCCGCCACCAGTTCGGCCACGCCGTCGATGTGGTCGGCATGGTGGTGGGTGAGGAAGATGTGGGTGAGCTGCCAGCTATGCTTTTCGAGCTCGCGCTGGATCGGCCAGGCCTCGGGCGCATCGAACAGCGCCGTCGCCCCCGACTTCCGGTCGTGCACCAGGAAGGCGTAATTGTCTGCAAGGCAGGGGACGGTCTCGATTTCGAGCGTCATGGGCGATCTCCGGATTTGCTGTATGTTGCCGAAATGCGCGGGCGGGTGCAATATCGACCGGAACGTTCAACGCCGACATGACCGAGCTGCATAGCAAATCCGACCGGCACGACGGCCCAAGGGGCCTCTGGCGAATCCTGCCCGATGCGCTACTGTCGGGGGATGTATCTCGATGTGCGCGATCTGAAAGCCTTTTACTACCGCTCCGCGCTTGGCCGGGCGGCGCAGCGGGCGGTGCGTGAACAGCTCACTGCCTGGTGGCCCGAGGCCAAGGGGCAAACGGTGGTTGGCTTTGGCTTCGCGGTGCCGCTGCTGCGCCCCTATCTTGCCGAGGCGCGCCGGGTGATCGGGCTGATGCCAGCGCCGCAGGGGGTGATGCCATGGCCCACTGGCCAGCCCAACGTGAGCGCGCTCGCGGAGGAAACGCTCTGGCCGGTCGATACCGGGGCGGTCGACAAGCTGGTGCTCATGCACGGGCTTGAATCCGCAACCGATCCCGATGCGCTGCTGGCCGAGGCTTACCGCGTGCTTGGCCCCGGTGGCCGGGTGGTGTTCGTGGTGCCAAACCGCGCCGGGCTGTGGTCGCGCTCCGACGCCACGCCGTTCGGCTTCGGCCGGCCTTACACGATCGGACAACTTGAGGCGCAGCTTCGGCTGCACGGCTTTTCTGTCGAGCGCCACACCGCAGCGCTGTTTCAGCCGCCCTCGGCGCGGCGCTTCTGGCTCAAGACCGGGCCGGTTTGGGAACGCGCCGGGCACCGGCTGCCGATGGCGTTTGCGGGTGGGGTTTTGATGGTCGAGGCCACCAAGCAGGTGCCTGCGCCAAAGCGCCCGGGCCTTGGCGCGCGGGTGAAAAAACCGCTCACCGTGCTTGAGGGCCTTGGCATGCCGGAGCCGACGCGCGGGCGGGTCTGACGGTTCTGTCGCCGGCACCAGGCGCTTTCACCGCCGGGAGGGTTTGTGAGCGCGATTCCTCCATTGCACCGGCCTGACCGGGGATTCGTCCTGAAAAGAATGGCTATTCGACGCTCGGGCGCGGCGAACACGCGCGTAATCTGTCGCAGGGACATTAAAGGATAGTGAAAGCTTCTTTAATGTTGGCGTTAAACCTGAGTAACAGTGTTGCGAGGTGGGAAAGCCTCTGCTAGACCGGCGCCGATTTCAGATGGCTCGCATCGTGCGCGGCATCAAGGGGGCTGCCCCGTTCTGCCAAGGCAGGGCACAGAGGGGCTCAAGACATCGGAAGGGTGGACGTGTCCGAAGCTGCGATCTCAACTGGCATCGCCCAGCGTTATGCGACGGCGGTTTTTGAACTGGCCAGGGACGGCAACAAGCTGACTGCGGTGGAGCAGGACCTCGACGCGCTGGAAGCGGCGCTGGCCGAGAGCGCCGACCTTGCCGCGATGATCCACTCGCCGGTCTATTCCCGCGAATCCCAGGCCGCCGCCATGGCCGCCCTCGCGGCGAAAATGAAGCTCACATCCGAAGTGACGGGTGCGCTCGGGGTGATGGCCGGCAAGCGCCGGCTGTTTGTTCTGCCGCAGCTCTTTGCCGCCCTGCGCGCGCGCATCGCCGATGAGCGCGGCGAGGTGACCGCCGATGTGACCGCCGCCAAGACCATGACCAAGGCCCAGCAGGACAAGCTCGCCAAGGCGCTCACGGCCAGCGTGGGCAAGGATGTGAAGATCAATCTGGCCGTCGATGAAAGCCTCATCGGCGGTCTTGTCGTAAAAGTTGGCTCGAAGATGATCGACAGCTCGATCCGCTCGCGCCTGAACGCACTGCAGAATTCCATGAAAGAGGTCGAATAAGACAATGGGTATCCAAGCAGCCGAAATTTCTGCGATCCTGAAGGAGCAGATCAAGAACTTTGGCCAGGAGGCCCAGGTGGCCGAAGTGGGCCGGGTGCTTTCCGTTGGTGACGGCATCGCCCGCGTCCATGGCCTCGACAATGTGCAGGCCGGCGAGATGGTCGAGTTTCCCGGCGGCATTCGTGGCATGGCGCTCAACCTTGAAACCGATAACGTTGGCGTGGTGATCTTCGGCTCCGACCGCGACATCAAGGAAGGCGATACGGTCAAGCGCACCAAGGCGATCGTCGATGTGCCGGTGGGCGACGCGCTGCTCGGCCGCGTGGTCGATGCGCTCGGCAATCCGATCGACGGCAAGGGCCCGATCAAGACCAAGCTGCGCTCGGTGGCCGACGTGAAAGCCCCCGGCATCATCCCGCGCCAATCGGTGCACGAGCCGATGGCGACCGGCCTCAAATCGGTTGATGCGATGATCCCGATCGGCCGTGGCCAGCGCGAGCTGATCATCGGCGACCGCCAGACCGGCAAGACCGCCGTGGCGCTCGACGCGATCCTCAACCAGAAAAGCTATAACGAAGCCGCTGGCGACGACGAATCGAAAAAGCTCTATTGCGTCTATGTCGCCATCGGCCAGAAGCGCTCGACCGTGGCGCAGCTGGTGAAAAAGCTCGAAGAGAATGGCGCGATGGAATACTCCATTGTCGTGGCCGCAACCGCTTCGGACCCGGCGCCGATGCAGTATCTCGCCCCCTACACCGCCACCGCGATGGGCGAATTCTTCCGTGACAACGGCCGCCATGGTCTGATGATCTACGACGACCTTTCCAAGCAGGCCGTGGCCTACCGCCAGATGTCGCTCCTGCTGCGCCGTCCGCCGGGGCGTGAAGCCTATCCGGGCGACGTGTTCT
>MNZL01000016.1 GCA_001873585.1 Rhodobacterales bacterium CG2_30_65_12 | reverse complement strand
CTCAGGCGCGTCATGCAGCACCGCGATGCCGAGCGCCCGCAGCGCTGAGCCGGGGCCGATGCCGGACAGCATCAGGAGCTGCGGTGAGTTGACCGCGCCGCCCGACAGGATCACCTCGCCCCCTGGCGCGAGCCGCGCCGCGCCGCCTTCAACGGCAACGCCCACCGCGCGCCGCCCTTCGAACAGCACCCGGTGCACACGGGTCTCGGTGCGGATCTCCAGATTGGCCCGAGCCCGCGCCGGGGCGAGAAAGGCGCGCGCGGCGGAGTGGCGCCGGCCATTTTTCTGGGTGACCTGGTAGAGCCCGACGCCCTCCTGCTCGGCACCGTTGAAATCACGCCGCAGCGGATAGCCGAGCGCCACCCCGGCGGCAACGAAGGCGCGGCTGAGCGGGTTGGGCGTGGGCAGGTCCGTTACCGAAAGCGGCCCTTCGGTGCCATGGTGCGCGTCGGTCAGCGCGCCGTTACGCTCCATCCGCAGAAACAGCGCGCGCGCCCTTTCCCAGCCCCAGGCTGCGCCGGCGGCCTCGGCCCAGGCGGCATAATCGGCCGGGTGCCCGCGCATGTAGATCATCGCGTTGATCGCGCTGGACCCTCCCAGCGTTCGCCCGCGCGGCCAGTAGAGCCGACGGCCGTTGAGCGCCGGTTGTGGCGTGGTGTCCCAGCCCCAGTTGATTGCTTTCATGCGGGCGAGCAGGGCCAGGCCCAGCGGCATATGGATCAGCGGGTTACGGTCGGGCGGTCCGGCCTCGATCAGCAGCACCCGGCGCGCCGGATCTTGCGAAAGCCGGTTGGCCAGAACCGACCCCGCCGATCCGGCGCCGACGATGATCACGTCATAATCCACGTTCACGCCCCTCTCCGCCATTACGGCAACAACACCCACGCTATGCCCTCAAAGCTGCGGCAGGAAGCTGCCATTCATCTGCGAGACATACGCACGGATGCGCCGCGCGGCGGGCGAGAGCGGCACGTCGGCGCGGGCGATCAGATACCAGGCGCGCTCGATCGGCAGACCGGGAAGGTCGATGGTGATGAGCCGGCCGTTATGCAACTCTTCCACCACGGTGTGCTGAGAGATCAGCGCAATGCCGAGGCCCGCCATCACCGCCTGCTTGATCGTCTCGTTCGAGCTCATGGTTGTAACGTCGTAGACCCTTCCATCGCCAATCCGGTCAAGAAACCGCTCCATCAGGATGCGGGTGCCCGAGCCCTCTTCGCGGGCGAGGAAGGTCTCGTCGATCAGCGCTTCGGGGTCGATCCGAGTGCGTCCGGCGAGCCAATGGTCGGGCGGCGCGATCAACACGTGGGGATGCGGGCCGATCGGCTCGGAATGGTTGACCGGAAAGCGCGGCGGCCGGCCCATGATCGCAAACTGGATCTGCCGGCTTTCGAGCGCGGCCACCGTTTGCCCACGGTTGCCGACAACCAGCTCCACCCTGATGTCGGGAAACACCTGCTTGAGCGTCGCCACCAGCTTCGGTGCGAAATACTTTCCGGTCGAGACCACCCCCAGCTGCACCAGCCCCGCGCGCCCGCTGCGAAGTTCGGCTACCGCGCGCATGCAGGCGTCAAGTTCCACCTCGATGCGCCGAACCGACTCCAGAACGAGGGTGCCCTCGGTGGTGATCTCCATCTTGCCGTTGGCCCCGCGCCGCAGTATCTCGGCGCCGACATTCGCGGCCAGTTGCTTGAGCTGGGTATGCACTGCGGGGGGCGTGAGACGAATTGCCTCAGCTGCCTTGGTGATCGAGCCATGTGCGGCTACGGCGCCAAGTGCCCGTAATTGCTTGAGAGTTATTGCGTCAGGGCGAGGCATATTAAAAACTTCTTCACGTAAGTTTCTTCTTATTAAATTCTATAAATGATTTTTCCGTGGCACGACAAGGGCGTTCCGGTGGCGTTCCGGTTTGGACGCCGGACTTGGGAGGAATCATGAGCACTATGGATGTCATTGACGACACGTCACACATCCCGGCCGACCTTTTGCCGGTGATGAAGGCGTTGGCCCTGGTGGGCCGCGACCTGGGCCGCACAATCAAGCGGGGCCCGCTGGGTGGATCGCTTGGCGTCGGGGTTGGCGAAAACCTCGGCGGCGACCAGCAAAAAGCGCTCGATGTGATGGCGGATGACGCCTTTGCCGCCGAGCTGAAGAAAACCCCGGTGCGCTACTACGCCTCGGAAGAGCAGGACGAGGTTGTCGAGCTGAACCCGGCAGGCACGTTCGCGCTGGCGATCGACCCGCTGGATGGGTCATCAAACATCGACGTGAACGTGTCGATCGGCACGATCTTTTCGGTTTTCGAGGCCAAGGCCGACGATCCGCTGGGTTCGTTCCTGCGCCCGGCTGACGAGCAGCGCGCCGGAGGCTACATCATCTACGGGCCGCAGACGTTTATCGTCGTTACCTTCGGCGATGGTGTTCAGAGCTACCTGCTCGAGCCCGACAGCAACGCCTGGATGCTGGTGGAAACCGAGCACAAGGTGCCGCCGCAGGCCAGCGAGTTTGCCATCAACGCCTCGAACTACCGGCACTGGAGCCCGGCGATCCGCGCCTATATCGACGATATGCTTGCCGGCGAAACCGGCCCGCATGACCGCAACTTCAACATGCGCTGGGTTGCCTCGCTGGTGGCAGAGACGCACCGGATCATGTCGCGCGGGGGGATCTTTCTTTACCCCGGCGATGACCGCCCCGGTTATGCGCGCGGTCGTTTGCGGATGATCTACGAATGTGCCCCGATCGCCTTCCTGATCGAGCAGGCCGGCGGCAAGGCCACCGATGGGCATGACCGGATCATGGCCCAGCAGGCGCGTGAGCTGCATGGCCGCACGCCCTTTGTGTTTGGCAGTGCCGAGAAGGTGGCGCGCGTCACCGCCTACCAGGATCTGCCCAGAGACGAAGTTAACGCCCTTTTCGGAAATAGCGGCCTGTTCCGCGTCTGAGGATTTATCATGAGCAAGAAACATCCCATCATCTCGGTTACGGGCTCCTCGGGGGCCGGCACATCGACTGTGAAAAGCACGTTTGATCAGATTTTCCGCCGTGAAGGCGTGAAAGCCGTCTCGATCGAGGGCGATGCCTTCCACAAGTATAACCGCGCCGACATGAAGGCCGAGCTCGACAAGCGCTATGCCGCCGGCGACCACGGCTTTTCGCATTTCTCCTTCGAGGCCAATGAGCTTGGCGAGCTTGAGCGGGTGTTCCGTGAATACGGCGACACCGGCAAGGGCAAGACCCGCTATTATGTGCATTCGGAAGAAGAAGCCGAAGTGCTCGGCTCGGCTCCCGGCACCTTCACCCAATGGGCCGATTTCGAAAACGGGTCGGACATTCTGTTCTACGAGGGTTTGCACGGCTCGGTGGTGAACGACGAGGTGAACCTCGCCGCGCTCGCCGATCTGAAGATTGGGGTGGTGCCGGTAATCAACCTCGAATGGATCCAGAAAATCCACCGCGACAAGGAACAGCGTGGCTATACCACCGAAGCGGTAACGGACGTGATCCTGCGCCGGATGCACGCCTATGTGCACTGCATCACCCCGCAGTTCACCCATACCGACATCAACTTTCAGCGCGTGCCGGTGGTCGATACCTCGAACCCGTTTGTTGCCCGTTGGATTCCCACTGCCGACGAAAGCCTTGTGGTGATCCGCTTCAAGGATCCGCGCGGAATCGACTTCGGCTACCTGACCCGGATGATCAATGGCAGCTGGATGAGCCGGGCCAACTCTATCGTCATCCCCGGCGGCAAGCTCGACCTCGCCATGCAGCTCATTTTCACACCGATGATCGAGCGCCTCGTCTCGACCTCGAAAAAGCTCTGAGGGAGACCGCGATGACCATTCAAACCAATATCGACACCTCGACCGAAGACCTGATGGCCAATGCCATTCGGGCCCTGGCGATGGATGCGGTGCAGGCCGCCAACTCGGGCCACCCCGGCGCGCCGATGGGTTTGGCCGATATCGCCACCGTGCTGTTCAACCGCTTCATAAAGGTCGATCCCTCGGCCGACAAGTGGCCCGACCGCGACCGCTTCGTGATGAGCGCGGGCCACGGCTCGATGCTGCTCTACGCGGTCAACCACATGCTCGGCTATGACGACATGGGGATGGAGCAGATCCGCAATTTCCGCCAGCTCGGCTACCGCACCGCCGGACACCCGGAATACGGCCACGCCAAGGGCATCGAGGTCACCACCGGGCCGCTCGGCCAAGGCCTGACCACCGCCGTCGGCATGGCGCTCGCCGAGCGCATGGCCAACGCCCGCTTCGGCGACGATCTGGTGAATCATTACACCTACGTGATCGCCGGTGACGGCTGCCTGATGGAGGGCATAAGCCATGAGGCGATCGACTTCGCCGGCCACCACATGCTTGGCCGTCTGATCGTGATGTGGGACGACAACAAGATCACCATCGACGGTGCGACCAGTGTTTCAACTTCGATCAACCAGCAGGCCCGGTTCGAGGCCGCAGGTTGGCACGTGCAATCGGTTGACGGCCACGACAAGGAGGCCATCGCCGCCGCCATCGAGGCCGCGCGCAATGTGACCGACAAGCCGTCGATGATCGCCTGCCGCACCATCATCGGCTTCGGCGCGCCCAACAAGCAGGGCAGCCACAATGTGCACGGCGCGCCGCTGGGTGCCGACGAGATTGCCGCCGCGCGTGAAAATCTTGGTTGGACCTACCCGGCCTTCGAGGTGCCTGCAGAGGTGTATGACGCCTTCCACGCCATCGCTGCCCGTGGCCGCGAAGCCCGGCTGGAGTGGGAAAAGCGCTTCGCCGGTCATCTCAAACAGGACGCGTTTGAAACCGCGCAGGCCAATCCCGACGCCCGCGCCCTCGACGCTGCAATCAACGCCTACAAGGCCCGCCTCAGCGCCGACGCGCCCAAGGTGGCCACCCGCAAGGCAAGCGAAATGGCGCTCGAAATCGTCAACGGCACACTGCCCAACACCGTCGGCGGCTCGGCCGATCTCACCGGCTCCAACCTCACCTTCACCAAGGGGATGAAAGATGTAGCCGGCAGCGATTTTTCGGGCAATTACATCCGCTTCGGCGTGCGCGAGCATGCTATGGCGGCGATTATGAACGGAATCGCGCTGCACGGCGGCTTCGTGCCCTACGGCGGCACTTTCCTGGTGTTTGCCGATTATATGCGCGGCGCGATGCGGCTCTCGGCGCTGATGGGTCTGCGCGTGATCTACGTGCTCACCCACGATTCGATCGGCCTCGGCGAAGATGGCCCCACCCACCAGCCGGTGGAAACGCTCGCCAGCCTGCGCGCGATGCCCAACATGTGGGTGTTCCGCCCGGCAGACGCGGTGGAAACCGCTGAGGCCTGGCAGGCGGCGCTGGCGATGGACGCCACGCCGAGCGTGCTCTCGCTTTCGCGCCAGGGTCTGCCGACGTTACGCACCACCCACACCGACACCAACATGACCGCGAAAGGCGCCTATGTGCTGCGCGACGTGACCGGCGCGCGTGACGTGACCCTGATCGCCACCGGCTCCGAGGTCGAGATAGCCATGAACGCCGCCGAAAAGCTGGCGGTTAACGGGATCAAGGCGGCGGTGGTTTCGGCCCCCTGCTTCGAGGCCTTCGCCGCGCAGCCCAAGGCCTATCGCGAGTCGGTGCTGGGCAGCGCCCCGCGCGTGGGCGTGGAAGCGGCGATTCGCCAGGGCTGGGATGCGCTCCTGGGCTCGAACGGCGCTTTCGTCGGCATGACCGGCTTCGGCGCTTCGGCCCCGGCCCCCGAACTCTACAAACATTTTGGCATCACGGCCGACGCTGTCGTCGACGCCGCAACAAAACTCATCTGACGCCTCAGGAGGTAACATGACTGTCAAGGTAGCAATCAACGGCTTCGGCCGCATCGGCCGCAACGTGCTGCGCGCGATCGTCGAATCGGGCCGCACCGACATTGACGTGGTCGCCATCAACGATCTCGGCCCGGTCGAGACCAACGCCCACCTCATCCGATACGATTCGGTGCATGGCCGCTTTCCCGGCACCGTTACGGTGAAGGGCGATACGATCGACGTTGGCCGTGGCCCGATCAAGGTAACCGCGATCCGCGATCCCAAGGAGCTGCCCTGGGGCGATGTGGATATTGCGCTCGAATGCACCGGCATCTTCACCGCGCGTGACAAGGC
>MNZL01000155.1 GCA_001873585.1 Rhodobacterales bacterium CG2_30_65_12 | reverse complement strand
GCCATCGGACGTTGGACGGTCCAGATCGTCAAGCGCTCCGATACCGCCGAAGGGTTTGAAATCCTGCCCCGCCGATGGGTCGTGGAACGCACTCTCGCGTGGCTGGGGAGATGCCGCCGCCTGTCAAAGGACTGGGAAAAATCCATCGCCAGCGCCGAGGCATGGGTCACCATCGCCCACATCCGACGCGTTACACGCTATCTCGTAAGAACCTGAAAGAAATGGATTAGTTTTGAATCAGACTCTGAGGTATTTCTGGACCAAAGAAGATGGGGGCGGTCAGTTTTTTGTGCGCTGGCCTGCGATCCGGCCGAGCTTCGCCGCGAGCAGGAGCCAGGGGAGGCCGTGCAGGGCGAGGTCGAAGATGTCGATCGGCCGGACGAGTGAGCCGGCAGCCAGCATGGTGAGCTTCTCCCACACATGCGGGACCGGGGTAAACGGGGCCAGCCCGAGCGTGGCGGCGATCACAACGGCATAAACCAGCGGAAATTGATCGAGAAACAGCAGGAGACGCGCGGGCATGAAATTTTCTCGTTGGCTTGGGATGAGGAATGGCGCGGTTGACGGGGCTCGAACCCGCGACCCCCGGCGTGACAGGCCGGTACTCTAACCAGCTGAGCTACAACCGCGCAGATGTTTCGGACAATGACCGTCCGGTTTTTGTGCCCTGCCCGGGCCGGGCGGCAGCGGTGGCGCGGTTGACGGGACTCGAACCCGCGACCCCCGGCGTGACAGGCCGGTACTCTAACCAACTGAGCTACAACCGCCCGCTGCCGATGCCCACATGAGGCGTCGTGAGGCTGCGTTCTAGAAGCGCGGGCGCAGGGCGTCAAGCGGTTCCGCGCCGAAGAGATGCGATTTTTCGCTCCGCTCAGTGCGGCTCTCGGCCGAGCCCCCGCGCCCGAACGCGGCGGCTTTTCTGGCGCAGCGCGGTGAGCCGGCCTCAAGCCGCGCCTGATCGTGGCCGCCGGCGTGGTTCACCGATCAGCTATGACGCAAAAGGTAAAGTTTCTTGCCCATTTCCAACTTCACTCGCCCAAAGCGGGAAAAAACCGTGCGAATCAGGCAACATCGCTGGGCGAGATACCGCCAATTCTACTCATCCCCTTGCGCGGTTTTATGCTGGGTGAACACTGCTCAACGCTTCAGTGTTACACCAAAGCCTGGGGGGCAAGGGTGCTTACGAGACGAAACCTGATCCTCGGATCGGGGGCCGTGATCGGTGCGAGCGCGGTTCTGATGCCAGCCATGGCACAGGCGGCAAGCTCGAAGATCGCGCTTCCGACCGACATATCCAGCGAACGGCTGATCACCGTCACCGCTGCGCCGACTCGAGCCAAACTGGTAGCGATGACCTTCGATGACGGCCCGCACCCAGTGCTCACGCCGCAGTTGCTCGATATCCTCAAGGCGCGGCGCATCCGCGCGACCTTTTACGTGATCGGGCGCAACGTGGCGCGCTACCCCGATATCGTGAAGCGGATGGTGGCCGAGGGCCACGAGATTGGCAATCACACCTGGCGCCACCCGTTTCTCACGCAGCTTGGCAGCGCTTCGGTGTTGCGCGAGCTCGATCGCACCTCCGAGGCGGTCTACAAGGCGGTGCAGCGCATGCCCGTCACCATGCGCCCGCCCTATGGTGCGCTCAGCCGCGCCCAGCGAGCGATGATCCTCAAGCAACGCGAGATGCCGACGATCCTGTGGTCGGTCGATCCGGAAGACTGGCGCCGCCCCGGCGCGCAGGTGGTGGCCAACCGCATCCTCGGTGGCGCGCGTCCGGGCGCGATCATCCTCAGCCACGACATTCACGCCCCGACGATCAAGGCGATGCCGGTGGCGCTCGACGGGCTGATCGAGGCTGGCTATCGCTTCGCCACCGTGTCGATGATCCTTGGCGCACGCGACTGGTCGAAATTGCGCTGGCGGCTACCGCGCGAGGCGCGGGCCAAGAGCTGAGACCAATACGACCAAGCGGCGCGGTGTTGGTGGGTGATGAGGGACTCGAACCCCCGACATCTTCGGTGTAAACGAAGCGCTCTACCAACTGAGCTAATCACCCGATACCCGAGCGGTCATACCCGCCCGGGCGCCTGCCGTGCAAGCCCCGACCGGCCTGGTCCAAGCCGGCCCAGGAAAACGGCCCGGCATGGGGGCCGGAAGGGACGATGGTAAGGGGCAATGGTGGGTGATGAGGGATTTGAACCCCCGACATCTTCGATGTGAACGAAGCGCTCTACCACTGAGCTAATCACCCGATGTCCGGGGTGTTTAGCGTCACTCCGCAGCCTCTGCAAGGGGGTCTGTGCCACCGCTGGCGGGCTTTTTGCGGCGCAGTTTGCACACCACCACGTCGGCCCCGGAGATGGCCCGATGCCTTTGCACCTTGAGCGTGCCGAGCGGCTGGGCGTTGAGCCCGTTGCCCTCGACCAGCAGCGCACCGAGTTCTTCAAGCACCGCGTCGAGCACCACCCGCACATCGGTGCCCTTCACGCCGGAGGCGCGCGCCTTGACCCGGGCGAACAGCTCTTTCTTGCGCAGGTTCGTGGCGGTCTGCTCGGGCGCCTCGGCACCTGCGGCACTGGGCGCTGCGGCCACTTCAGCGCTGGTCGCTGCGGCGGCCTTCGGTTTGCTCACGGAGGAGGGCGTCTTGCGGGTGGTCGTCTTGCGGGTGGCCATGATACTGCCTCTCTGGCGTTACTGTTTCGCTGCGGCGAACGATAGCGTGGACCGGTTAACAAATCCAGTTCCACCGTAGAGACGAAATGGCGCGCCCGGTGAGGGGCGCGCCAGAGCAGGGATACCGTGCGGGCTTGGTCTCAGTGGGCGAGGTGCCCCTGCGCCTCGCCTTCGGGCTTCATCGCGGCGGTGGCTGCCTCTTCGGCTGCCTCGTCCCATTCCACTGGTTCAGGTGTGCGCACCAACGCGAGTTTCAGCACCTCGCGGACGTGCGACACCGGGATGATCCGCATTCCTTGCTTCACGTTGTCGGGAATCTCGGCGAGGTCTTTCTCATTTTCCGCCGGGATCAGCACCGTCTTGATGCCGCCGCGCAGCGCCGCAAGCAGCTTTTCCTTGAGGCCGCCGATCGGCAGCACGTGGCCGCGCAGGGTAACCTCGCCGGTCATGGCGATGTCTTTCTTCACCGGGATCTGGGTCAGCACCGACACGATCGACGTGACCATGGCGATGCCGGCGCTCGGCCCGTCCTTGGGCGTGGCCCCTTCCGGCACGTGCACGTGGATATCCCACTTCTCGAACTTGGGCGGCTTCACCCCGATTTCGGGCGCAATCGAACGCACGAAGGAGTTGGCCGCGTCGATGCTCTCCTTCATCACGTCGCCGAGCTTGCCGGTGGTTTTCATCCGGCCCTTGCCCGGCAGGCGCAGTGCTTCGATCGACAAAAGTTCGCCGCCGACGCTGGTCCAGGCCAGCCCGGTGACAACGCCGATCTGGTCTTCCTGCTCGGCCAGCCCGTAACGGAACTTCCTCACGCCAAGGAATTCTTCAAGGCTTTCCGGCGTCACCTCGACCGACCTGGCATCGCCGCGCACGATTTTCGTCACCGCCTTGCGGGCGCATTTGGCAATGTCGCGCTCAAGGTTCCGCACCCCGGCTTCACGCGAATAATAGCGGATCATATCGGTCAGCGCCGCGTCGGTCAGCACAAACTCGCCCTTGCGCAGCCCATGCGCCTTCACCTGCTTGTCGATCAGGTGCTGCTTGGCAATCTCGCGCTTCTCATCCTCGGTATAGCCCGCCAGCGGGATGATCTCCATCCGGTCGAGCAAAGGCGAGGGCATGTTGTAGCTGTTGGCCGTGGTCAGGAACATCACGTTCGACAGGTCGTATTCCACCTCGAGGTAATGGTCCACAAACGTGCTGTTCTGCTCCGGATCGAGCACTTCGAGCATCGCGCTCGCCGGGTCGCCGCGAAAATCGTGGCCCATCTTGTCGATCTCGTCGAGCAGGATCAGCGGGTTGGTGGTTTTCGCCTTTTTCAGCGCCTGGATGATCTTGCCCGGCATCGAGCCAATATAGGTCCGCCGGTGGCCGCGAATTTCGCTCTCATCGCGCACACCGCCCAGGCTGATGCGGATAAACTCGCGCCCGGTTGCCCGCGCGACCGATTTGCCAAGCGAGGTCTTGCCCACGCCCGGCGGGCCGACGAGGCAGAGGATCGGACCCTTGAGTTTGCGCGAGCGCTGCTGCACCGCGAGGTATTCGACGATGCGTTCCTTGACCTTTTCCAGCCCGTAGTGGTCGGAGTCGAGCACGGTCTGAGCGCTGGTGAGGTTTTTCTTCACCCGGCTTTTATGCCCCCACGGGATGCTCAGCATCCAGTCGAGGTAATTGCGCACCACGGTGGCCTCGGCACTCATCGGGCTCATGTTCTTGAGCTTCTTGATCTCGCCATCGGCCTTTTCGCGCGCCTCTTTCGAAAGCTTGGTGGCGGCCACGCGGGCTTCGAGCTCGGCCACCTCGCTCTGGCCCTCGCCATCCTCGCCCAGCTCCTTCTGAATGGCCTTCATCTGCTCATTCAGGTAATATTCGCGCTGGGTGCGCTCCATCTGGCTCTTGACCCGGGTCTTGATCTTTTTTTCGACCTGAAGCACCGACATTTCGCCCTGCATCAGGCCAAACACCTTCTCCAGCCGCGCGTCGATCGACAGCGTTTCCAAAAGCTCCTGCTTCTGGCCCACGTCCACCCCGAGGTGCCCGGCAACGAGGTCGGCCAGCTTGGCGGCTTCGGTGGTTTCCGACACCGCCGAAAGCGCCTCTTCGGGGATGTTCTTCTTGATCTTGGCGTAGCGCTCGAACTCTTCGTGCACCGAGCGGGTGAGCGCGGTGGCGGCGTCTTCTTCGGTGATCGTTTCGCTCAACCGCTCGGCCTCGGCCTCGAAATAGGCGTCGTTGTCGAGGAAGTCGACAATCTTCACCCGGACCTGGCCCTCGACCAGCACCTTCACGGTGCCGTCAGGCAGTTTGAGGAGTTGCAGCACGTTGGCGAGCACGCCAACGCGATAGATGCCCTCGGCCTCGGGATCGTCCACCGAAGGGTCGATCTGGCTCGCCAGCAGGATCTGCTGGTCGTCGCCCATCACCTCTTCGAGCGCCCTGACGGACTTCTCCCGGCCAACAAAGAGCGGCACGATCATATGCGGGAACACCACGATATCGCGCAGAGGCAGCACCGGGTGGGTCGTGGTCTGTTGCTCGGTCATGTTTTTTCCTTGTGTTCGGCAGGCGGATCGGCCCCGACCGTCGGCAGCGCGCCCCGCTTCCTGTTCGCCAACTGAATTTGGGAAGTGTTGTTCCCGGTTTCAACCACGCCCGGGGTGAAGCGGACCGGCGCGCGTTTTCAGGCTATTGTGCCGTGCGCGGGCCGCGCCCGCAAGCCTTGGAGGCGCAGTGCGATCGCGTCGCGCGGTGGCCGCGATTGCCGCGTTAACCTTGCCGTATTTGTTTGCCGGAATGTCTCTCCGGCGTCAAATTACAGACAGGCGGGTGGCGCAAACTGGGCTGGCAACATGGGAGCAAACCGATGCTCAAAGCCACCCAGCGCCACCTCTACCGCGATCGCCGCCGGCTGGCGACCGCCACGCTTTTGCTGCTCGCCGTCGGCGCGCTCTCGAACCAGACCCTTCCGCCGCTGGTGGACGGGGTGCGCAGCGAGCTTCTGGTAATGCTGGCGCTGCTCGCCGCGATCCCGGCGATCACGGTCTATCTGCCGAAACAGCGCCACTGGATCGAGATCGTGCTGGCCGGCACCGTGCTGCACCTCGGCCTCGGGCATCTTTTTCCCGGCAGCCTCTACGATCCGCGCGGGGCCTGGGGGAATAGCCCGCTGGCCGGCCTTGCCTACGCCGTTACCGTGCTCAGCACGGGGAACGTGCTCTATGGGCGCTGGTCCGACCGCTTCGCGCCGCTGTTGTCGCCCATCCGGAGCCGCGCGCGGCTGCGAAGCCGGCTCGGCCTGCGCGCGCTCTGGTATGGGCTGGTGCCCACGCCCGGCCAGATCGACAGAAACCCCGACGCCGAGGTGGTGTCGATCGACTACGCCGATGCCGAGCGCCGGACGATCCGCCTTGTTACCTGGCTGCCGCCCCGCCCGGCGGGCGAAACGCTTCTGCACATCGACGAGATGCGCGCCTTTCGCTACGTCCGGCTGCGGATGCAGGTGATCGCGGGCCTGCGCGACCGCGAGGCCGAGGGCACCACCGAGTTCAGCTTCGAAGACCGGGGCAACGTGCGGGTGATCCACGTCGCCCATACCGCCCCGGCGCTGCCACCGCGCCGATTGTTGCGCGGTTGGCTCGACGACACGCTCGGGCGGGTGATGGACGCACGCCTCAACGCGGTTGAGCGCCATGTGCAGCGCCGGCTCGGGCGGATGCAGGTGATCGCGGGCCTGCGCGACCGCGAGGCCGAGGGCACCACCGAGTTCAGCTTCGAAGACCGGGGCAACGTGCGGGTGATCCACGTCGCCCATACCGCCCCGGCGCTGCCACCGCGCCGATTGTTGCGCGGTTGGCTCGACGACACGCTCGGGCGGGTGATGGACGCACGCCTCAACGCGGTTGAGCGCCATGTGCAGCGCCGGCTCGGGCGGATGCAGAGCCGCGACAAGCCGGTGT
>MNZL01000065.1 GCA_001873585.1 Rhodobacterales bacterium CG2_30_65_12 | reverse complement strand
CCGAGAGCGGCCCTTTTGCAGACTGTGTGAGCGCGATCAGCGTTTGGAGAACTGGAAGCTCTTGCGGGCCTTGGCCTTGCCATATTTCTTGCGTTCCACCACGCGGCTGTCGCGGGTGAGAAAGCCCGCAGCCTTGAGCGCCGGGCGCAGGCTCGGTTCGTAAAGCTGCAACGCCTTCGAGATGCCGTGCTTGACCGCGCCGGCCTGGCCCGAAAGGCCGCCGCCCTTGACTGTCGCCATCACGTCGAACTCATCTTCGACACCAGCCACCTGGAACGGCTGGCGCAGGATCATCTGCAGCACCGGGCGCGCGAAATACTTGTTGATCTCACGGCCATTCACCGTGACCTTGCCGGAGCCGGGTTTGATCCAGACACGGGCGATTGCGTCTTTGCGCTTGCCGGTGGCATAGGCGCGGCCCAGGGCATCGCGTTCAGCCTCGCGGGGGGCGCGAATATCTTCCGCCGCCGGGGTTTCGACACCCGCGACCACGGCACTCAGCTCATCGAGCGATTTGATCTCTTCAGCCATGGTCAGCCCTCACGCGTGTTTTTCTTGTTCATCGACTTGACGTCGAGCACGTCCGGCTTTTGCGCCTCGTGGCCGTGCTCGGCCCCGGCGTAAACGCGCAGGTTCGACATCTGCTTGCGGCTCAAACGGTTGCCCGGGAGCATGCGCTTGATCGCCATCTCGACCACGCGCTCGGGATGCGCGCCTTCGAGGATCTGGCCCGCAGTCCGGCTTTTGATGCCGCCCGGATAGCCGGTGTGCCAGTAATGCACCTTGTCGGTGCGCTTCTTGCCAGTGAGCTGCACCTTGTCGGCGTTGATCACGATGACGTTGTCACCACAATCCATGTGCGGGGTGTAGCTCGGCTTGTGTTTGCCACGCAGACGCATGGCGACGATCGAGGCAAGACGGCCCAGCACCACGCCTTCGGCGTCGATGATGATCCACTTCTTCTCGATGTCTGCGGGGGTCGCAGAAAAGGTTTTCATGGTTGTCGGCCCTTGATGGGTTTCGGATGGGCCGGTTCTAAGCATTTCCCGCGTGCAGTCAAGGGATGTGATTTCCCGATATAACAGCAAAACCAGTGACTTAGCGACGCGGTATTATTTTACCCCATGTTTTCAGCCGCATTATGACCGCGATATCACCATCCGGTGCCGAGTTGGCCGCGCAGGGAGGCCGGACCCCGACGCGCGCCCGGCACAGGCACGGCACGCGACTGTGAGCGCAAAGACCTTGCCTCGCAGCGCCCACCGTCCTAGATCTTTTCAGATCCACAGCAACAGGGGGCTGCCATGGCCGAAGGCGCACAGCGGCACGATATCATCATCATTGGCGCAGGTCCGGCGGGGCTGAGCTTTGCCCGCACGCTGGCCGATACCGGGCTGAACATGGTGCTGGTGGAGCGCCAGCCGATGGCGATGCTGGAAAACCCGCCCGAGGACGGGCGCGACATCGCGCTCACCCACGGCTCGGAAACGCTGATGAAAAACCTCGGTATCTGGGGCCATATCCCGGAAGACCAGCTGGGCACGATCCGCGACGCCAAGGTGATCAACGGCACCGACCCCTATGCGCTGCATTTCGCGGCGGAAGATACCTCTGCGCCATACCTCGGAAAGCTGGTGCCCAACCACTTGATCCGCAAGGCCGCTTTTGAGAGCGTGCGGCATTCCAACAATATCACGATCCTCACCGAGAAGACCGTCACAGCGGTGGCAACCGACGCCCGCCAAGGCCGGGTAACGCTTGATGACGGTTCGGTGCTGACCGCACCGCTGGTGATCGCCGCCGACAGCCGGATGAGCGAAAACCGCCGACGGATGGGGATCTCGGCGCAGATGACCGATTTTGGCCGGGTGGTGATCGTTTCCGAACTCTCCCACACCTTGCCGCATAACGACGTTGCCACCGAGTGCTTCCACTACGACCGAACGCTGGCGATCCTGCCGATGGCGGGCATGAAGTCGTCCGCCGTGGTAACGCTGCCCGCCGATCAGGCCGACGCGGTGCTGGCGATGAGCCCCGAAGACTTCGCCGCCGATATCGCCACCCGCTTTGAGCACCGTCTGGGCGAGATGACGCTTGTCACCGAGCGTCACTCCTATCCGCTGATGGGGGTGATCGCCAACCGCTTCGTGGCGAACCGCTTCGCGCTGGTGGGCGATGCAGCGGTGGGGATGCACCCGGTGACCGCGCATGGCTACAACCTGGGGCTTTCGGGGGCGACGATCCTCGCGGCCGAGATCCGCGCGGCAAAGATGCGCGGCGACGATATCGGCGCGATGCCGGGGCTCCTGGCCTACGAGCGCCAGCACCGGCGCAAGGTGCTGCCGCTCTACCATGGCACCAACGCCATTGTCCGGCTGTTTACCACCACCACCGGCCCCGCCAAGCTGCTGCGCTCGGCGGCGCTCCGGCTCGGCAACGTGCTCACCCCGGCGAAAAAGCTGATCGAGAAGCAGCTCACCGAGCTCGAAGCCTGAGGCGCGCGAATTCCATACGGAATTCTGCTCGGTTTCCGCACGGAAACCGCCCGCGCTACCCGATCAACCGTGCGTGGGTTTCCAGCGCGAAACGATCGGTCATCCCGGCGATATAATCGCCGACGATCCTGGCGAGGTCCGACTCATTCGTCGCTTTCGCCACGTCTTCGCGCCACTCTTCCGGCAGCAATTCGGGATCGGCGAGGAACAGCGGAAACAGCCCTTCGATGACTTTGGTCACTTGTGCGCGCATTTCCAGCACCGAGGGCGCGCGATACATCCGTTTGAACAGGAAGGCGCGGATCTGTTTCAGATCCCCGAACAGGTGATCGGAAAACCCGATCACCGGCCGCCCCGCCATGCGGATATCGGCGGCCGATCCCGGGTTCACCTCCTGCAAGCGTCGGCGCGCGGCGATCAGCACGTCTTCGACCATCGTGCCGAACACCCGGCGCAGGGCCTCGTGGCGGCGGCGGTTCTGGTCGAGGCCGGGATACCTGGCGTCGACCTCGGCAAAGGCCGGGCCAACGATCGGCAGCGCACGGATTTCATCCACGCTGAACAGCCCGGCGCGCAAGCCATCGTGCAGGTCGTGGTTGTTGTAGGCGATATCATCGGCAATCGCAGCCACCTGCGCCTCGCCGCTGGCGTGGGTGTGCAGTTCGAGATCGTGCCGGGCGTTGTAGTCGGCCAGCGCGAAGGGCAGATCGCCTGCAACTGGCCCATTATGTTTGGCAATGCCTTCAAGGGCTTCCCAGGTGAGGTTCAACCCGTCCCACTCGGCGTAGTGGCGCTCCAGCGAGGTGACGATCTTGAGCGCCTGGGCGTTGTGATCAAAGCCGCCATAGGGCTTCATCAGCGCGTTGAGCGCGTCTTCCCCGGTGTGGCCAAACGGCGTGTGGCCAAGATCATGTGCCAGCGCCACGGCCTCGGTGAGGTATTCATTGAACCCGAGCGCCCCGGCGATCGTGCGCGCCACCTGCGCCACCTCGATCGAGTGGGTGAGCCGGGTGCGGTAATAATCGCCCTCATGCTCGACAAACACTTGCGTCTTGTGCTTGAGGCGGCGAAAGGCCGAGGAATGGATGATCCGGTCGCGGTCGCGCTGGAACGGCGAACGAAAGGCGCTCTCGGCCTCGCGGTAGAGCCGCCCGCGTGTTTTCGCGGGGGTGCAGGCGTAGCTGGAAAGCATCTGCGGCCTCTGTGCTTGTGGCGGTCCTTGCCGCCTTGGTCCTGCGCCCATATATTCACACAACGCGAACAGACGAAAGCCAAGCAAAATGATGGACCTGACCTTGCCCCCGAAAGTGACCGAGCGCGCCTTTCGGCGACTGCACGAGATTGGCGCGGGCGACAGCGGCAAGGCACTGCGCATCGCCGTCGAGGGCGGCGGCTGCTCGGGCTTTCAATATGACATTTCGCTCGACGATCCGGCGCCCGGCGATCTCGTGCTCGACGCGCCTGTCGGCGCGTTTTCCGGCGAGCGGGTTGTGATCGACGAGGTTTCGCTGCCGTTTCTCGAAAACGCGGTGATCGACTTCACCGAGGAGCTGATCGGCGCGCGCTTCGTGGTCGAGAACCCGAATGCCACGTCGTCTTGCGGCTGCGGCACGTCGTTTTCGATGTAGCCATTTGGGGGTTCCACCCCTAAACCCCGGGGAGTATTTTGCCCAAGAAAAAAGCGGCAACCCACCTTTGGAGTCCTCATGTCTGACGACCAGCCGCTTGTGATCTTCACGCCCTCGGGCCAACGCGGCCATGTGGCGCGCGGCACCAAGGTGCTCGACGCCGCCCGGGCGCTGGGCGTCGATCTCGACAGCGTTTGTGGCCGGCGCGGGGTTTGTTCCAAGTGCCAGATTAGCCCAAGCTTCGGCACCCATGCCAAGCATGGCATCACCGTGGGCGAAGACGCGCTGTCGCCGGTGAACGCCGTCGAACAGCGTTATGACCGGGTGCGCGGGCTGAAACCGGGCCGCCGGCTCGGCTGTCAGGCCGAGATTCTGCGCGACGTGGTGATCGACGTGCCGCCCGAGAGCCAGGTGCACAAACAGGTGGTGCGCAAGCGCGCCGAGGTGCGCGATATCGTGGTCGATCCGGCGGTGCGGCTACACTACGTCGAGGTCGCCGAGCCCGACATGCACGCGCCGGAGGGCGATCTCGAGCGGCTTCTCGCGGCGCTGAAAGCCGAAATGGGGCTCGATGTGCTCGGCTTCGATCTTGCCCTGCTGCCGGGGCTGCAAAAGCTGCTGCGCAAGGGCAAATGGGCGGTGACAGCGGCGGTGCACCTCGATGGCCCACCCATGGTGATCGCGCTCTGGCCCGAATTTCACGAGGGGGCCTTCGGCCTCGCCGTGGATATCGGCTCGACCACCATCGCCGGGCATCTGACCAACCTTGCCAGCGGTGAGGTGGTTGCCTCGTCCGGCCTGATGAACCCGCAGATCCGCTATGGCGAAGACGTGATGAGCCGGGTCAGCCATGCGATGATGAACGAAGGCGGCGCGGGCGAGCTCACGCGCGCGGTGCGCGAGGGGCTGAACGGCCTGATCGCGGCGCTGGCCGAAGAGGCCGGGATCGCGGCGGGCGACATTCTCGACAGCACTTTCGTGATGAACCCGGTGATGCATCATTTGTTTCTCGGGCTCGACCCTTATGAGCTTGGTCAGGCACCGTTTGCGCTAGCCACGGGTGCTGCGCAGCGTCTCAGCGCCGCCGATCTCGGGCTGAGCGCGCTTGCACCCGCCGCCCGCGTCTACGTGCTGCCACTGATCGCCGGGCATGTGGGCGCTGATGCTGCCGCCGTCGCGCTCTCGGAAGCGCCGCACAAATCCGACGATCTCGTGCTGGTGGTCGATGTTGGCACCAACGCCGAGCTTCTGCTCGGCGACCGGTCCGGCGTGCTCGCCTGCTCCTCGCCCACCGGCCCGGCCTTTGAGGGCGCGCAGATCAGTGCCGGCCAGCGCGCTGCGCCCGGCGCGATCGAGCGGGTGGAGATCGACCCGGTGACGAAACTGCCGCGCTTCCAGGTGATCGGCTGCGATCTCTGGTCGGACGATCCGGGCTTTGGCGACGGTATTTCCGGCATCGGCCTTACCGGCATCTGTGGCTCTGGGATCATCGAGGCGGTGGCCGAGATGCGCATGGCCGGCATCGTCGACGCCAAGGGCCTGATCGGCACCGCTGAAGAAACCGGCTCGCCCAATTGCGTGAACGATGGCCGGACCCAGGCTTATGTGCTCTGGGCGGGCGACGAGACCACCCCGCGCATCACCGTGACCAATAACGATATCCGCGAGATCCAGATGGCCAAGGCCGCGCTCTATGCCGGCGCGCGGCTGTTGATGGACAAGCGCGGGGTGGATGCGCCCGACCGGGTGGTGCTGGCCGGTGCCTTTGGCGCGCACATCAGCCCCAAGCATGCGATGGTGCTCGGGATGATCCCCGACGTGCCGCTTGAAAAGGTTGTCTCGGCCGGAAATGCCGCCGGCACCGGCGCGCGGATCGCGCTATTGAACATCGGCGCGCGGGCCGAGATCGAAGCGCTGGTGCGCAAGATCGAGAAGATCGAAACCGCGATCGAACCGCGCTTTCAGGAGCATTTTGTCGCTGCCACGGCGATGCCAAACGCTGCCG
>MNZL01000107.1 GCA_001873585.1 Rhodobacterales bacterium CG2_30_65_12 | reverse complement strand
CCCGCTCGATCAATCTGTTGCGGCCGGTCGTTTGTCAGGCCCCATATCTGCCCCGGTGTGGGGGCTGCCGATCGGCCGGCCCGCGCCATCGGGCCGCTCGGGCAAGCCGTGGGCGGCGGCGAACGCATCCAGCCGGGCGGCGATATCGGCGGGAAAGGGGGCCACGCGCGGCCCTGTCATGTCGATGTGCAGGGTCAGCGTTTCCGCCGTCGCGGCGATCCAGCCATCGGGGTGGTGGATTTCCTGCCAGGTGTGAAGGCGCTTCGCGTCATGGTCGATGAGCCAGGAGTGGACCCGCACCTTTTGCCCCAGATGCAGCTCGCGCAGATAGCGGATGTGGATCTCGGCGGTGTAGGTGGTGTGCCCGCGCGCTTGCGCGTAGCCCGGCCCGAGCCCGATCTCTTTGGCAAAGATGCCTGACGCGCGGTCAAACAGCATCGCGTAGAACGCCATGTTCATGTGGCCGTTGTAGTCGATCCACTCGGGCGGAATATCCATCACGGGCGAGATATCTGGGCTGGTCATGCAAAGGCTCCTTGCGTGCACCGCCTGCGGGTGTGGCGCGGCGTGGAGCGCAGCGCGGCGGGGGGTGTTGCCCCCCGCACCCCGGAGGATATTTGTGGAAAGATGAAAGAGGGCGCTTTCACTTTTCGAACTAAATTATCGCGCAAAAGGCCGCAATTGGCGGGCGGCCTTTCACTTTTACCACATCTGAGGTCAGAGCCCCAGCTTCTCCTTTACCAGCGCGTCAACCGCCTGCGGGTTGGCCTTGCCGCCGGTGGCCTTCATCACCTGGCCGACAAACCAGCCGGAGAGCCTGGGATTGGCCTTGGCCTTTTCAACCTGCGCCGGATTTTCGGCAATCACGGCGTCCACCGCCGCCTCGATCGCGCCGGTGTCGGTCACCTGGCGCATGCCGCGCGCCGCGACGATCTCGGCCGGCTCGCCGCCTTCGCAGTAAACGATCTCGAACAGATCCTTGGCGATCTTGCCGGAGATCTCGCCGCTTTCGATCAGGGCAATCACGCCGCCGAGCTGGGCCGGGCTCACCGGGCTCGCAGTTATGTCGCGGTCATCCTTCTTGAGCCGGCCAAAGAGCTCGTTGATCACCCAGTTTGCGGCGAGTTTGCCATCGTGGCCCTCAGCGACGGCCTCAAAGTAATGCGCGGACTCGACGTCGGCGGTGAGTACGCCCGCGTCGTAGTCTGACAGGCTGAAATCTTTCACGAAGCGCGCCTTTTTTTCGTCGGGCAGCTCCGGCAGGCCAGCTTTGATCTCGTCCACCCAGGCTTGCTCGATCTCCAGCGGCAGCAGGTCGGGGCAGGGAAAGTAGCGGTAATCGTGGGCCTCTTCCTTCGAGCGCATCGAGCGGGTCTCATTCTTGTCGGGGTCGTAGAGCCTGGTTTCCTGCGCCACCGTGCCGCCGTCTTCGAGCAGCGCGATCTGGCGCCGCGCCTCGACGTCGATCGCGGCCTGGATGAAGCGCATCGAGTTCATGTTCTTGATCTCGCAGCGGGTGCCGAGGTGGGCGAAATCCTGGGTTTCCTGGTAGCGTTCATAATCGCCAGGGCGGCAGACGCTCACGTTTACATCCGCCCGCATGTTGCCGTTCTGCATGTTGCCGTCACAAGTGCCGAGGTAGCGCAAGATCTGGCGCAGCTTCAGCATATAGGCCGCCGCCTCTTCCGGCCCACGGATATCGGGGCGCGAAACGATCTCCATCAGCGCAACGCCGGTGCGGTTGAGATCCACGAACGACATGTTCGGGTCCATGTCGTGCACTGATTTGCCCGCGTCCTGTTCGAGATGGATGCGCTCGATCCGCACCCGCCGCGCCACGCCGGGGCGCAGATCCACGATCACCTCGCCCTCGCCAACGATCGGGTGGTAGAGCTGCGAAATCTGGTAGCCCTGCGGCAGATCGGGGTAGAAATAGTTCTTGCGATCAAAGGCCGAGACAAGGTTGATCCTCGCCTTGAGCCCCAGCCCGGTGCGCACCGCTTGCTCGACGCAATAGTCGTTGATCACCGGCAGCATCCCCGGCATTGCCGCGTCGACGAAGGCGACGTTGGAATTGGGCTCGGCGCCGAACTTTGTCGAGGCGCCGGAAAACAGCTTGGCATTGGAAGATACCTGCGCGTGCACCTCCATGCCGATCACCAGTTCCCAATCCTCCTTCGCCCCGCTGATACGGGTCGGCTTCGGGTTTTCGAATGCGAGATGGTCGAGCATGGCCTCACTCCGTCTGATCTGGAGTGGTTTTAGTGGAGGGCGGGGGTGGGAGCAAGTGGCGCGCGCTTCGGCAAATCCTCGCCGAAGGCGGCCGGTTTGATCAAAATCCTTGCCTGTTAGCCCGGAATCGCGGTTTTCCGTGTTATACGACACTGCCTGGGATGGGGACATGACAATCAAAACCGGCCTGTTGGCCGCTGCGGCGGCAGGTGTTCTGTCGGGCTGCGCGAGCGACGATTTCAAATTCGACACGCTGTTTTCCACCAAGAACGCGCCTGCGACGGCACCAAGCATGCGCTGGGATTTTCGCCCCGAGGCCGATGCCTGGACCGCACGCACTGCTTTCGCGCTCGAAGCCCACGGCACCAACCTCGTGAACACCACGCCGGCCGATATCGAGACCTGGTGCCCGGCCTACAAGACAGCCGACGCCGAGGGCCGCAAGGCGTTCTGGGCCGGGCTTCTCTCCACCCTCGCCAAACACGAGAGCACCTGGAACCCCTCTGCCGTGGGTGGCGGTGGCAAGTGGTTCGGGCTGGTGCAGATCGCGCCTGCCACCGCGCGCCAGTATGGCTGTGAAGCGCGTTCAGGCGAGGCGCTGAAGGACGGCGAGCTGAACCTCTCGTGTGCGGTGCGGATCATGGATGTGACGGTGCCGCGCGATGGCGTGGTGAGCGCCGGGATGCGCGGCGTGGCCGCCGACTGGGGGCCGTTCCACAGTGCCACCAAGCGAGCCGACATGATGAACTGGACCCGCGCCCAGCCCTATTGCGCGGGCTGAAAGGGCAGGGCGGAATCCCCCCTCCGTTTCCCCGCACCACGGCTTTGAGCGCGCGAATCAGGCCGTGAGAATACGCCCGACCATCTCCGCTGTATCCCGGCTGAGCCCGTCGGTGGCGGCGATCCGTTCCAGCGCCTCGCGCATCATCCCCTGCCGGTCGGCATCGTAGCGGCGAAGCGTCTCGAACGCGCCAGACATCCGCGCGGCGATCTGCGGGTTCATTGGATCGAGCTTGATGATCCAGTCGGCCAGTAGCGCATAGGCCGCCCCCGAGGCGTGGTGAAAGCCGGCCGGGTGCATCGCCAGCGCGCCGAAAACCGCGCGGAAGCGGTTGGGGTTTTTCATCGTGAAGGCGGGGTGCGTGGTGAGCGCCTCGGCCACCGCCGCCGCCTTTTCGGGCGCGGCATGGGCCACCTGCATGGTAAACCACTTGTCCATCACCAAGGCGTCGCCTTGCCAGCGCGCGGCAAAATCGGCCAGCGCCGCATCGCCCGCCTCGGCGTCGAGCAGGCAACCGAGCGCGCCGAGGCTGAGCGTCATGTTGTCGGCACGGGCAAAAACCTTTGCCGCCGCCGCGCCGCCGTCAAGCCGGGTGGTGAGCTTGAGCAATTCCAGCCCCAGCGCCCGCTTGCCGGCCTGCTCGGCGTTGGCGGCGAAAGGCTCCGTCACCACCATCTCGGCCGAGAGCCGGGGCAGGCTGTCTTGCAGCGCCTCGGCAATCTCCTGGGTGAGGGTTTCGCGGGCGTCGTGGATGCGCGCGGGGTCGGGGGTGAGGCCGGCATCGAACAGCGTTTGCGCAACGTCGTCTTCGCCCGGCAGGTGCAGCGTAAGCGCCCGGAAAGCTGGCTCCAGCGACCCGTCGCGCAACATCGTGGCGAGCGCGCCGAGGTAGGCCTCAAGCGGCGGTTCTTCGCCCGCGACCATCGCTGTCAGCACCTCCTTGGCGAGCATCCGGCCGGCCTCCCAGCGGCCCCACAGATCGCTGTCATGGGCGAGCAGGAAGGCACGCTCGTCAGGTGTGCTGTGCCGGGTGAGGATCACCGGGGCGGAAAAGCCGCGCAGGATTGACGGCACCGGGCGCGCGCCCAGCCCGTCGAAGCTGAAGCTCTGTTTGGCGTTTGTCATCTCCAGCACCTGGGTCGGCACCACCTCGTCGCCATTCGGGCCGATCAGGCCCACGGCGATCGGAATGACAAGCGGCTTTTTCTCCGCCTGCCCCGGCGTTGGTGGGGTGGTTTGGGTGAAGGTGAGCGTATAGGTGCCATCGTCCCACGCCTCCTCGACCGCGAGGCGCGGCGTGCCGGCCTGCTTGTACCAGAGCTTGAACTGGGTGAGATCGCGCCCGGTTGCATCCTCAAACACCTTGAGCCAGTCGTCGATGGTGGCCGCCTCGCCATCGTGCCGCTCGAAGTAGAGATCGAGCGCGCTGGCGTAGGCCTCCGGCCCCACCAAGGTGGCGAGCATCCGGATCACCTCCGCGCCCTTCTCATAGATCGTCGCGGTGTAGAAATTGTTGATCTCGACAAAGCTGTCGGGCTGGACCTGGTGAGCAAGCGGGCCGTTGTCTTCGCGGAACTGCCGCCCGCGCAGCGCCATCACGTCTTCGATCCGCTGCACCGCGGCCGAGCGCATGTCGGCGGAAAAGGACTGGTCGCGGAACACCGTCAGCCCTTCTTTGAGCGAAAGCTGGAACCAGTCGCGGCAGGTGATCCGGTTGCCGGTCCAGTTGTGGAAATACTCATGCGCGACGATCCCCTCGATACGTTCGAAATTTGCATCTGTAGAGGTTTCAGCGCTTGCCAGAACGGCGGACGTGTTGAAAATATTCAAGCCCTTGTTCTCCATCGCGCCCATGTTGAAATCGCTGACGGCGACGATCTGGAAGATGTCGAGGTCGTATTCGCGGCCATACACGTCTTCATCCCAGCGCATTGCGGCTTTAAGGCTTTGCATCGGCCATTCGGTTTTGTGTTCATCGCCTGGGCGCACCCAGAGCTTCAGCGCCACCTCGCGCCCCGATTGCGTGGTGAAGCTGTCATCGCGCGCCACCAGATCGCCGGCAACGAGGGCGAAAAGATAGGCGGGCTTGGGCCATGGGTCGGTCCACTCTGCCCAGCCGGGGCCGTCGGCGGTGGGGTTTCCGTTGGACAGCAGCACCGGTTCTTCGCCCTCGATCCGCACGGTGAAGGGGGCCATCACGTCGGGCCGGTCGGGGTAGTAGGTGATGCGCCGGAACCCTTCGGCCTCGCACTGGGTGCAATACATCCCGTTCGAGAGGTAAAGCCCTTCGAGCCGGGTGTTCGCGGCGGGGTCGATTTCCACCTCCGCCTCCCAGGTGAAGGGCGCATCGGGCACCTCTGCGCGCAGGCCATCGGCGCTGAGCTCGGGGTGCACGATCTGGCCATCCACCGTGGCCCAGATCAGCTTGAGCGCTTCGCCGTGGAGGAAAAAATCCTGGGCCCTGGCGGCCGGGTTGGGCCGGAACCGGACCCGCGCGATCACCCGTGTGGCGGAAGGTGCGAGGCGGAAGGTGAGGTGCACATCGTCGACCAGATACGCGGGCGGGGCGTAATCGGCGAGCTGGATGGTGTGCGGGCTGGCGTCTTTCATCGCGCGTCCTTTCCGGGGCTGTTTGCGCGCCAAGCTAAGCGCGCGCGCCCGTGGCTGCAACGGCTTGCCGGCGCAAATGGGTGCGCGACGGGCAGATGGTTGAATATTGCTCCGACGCCTGCCGTCGCGCCGCGCGGAGCAAGCGGGGCGCTGAACTTCGATGAAGCTCTTTTCCTTTGCGAAAAGCGCAGTTACTCTCATTCCAATGCCTGCGAAGGAGTGCAACGTGACCAAAAAGCGGCCCGTGATCGGCATCATCGGCAACACCGCCCTGCTGGGCGGCGATTACCCTGCTCATGCCACCGGCACGATGAACACCGTCGCCGTGGCCGAAGTGGCCGGCGCCCTGCCGCTGCTGATCCCCGCCAATCCACATTATGTAAGCGTTGAAGACTTGCTTGAGGCCTGCGACGGCTTTCTGCTCACCGGCGGGCGGCCGAATGTGCACCCGGAGGAATACGGCGAGGCGCCGACCAAAGCACATGGCGATTTCGACCGCTGCCGCGA
>MNZL01000068.1:24825-30867 GCA_001873585.1 Rhodobacterales bacterium CG2_30_65_12 | reverse complement strand
CGTCCATCTGCGCCGCACCGGTGATCATGTTCTTCACATAGTCGGCGTGGCCGGGGCAATCGACGTGGGCATAGTGGCGCGCTTCGGTCTCGTATTCCACGTGCGCCGTCGAGATCGTGATCCCCCGCGCCTTCTCTTCCGGCGCCGCGTCAATCTGGTCGTACGCCTTGAAATCGCCGAAATACTTCGTGATCGCCGCCGTCAGCGTCGTCTTGCCGTGGTCAACGTGGCCGATCGTGCCAATGTTGACGTGCGGTTTGTTGCGCGCAAACTTTTCCTTGCCCATGAGCCAAAAGCCTCGTCATTTGGGGGGTTCCACGCGAACCCGGTTCGTGTCCGCGCGCTCGTTACGTGTTCGGGCGCGGAAAATCAAGCGGATGTTGCGCCCCTCAGCCCGCGCCCGGCGCATCGGCGAGCGGCTGAACCGCACGGCCCGGCGAGGTGGTGGCGGGATCCATCAAGGACGCGTCGCCGAACCAGTCGGGATTTTCCAGCATCCAGTCGTGGATCGCCTTGGCGAGGTTGCGCGCAAGGCTTTCGGCCTGCTGCTCGGCGGTGCGGGTCAGGCCCGAGCCGACGATCACGTCGCCCCCCTCCTCGAAGACGGTAAAGCGCTTGGGCTCTTCGTTGATCGGCTTGCCGCCATCGGAATCGCGGTAGACGTAGACATCGGCCATCAGAATGGATTTTGGCGCGGCAACGATGGGCACCCCCGCAGGCGCGAGCATGTAGCCGAGGATCGCGGTGGAGATGTGAAAATACTGGTCGCCGTCGTAGCGGCTGAACCGATCGTTCACCGCCTTGCGCACGGTGCCCACCCAAGCCTCGTCAGTTAACGTGCGCGACAGCGGCGCCGCCTCGATATCCTTCGCTACCACGACAATGTTGTGGCCGAGCAGGAAGCGGCCCATCGGCGGCGGGGTTTCGTCGAGATCGGTCACGGCGCAGGCCGCGAGCAGGACGGCGGCAAGGCCGAGGGCGGTTGGAACGCGGGCGAGACGGGCGAGGGGGGGCATGGCTACGGGCTCCTTAAGCCGGGGCGGATTCAACGCTCATGGATACAGACTTGCGCCAGCCCTTGCAAACGGCCAGGCGCCCGGCTCAGCCGCCGGCCTTTTTCCCGCCGAGCGCCTTGCCAGCAACGGGGGCGTCTACCACCGCCCCGCAGATCGCCCGAAGGGCGCGCCACTGGCCCGCATCGAGCGCCGGCGTGCCGGTGCGCCCGGCGCGTTCGGCGGCCTCTTGCGCCGCGCGCGCCGCCTCGATCCGGGCGGTCATTTGCGGATGAGTCGAGAAATGCGCGGCCAGCCCCTCGGCATCGCCGTATTCATCGCGCAGCCGCTCGAAAAACGTGCCAAGCGCCGCCGGCGGCAGCCCGGCTTCAGTCAGCCGCGCATGGGCGTAATCGTCGGCCCCGGCCTCGGCGGACTGGCTGTATTGCGCATTGATGAGCTGGTTGGCGAGCATCAGCACCACGGTGCCACCGGCGAAATCACCAAAGATGAGGCCGAGCACCCCAACCGACCCGGCCAGCCGCAGCGCATCGCGGGTCGGATCTCGGTTTGCCACATGGCCAAGCTCGTGCGCCAGCACCGCAGCCACCTCGTCGGGGTTTGCCGCTTCTTCCAGGAGGCCGCGAAAGATCACGACCCGCCCACCCGGCATGGCGAAGGCATTGACGAGATCGTGATCGAGCACGGCGATGTCGACGGCATAGGGCAGATCCGGCCCGGCGTTCAGCCGCGCCGCCATCGCCGCGAGCGCCGCGCGCCCTTCCGGTGCCTCGCACACCTCGACCGGCAGCATGTTATCGCCCAGCGCCGCACGGATACGTTCATAGGTGGCATCGCCAAGCGCCTTTTCGCCAGAAGGCGGCAGGTAGGCGGCAAGCTGGTTGGCCATCACCGGCACCAGCACGAAGATGATCAGCGCCACCGAGGCCAGCGCGCCCAACCCCCAGCCGAGGATGCGGCGCTTGTTTTCCAAGGGTGGGCGGCGGTGCAACGCCGGCGCGTTGGCGCGCAGGCGGGCGACGATCTCCTTGTCGGCGACCATCAAGCGGGCAAGCGGATCGCCGGGGTGGGTGAGCACCAGCGCGGTCCGGTCGGCCTGGTCGGGCAATTCGCGCAGATCGGCGGCAAGCCAGTGGAGGCTTTTCCCATCGGGGCGGTGGATGGTGAGCCGGTCGGGCGCGAGCACGATTTCGACGCGCTCGACCACCGCCCGTTCGCCTCCAAGGAAATCGGCGAAGGCGGCAAGGGCCGTGGCCACGGTCATATCCCGTCCCCCAGCGGCAGGGCATCGGCAAAGCCCTCGGCCTCGGCGAACTCGTCGCGCGGGCGCTGGCGAATCGCCAGCAGCGCATCGGGGTTCACGATCTCAAGGCTCTCGGCGAAGTGGCGCGCCATCGGCATGGTGATGAACACCTCGCGCAGCACGCCCCAGAACAGGAACACCGCGAAATAGGCCACCAGCCCCAGCGCCGTGGCCGCCCAGGCCGGCAGCGCGGCGAGCGAGGCAAAATCGTCAAAGCCCCGGCTGATCACCTCCGGGTCGAGCAGCGCAAAGAGCAGGCCGATCAGGACGAGCAGGCCGGCCACCAGCGCGGTGAGAATGGCCGAGATCGCCAGCGCACCGATGAGGTAGATGCCGACGATCCGGCCCGCGCGGGGCCGCGCGCGCAACCCGGCTTCGCCGAGCTTCTTGCCTGCGGACAGGCGGCGGAAGCTCTCGGCCTTCCAGTAGGCAAGGCCCAGCGCTGCCCAGACCCCGCCCATCGCCGCCGCGATGAGCCAGATCGGTTCGTCGCCTGCTGTCGCCATGCCGACGCCAGCGGCGATCAGCGCGACCCCGAGCCAGACGTGCTTCATCGCCGCCATAAGGCTCCAGCGCCCGCCGGTCTGCTCAAACCGCTGATCGCCGTAGAACGTGCGGTCGGTGCGGTATTTCTCCAGCTCATAGGTTTTCACCGGCCAGAGAATCCCAGCTGTCAGCAGGGTCACGAGCCACCACAGGCTCGCGCGCCAGACATAGCCTTTCACCCCCGGCTCCAGCCCGAAGCGGATACCGCGCCAGCGGGTGCGGGCAAGGATGTAGCGCCGGGCGCGGTAATGGGCGAAGAAGAATATCGGCACGAGGCCAAGAAACGAGACCGCGTAGGCCGGGGCCTCGCTCTTGAACAGGCTGAAGGAAAAGAACATCAGCACCAGGTTCACGAGGCCGATGTAAAACGACAAAAACACCACTGCCGTCAGAAAACCGATAAGCATTTCGGTGGCTTTTCCGGTGAATTCCAGCGGATGACCACCGGGGCGGATCGCCGACCAATAGTAGCGCCGCATCCGGGTTTTCATCCAGAACCGGTAGAACCCGAGCGTGAAGACGGTGAGCGCGCCGGTTTTCAGCGCGAGGCGAAACATCGCAGCACCCCGGCCGGCGTATTCGGTGCTGAGATCACGAAACGCCACGGCGCCCTGCCCTACTCGGTAAACCTGTTGTCGCGCGGGAAGCCGTGCGGCGGCAGCTTGCCCACGGAGGCACGTTTGCCGATCCAGGGGCTCATGTCCACTTCGGTGCGGGTGCGATCCCCCGCCGCCGCCCAGGAGAGGCCCTTTTCGAGCGCGAAGGTGGTGATGTCGGACAGCCCGCCATCAAGCTCCAGCACACCTTGTTTGCCACGCGCGGCGTTGTATTTCTGCAAACGCACACCTTTGCCGCGGGTCATTTCGGGCAGGTCCGTGAGCGGGAACACAAGAAGCCTGCGGTTTTCGCTCACCACAGCCACATGATCGCCCGCCACCGCCTTGCAAACCTTGGCCACGCCACCCTTGCCGACGTTGAGCACCTGCTTGCCGGCGCGGGTCTGGGCCAGCACCTCGTCGGAGGTGACCACGAAGCCATTGCCCTCGGTGCTGGCGATGATGAGCTTTTCGCCCGGTTTGTGCACAAACATCGTCACGATGCCCGCCTCGTTCGGCAGATCGACCATCAATCGCAGCGGCTCGCCCATACCACGTCCGCCCGGCAGGCCCACCGCCGCGAGCGTGTAGAACCGGCCATTTTCGGCAAACAGCACGATCTTGTCGGTGGTTTCGGCGTGGAAGGCAAAGCGCGGGCCATCGCCATCCTTGAACTTGAAATCGCGGCTCAGGTCGACATGGCCCGACATCGCCCGGATCCAGCCCATCTGGCTGCACACCACGGTGACAGGCTCGCGCTCGATCATCGCTTCGAGCGGCACGTCTTCCACCTCGCCGGCCTCGGCAAACGTTGTTCGGCGCGCGCCTTGCACATAATCCTTGCCGAATTTCTTCTTGGCCTCTTTGAGCTGCTCGCCAATCCGCGCCCACTGCAGGCCCTCGCTCTCCAGCAGGTCTTCGAGCCCGGCGCGCTCTTCCATCAGCGCATCGCGCTCGCGCATCAGCTCGATCTCTTCGAGCCGGCGCAAGGAGCGCAGGCGCATGTTGAGGATCGCCTCGGCCTGCACCTCGCTCAGCTCGCCATCGCCGGGGCCGGGGCTCACATAATCCTTTTCGTTGGTCGCGCGCAGATGGGATTTCGACCAATCCTCGCGCATCAGCGCCGCCTTCGGTTCGTCGTCATAACGGATGATGTCGATCACCCGGTCGAGGTTGAGAAAGGCGACGATGAAGCCTTCGAGCACTTCGAGCCGGTGGTCGATCTTTTCGACCCGGTGCTCGGAGCGGCGAATGAGCACCTCGCGGCGGAAATCGAGGAAGGCGCGCAGCACTTCCTTGAGCGTCGAGACCTTTGGCGTCACCCCGTCGATCAGCACGTTCATGTTGAGGCTGAAGCGCACTTCGAGGTCGGAATTGCGAAACATCATACCCATCAGCAGCTCGGGGTCGATGTTCTTCGAGCGCGGTTCAAGCACGAGGCGGATATCGTCGGTGCTTTCGTCGCGCACGTCGGCGAGGATCGGCACTTTCTTGCTTTCGATCAGTTCCGCAATCCGCTCGATCAGCTTGGATTTCGGCACCTGGTAGGGAATTTCGGTAACGACCACCTGCCATTGCCCGCGCTCCAGCGGCTCCACCGTCCAGCGCGCGCGCAGCCGGAAGCTGCCGCGCCCGGTGCGATAGGCCTGGGCAATGTTTTCACGCGGCTCGACGATCACGCCGCCGGTGGGAAAATCGGGGCCGGGCATGAAATTGAGCAGCGTGTCGTCGCGCGCGTCGGGGGTCTTGATCAGGTGCAGGCAGGCATCGACCAGCTCGGCGATGTTGTGCGGCGGGATGTTGGTGGCCATGCCCACGGCAATGCCGGCGGCGCCATTGGCCAGCAGGTGCGGGAAGGTGGCGGGCAGCACCACCGGCTCTTCGAGGCGGCCATCGTAGTTGGGCCGAAAATCGACGGCATTCTCGTCGAGCCCGTCCAGCATCGCCTCGGCAACGAAGGTCATCCGCGCCTCGGTGTAGCGGCTGGCGGCGGGATTATCACCGTCGATATTGCCAAAGTTGCCCTGGCCGTCAACCAGCGGGTAGCGGACGTTGAAATCCTGCGCCAGCCGCGCCATCGCGTCATAGATCGCGGCATCGCCGTGGGGGTGAAAATCACCCATCGTGTCGCCGGAAATCTTGGCGGACTTCAGAAACTTGCCGTTGGAGACGAGCTTGAGGCGGTGCATCGCATAGAGGATGCGCCGGTGCACCGGCTTGAGCCCGTCGCGGGCATCTGGCAGCGCGCGGTGCATGATCGTCGACAGCGCATAGGTAAGATACCGCTCGCCAATGGCGCGGCGCAGCGGTTCTGCCACTTCGAAGGGCGGCTTGTCGGGATCGTCTATCAGATCGTTCATGTGGGTCTGTCTACCCGCACGCCTTGCCCCCGGCAAGCGGCGGCGCACCGGTCGGGGAGGTCTGCCGGGACTTTCCCCGTGCGCGGCGGCCTCTGGCGCGATTGGCTCGCGAGCGGTAAGGGAGAACCATGGGTATTATCCGGCTTGTCTTGATCACCGCCGCACTGATCTGGCTGATGATGTATTACTTCGGGCGCGACGATGGTCTGCCCGAGGATCGGCTG
>MNZL01000068.1:0-24811 GCA_001873585.1 Rhodobacterales bacterium CG2_30_65_12 | reverse complement strand
GCCCGCGCCGCCGGAACTGGCCCAAACACCCGCGCCCGAGGTGGCCGAAACGCCGGAGCCTGGTGCCGCCGTCCCGAAGCCGGAACCGATCACGCCACCCGAGCCCGCGGCTGTAGCGCAGCCCGTCGCGGACCCCGTTGCGCCGACGCCCGAACCGACGCCTGAGCCCGAGCCCCTGCCCGAGTCCGAGCCCGACGTGGTGCTCTACGTCGCCGGCCGCACGGTTAACGTCCGCTCTGGCCCTTCCACCACCTTCGCGGCAATCACCTCGCTCACGCGCGGCACGGCGGTGGTCGACCTCGGCGATGCTGGCGAAGGCTGGCGCCAGATCCGGCTTGATAGCGGCGAAATCGGCTACATGTCGGGCGATTTTCTCTCGCCCGATCCGCTATGACCTCGCCCTCGCTGCTCATCACCGGCTGTTCGTCGGGCATCGGCTACGACGCGGCGCACGGGATGGCGCGGCGGGGCTGGCGGGTGTTTGCCACCTGCCGCAGCGCCGGCGATTGCGCCCGGCTGGAAGCGGAGGGTCTTGAGAGCTTTGTGCTCGACCACACCGACCCGGCCAGCATCCGCGCCGCGCTCGCCGAGGCCACCCGGCGCACCGGCGGCACGCTTGATGCGATCTTCGCCAACGGCGCCTTTGGCCTGCCGGGCGCTGCCGAAGACCTGCCCACCGACGCCTTGCGCGAAATCTTCGAGACCAACTTTTTCGGGGTGCACGAGCTGGTGCGGCAAACCCTGCCGATCCTGCGCGCACAAGGCCATGGCCGCGTGGTGCTCAACTCGTCGGTGCTGGGATTTGCCCACCTGCGCTGGCGCGCCGCCTACGTCGCCACCAAGTTTGCCCTCGAAGGCTACGCCGACGTGCTGCGCATCGAGATGGCCGATGCGGGTATTCACACCATCCTGATCGAGCCCGGCCCGATCACCTCGATGATCCGGGCCAAATCGCAGCCGCATTTCGAGCGCTGGGTTGATTGGCGCGCCTCGCCCCTCCGCGCCGCCTACGAGGCCAGCGTGCTGCCCCGGCTCTATGACGACAGCGGCAAGACCGACCCGTTCCAGCTCGGCCCGGAGGCGGTGACGGCGGTGCTCGCCCGCGCGCTCACCACCCGCAATCCCCGGCCGCGTTACCGGGTGACGCTGCCCACCAAGGTTTCGGCCCTGGCCAAGCGGCTGCTTTCCACCCGGATGCTCGACCGCTTCATCGCGCGGAGTTGACGCGCGGCGGCCCCGTGGGCAACCTCGCCCTCTCGCCAAGGCCCGCCAAACCCGTTATCCAAGGCAAAACGCGCGAAAGGGATTGTCATGGGAAAAGACCCGCTCTTCATCCTCGTCATCGTCGCCGTGGCCACGGTAGCGGTGATCCTGTTCACTGGCATTGGTGGCTTCGCCCGGGGTGGCGACTTCAACCGCAAGCACGCCAACCGCATCATGCGCTGGCGCATCTATGCCCAAGCTGTCGCCGTCGCGCTCATCTTGCTGTTTGTCTATCTGCGCCGAGGAGGCTGACATGGTTGTGCTCAACAAGATTTACACCCGCACCGGCGACGCCGGCGAAACCGCGCTGTCTGACGGCACCCGCGTCGCCAAGCACTCCACCCGGGTTTCCGCCTATGGCACGGTCGACGAGACCAACGCCACCGTAGGCCTGGCCCGGCTGCACGCGGGGGGCGAGATGGATGCCCAGCTTGCGATGATCCAGAACGATCTGTTCGATCTCGGCGCCGATCTTTCCAAGCCCGATCTCGAGCGCGACGGCGAGGCAGAATATCCGCCGCTGCGCATCGTCGCCCAGCAGGTCGAGCGGCTGGAGCGCGAGATTGACGCGATGAACGCCGGCCTTGAGCCGCTGCGCAGCTTCATCCTGCCCGGCGGCTCGCCGCTTTCGGCGCACCTGCACCTTGTGCGCACCGTTTCACGCCGGGCCGAGCGCATGGCGGTGGAGTTATCCGCGCTGGAGCCGGTGAACCCGGAGGCGATCAAGTATCTCAACCGGCTGTCGGACTGGGCCTTCGTCGCCGCCCGGGTGGCCAACGCCAACGGCAGCGCCGACGTGCTCTGGGTGCCGGGGGCAAACCGCTAACGCTAACGCTGCAAATGCGGCTGAAAAACGCGGCGTCGCAGCGCAATTATATGTCGCTTTGGCATTGTTCGCAGGCCGTTTCAGCCGCTAAACCATCATAACAGAACCGCCCATCCGGGCTATCCAAGGGAGAGACGCCGCCATGAAGGTGCTTGTGCCTGTGAAGCGCGTGATCGACTACAACGTGAAAGTCCGCGTGAAGGCGGATGGTTCCGGGGTCGATCTTGCCAATGTGAAAATGTCGATGAACCCGTTCGACGAGATTGCCGTCGAACAGGCGATCCGCCTCAAGGAGGCCGGCGTGGCCGATGAGGTGGTGCTGGTGTCAGTCGGCGTGAAGCAGGCGCAGGAGACAATCCGCAACGGCCTCGCCATGGGGGCAGACCGGGGCATTCTCGTGGTGGCTACCGATGAGGTGACCACCGATATCGAGCCGCTGGCGGTGGCGAAGATCCTCGCCAAGGTGGTGGAAGACGAACAGCCCGGCGTTGTGCTCATGGGCAAGCAGGCGATCGACAACGACATGAACGCCACCGGCCAGATGCTCGCCGCGCTGCTGGGCTGGGGCCAGGCCACCTTCGCCAGCGAGCTTGAGGTTGCGGGCGATGCCGCGACGGTGACGCGCGAGGTCGATGGCGGGCTGCAAATCATCAAGGTTGGCCTGCCGGCGGTGGTGACGGTAGATCTGCGCCTCAACGAGCCGCGCTACGCCAGCCTGCCCAACATCATGAAAGCCAAGAAAAAGCCGATCGACGAAAAGACCGCCGCCGATTACGGCGTCGACGTGTCGCCGCGCCTTGCGGTGGTCAAAACCACCGAGCCGCCGGTGCGCGAGGCGGGCGAAATCGTCGGCTCGGTCGACGAACTTGTGACAAAACTCAAAGACGAGGGGGTGATCTGATGGCCGTTCTTCTTCTTGCCGAAGTCGCCGGTGGCGCGCTTCACCTTGACGCGACCGCCAAGGCGCTGACAGCGGCGAAGGCCATCGGCGAGGTAACGGTGCTGGTCTGCGGCCCGGCTGCCGCCGCCGACGCTGCCGCTACGCTCGAGGGCGTTGCACGGGTGCTGGTGGCCGCCGATCCGGCTTATGCCAAGATGCTTGCCGAGCCTGTGGCTGATCTGATCGTTTCGCTCGCGGGGGATTACAGCCACATCGTTGCCCCGGCCACGTCGGACGCAAAAAACATCCTGCCGCGCGTTGCCGCCCTGCTCGACGTGATGGTGATTTCGGATATCTCCGTCGTGGTCAGCGCCGACACGTTCGAGCGCCCGATCTACGCCGGCAACGCCATCCAGACGGTGAAATCCGCCGATGCGACCAAGGTGATCTCGGTGCGCACCTCCACCTTCGAGGCGGCTGGCGCCGGTGGCGCGGCACCCGTAGAAGCGGTGGCCAGCGTCGGCGCCACGGGGCTTTCGGCATGGGTCGAAGACAAGGTCGACACCAACGACCGGCCAGAGCTGACCTCGGCCAAGGTCGTCGTGTCTGGTGGCCGGGGCGTGGGCTCGCAGGAGAACTTCGCGCTGATCGAGGCGCTGGCCGACAAGCTCGGTGCCGCCGTCGGGGCGTCGCGCGCGGCGGTCGATTCGGGCTTTGCTCCGAACGATTGGCAGGTGGGCCAGACCGGCAAGGTCGTCGCCCCCGATCTTTACATCGCCGTGGGCATTTCAGGCGCGATCCAGCACCTCGCCGGGATGAAGGATTCCAAGGTGATCGTGGCGATCAACAAGGACGAGGAAGCGCCAATCTTCCAGGTTGCCGATTATGGCCTGGTGGCCGATCTGTTCGAGGCGGTGCCGGCGCTGACATCCAAGCTCTGACTCCCCTCGAACTTCGCAAAAAGGCCCGCCAACCCGGCGGGCCTTTTCTTTTGCCGCCTAGATCAGAGCAGCGCGTCGATTACCGGGTGCAGCGCGCGCGCCGCCTTGTCGTGCGCGGTGAGCCCGAGAAGCCCGCGCGCCGCCGGTTCTTCGAGGTCGCTGTAAACCAACCCCTGAAAACCATCGGCCACATCTTCCGGGCTCACCACCACCTCGACCAGCCCAGACACATAAGGCGCGACCTGCTGCAGCATTTCCCGGTCGACAAAGAGCGGATCAGAGCCATTTTCGGTGCATGTAGAGGCGTGCTCGGGGTCGTGGTCCGACAGCCACAACAGCACCACCCGCGAGCCGATCCTGGCGACGAGCGTTTTCATCCGCGCCACCCAGGCCTGTTTCAGCTCCTCTTCCACGATGGCAAACTTGTCGGCGCTCGCCGCGCGCAGCGCCGTGAGCAAGTGCCGGGTAAAGTTGAACTCGGTAAAATCGAGATCGCGGTAGATCGACTTGAGCAGGGTCGAGGCCCGCAAGAACCTGTCGTTTCGGCGCGGATGCACCGCGTAAAACCGGTTCGACGTGTTCTGAGCGCCGGTGATCTGGATCACCGTTACCGCCGCGTCGCAAGTGGCGCGCATCACTGTTTCGTCGTTTGCAAACACATCAAGACCTGCGTTCACCAGTCCGAAATTGACCACCGGCGTGCCGATCAGCTCTTCGGTCAGCGCCGGATAGGGATACGCGACGAACTTGCCATAGGTCTCGGTTCCGCCGAGCATCGCCACAAACAGCGTATCCAGCCGCCGCTTCGGCCCGCGGAACAACAGTTTCGATTTCCCGTACCGGCACGGGACATAGTCAAGGGCACCTTCGCCCAGGTCATGATAGGCCATCCACCCACTCCTTTTTTCACCCGGAAGCGAGAATCGCACCAAACCATTGCCAAATGCCTAAAGCACGAATGAGTCTCGAATTGTCGCAATCTCGCCCGGCACGCGCGCCGCCTCTTGCGCGCGGGCGATGCCCCTGCCTATGGTCCGGCAAGCAATGAAGGAGCGGGGCATGACGGTCGAAACGGTCGGGGTTGTCGGGGCGGGCCAGATGGGCAACGGGATTGCCCATGTTATGGCGCTTGCCGGCTATGAGGTGCTGCTCAATGACGTGAACGAGGCTGCCCTTGGCACGGCGATCGAGACGATCACGCGCAACCTCGACCGCCAGGTTTCGCGCGAAAAGATCAGAACTGCCGACCGCGACGCGGCGCTTGGCCGGATCACCACCACGCTCACCCTCGCCGATCTGGGCCAGACCGACCTGGTGATCGAGGCCGCAACCGAAAACGAGGCGGTAAAACAGGATATCTTCGCCGCCCTCCTGCCGCATCTGAAGCCGGAAACGATCCTTACCTCCAACACCTCGTCAATCTCGATCACCCGGCTTGCCAGCCGCACCGACCGGCCGGAGAGGTTCATGGGTTTTCACTTCATGAACCCGGTGCCGGTGATGCAGCTCGTTGAGCTCATTCGCGGCATTGCCACCGATCAGCCCACCTATGCCACCTGCCTTGGCGTGGTGCAGCGCCTTGGCAAGACCGCCGCGCCAGCAGAGGATTTCCCGGCCTTCATCGTCAACCGCATCCTGATGCCGATGATCAACGAAGCGGTCTATACGCTCTATGAAGGCGTCGGATCGGTAAAATCCATAGACGAGGCGATGAAGCTGGGGGCCAATCACCCGATGGGGCCGCTTGAGCTGGCCGATTTCATCGGCCTCGATACCTGCCTTGCGATCATGAACGTGCTGCACGACGGACTCGCCGACACCAAGTATCGCCCCTGCCCGCTGCTGACGAAATACGTCGAGGCCGGCTGGCTCGGGCGCAAGACCGGGCGGGGCTTTTATGATTATCGCGGTGACGAGCCGGTGCCCACGCGCTGAGGCCGGCCCGGCACGGCGTTTCTTCCAGGCCAGATCGCCGCTACAGGGCCAACGTGTGCTCCCGCAGCCAGGCGATGAAGCGCCGCGGATCGGAGGCAAGCAGGGCCATTTGCCCGGCCGTGAGCGGCGCGCCGATCACCGGCCCGTGCGGACGATTGCACACATGCACCACTTCGTGCAGCAGCATCGCCTGCCGTAGCGTCGGCGACAGCCGGTTGGCCACGTGATAGGCCCGAGAGTTCTGACCACGAAAGTGGATCGGCACCACCGCCGCGCCCGACCGGCGAATCATCTGCGCGGTAAACACGTTCCACTCGGCCTCGACGACCGGCCCAAAAGCGGTTTGCGACGTTGCCACCACGCCGGAGGGAAAAATGCAGATCAGCCCACCGGCGGTGAGCCTCGCCATCGCCCGGGCACGCATCTCCTTGCCCTTGCGCTGGGCGTCCTTGTCATGCGGAAACGGCACAGGAATCAGGTATGACGATGCGCCCTGATCGAGCCCGGTGAGCACTTCGCGGGTCAGGATCTGAAAATCCGGCCGCACCCGGGCGATCAACTCGGCCATCACCATGCCGTCGACCAGCCCGTGCGGGTGGTTGGCCACCACCACCACCGGGCCCTGCTTGGGGATGTTGGCAAACTGCGCCTCCGGGGTGGTGATCTCGATCCCCATCACATCGAGCACCTTGCCCCAGAAGGCGAGCCCCTCGGCCCCGCCCCGGCGCTCGAATTCGCGCACCATGCGGATGATTGAAACCTTGCCGGTCAGCCACTCGACCGCACGAATGAAACTGGCCTGGAAGCCACTGGCGAAGCTGTTGGCATAGGTGAGGTTGCGCTTGTCGTATTTGGGCAGGCCGTCGCCGTCGCGTCTTGACACTGACATTGGCGCGGCCTCAGCTTTCTTCGCCGAACCGGTTGGCAATCAGCGCCGCGAGTGCTTCCATCAGCGCCTCGGCCTCGTTGCCGGAGGTTTCCACCTCGATCGTCGCGCCAAAGGCACCGCCGAGCATCAACAGGCCCATGATCGAATCGCCATCGGTATCCATCCCGTCCTTGGAGACACGCGCACGGGCGTCATGGGCCTCGACCACCTCGACGAATTTTGCCGAGGCGCGGGCGTGCAGGCCCTTGTCGTTGATGATCTTGAACTGTCGGATCACCGTTTCGGCCATGGCGTATCGCTCCTAATTCGGTTTTCCGTCGATGCAATCGATATACTTGCGCCCGGCCGCCATCGCTGCTGCGCTGGCGGCATCGACCCCCAGATCGCGGGATTTCGCCAGCTTCACCAACATTGGCAGGTTGGCGCCGTAAATGATCTTGCGGTTGCCTTGGGCGCAGGCCGGCAGCGCGAGGTTCGACGGCGAGGAGCCGAACATGTCGACCACCACGATCACCCCATCGCCGGTATCCACCGCGTCGGCGGCGTCGGCAATCTCGACCGCCTTACGGTCGCGGTCGTAGTCGGCGGCTATGGCAATCGCTCGGGCCTGGGCAACCGGACCGACCACGTGCTCAAGCGCCGCTAGATATTCCGCAGCCAGCCCGCCATGCGCGACGATCACGATGCCGATCAACCGATCTGCCTCCCAGGTGTCGCCGCCGGTCCTGCCTGTGCACCCGGGGCTTCGAGTTCACGGTGGCGAATAGACACCCGCCAGCCGGCGTCCGCAAGGCCCTTGGCCAGGGTCTCGGCCAGCGTCACCGAGCGGTGCCGCCCGCCGGTGCAGCCAAAGCCGATCGACAGATGCGCCTTGCCTTCCTGAGCGTAGGCCGGCAGCAGAAAATCGACGAGCCCCTTGAGACGCTGGTAGAATTCCGGGTAGCGCGGATCGGCCTTCACATGGTCGGCGACCTGGGAATCGAGACCGGTCAGCAGCCGCATCGCCGGCTCCCAGTGCGGGTTTTGCAAGAACCGCACGTCAAACACCAAATCGAGCCCGCGCGGCACACCGCGCTTGAAGGAGAAGCTCTGCACCGAGATTGTCAGCGCCTCGCCCTCGGCGATCCCCACCCAGCGCTGGATCTCGGCCTTGAGCTCGTGCACCGTCAGATCGGAGGTGTCGATCAGCACGTCGGCGCGCTCGCGGACCGGGGCAAGCAGCGCGATTTCGCGCGCAATGCCGCGCACCGAATCATCGTCGGGGGCAAGCGGGTGGCGCCGACGGGTTTCGGAAAAACGGTTCGCCAACACGTCGCTGCGGCACTCGAGAAACAGAAGCTCCACCTCAAGCGCAGGGTCGGCAATGAGCCCGTCGATGGTTTCCGCCAGGGCATCGGCGGAAAACCCGCGTGTGCGCACGTCGATCCCCAGCGCCAGCGGGTGATCGTGCGGGCCGGCCTGCATCACCCGGGGGATCAGCCGCATCGGCAGGTTGTCGATCACCTCGTAGCCGAAATCCTCAAGTGCACGGATCGTCGTGCTGCGGCCAGCGCCGGAGGCCCCGGTCACGAGCACCACATGCTGCGCGCTGCGCGCCGCCGCCTTGCCCTTCCTGTTGCCGCCACCGTCAGACATCTTGCCAGATTCCGCCTTTTGCCACCGCGACTATGGCACCGGGAAAATGCGCGGCGTCAACCCTGCGCAGGCGCAGAATATCGTGACCGAGCACGGTTTCCGTCACCGGCTCGGGCAGGCGCGCGGTTTCTGTTTCGGCGAGGTCGACCACCAGCGCAAGCGGAGCGCCGGGGCTGTGCGGCGTGCGCAGGAGCCCGACGCCACGCGCCTCGATCACGCCCGCGAGCCGCTCAGGCGCCAGCGCCCACGGCCAGCCATCGCGCAACGCAAGGCGGGTGCAGTCGTCGGCGATCAGCCGCGCGCCGCGCGCGATGAGATCAAGCGCGAGGCCCGACTTGCCGCTGCCCGAGGGGCCCTGGATCAGCACAGCGCGGCCGGCGATCTCGACGGTGCTGGCATGGCGGATTTCGACACTCGGGCCGGGTCGTGGCTGCGTTGGTGCAGGGATCACACCGGCAGGCCCACGACGAAGCGGGCCCCGAGCGGCTCGGAAGTAATGTCGGCGTCGGTGGGTCGGATGTTTTCGGCCCAGATCACGCCACCATGGGCTTCGACGATCTGCTTGGAGATGGCGAGGCCGAGGCCCGAATTGTTGCCAAACTGGTTCTCGGGTCGTTGGCTATAGAACCGGTTGAAAATCTTGGTCAGCGCCTGTTCGGGAATGCCCGGCCCGGTGTCTTCGACCACCACCAGCACGCGGTTGTCGCGTTGGCGCGCCCAGACCCGAATCGCGTCGCCCTCATCGCAGAAGCTGGTGGCGTTGGAGATCAGGTTGACGAACACCTGCGCCAACCGCGCTTCGAGCCCGTTGATCACGATCGGGTCGGACGGCAGGTCGGTGATGAAATCCACGCCCTTCTGATGCGCCTCGTTGCCAAGGTATTCGGTGAGATTGCGCAACATCTTGATGAGGTCGAAGCTTTCTTCCTCTTCCTTCACCAGCTCGCTGTCGAGCCGCGAGGCGTTCGAGATATCGCTCACCAGCCGGTCAAGCCGGCGCACGTCGTGCTCGATCACGTCCAGCAACTTGTCGCGCTGCTCTTCCTTTTTCACGAAGCGCAGCGAGCCGATCGCGGAGCGTAAGGAGGCGAGCGGGTTCTTGATTTCGTGCGCCACATCGGCGGCGAATTGCTCGTTGGCGTCGATCCTGTCGTAGAGCGCGGCAACCATACCACGCAGCGCCTTCGAGAGCCGGCCGATCTCGTCGGGCCGCCCGGTGAGGTCGGGGATCCGCACGCGGCCCGGATTGACCCTGCGCGCGTTCTTGTCGCGGCCGATTTCGGCGGCGGCGGCCAGGTCGGCCAGCGGATTGGCGATGGTGGAGGCCAGCACCATCGACAGGCCGATCGAAACGAGGATCGCGATCAGGAACATCTGCAGGATTTGCTCGCGCTCGGCGCGCACCAGGCTGTCGACCAGCCCGCCGGAGCTTTCCAGCGCGATGGCGCCAGCAATCTCGCCATTCACCAAGATCGGCGTGGTGATGAAATACTTGCTTTCGCCATCGGCACCGTTAGCCGAGGCGATACGGGTCTTGCCGGCGAGCGCCTCGCCGAGGAATTCGCGCGCGCGCGACGCTGTGTCATCGTCCACCTGGCTTGAATGTTTCGCGGCGGAGAGAAGGCCGGCGAGCGCGTCCCACACCCGGCTGAGGCCGTCGGAGATGATCGTGGAGCCGCGTTCGCGCTCGAGCCCGACGACCTCGATATCGGCGGCCCGGTTCGGGCCCTCGCTGCTACCGAGCAGCGCGCCGTCGCGGCCGAAGACAAACACGTTGCCGCCCTCGCGGATGTGCACCATCGGCAAGATCGCAGCCACGTGCCTTGCGGTGAGCGCGCCGGCATCGGAGCCGGAGCCAGGCGTCATCAGCAGGCGCGCGGCCTCGACCTCGAAAACGTCGGCCACCAGCTCGGCTGTCATCACCAGGCTCTGTTCGCGCTGAAACAGCAGGCTCTCGCGGAACGGGTTCAGGTAGAGAACCCCGGCCACCAGCACCACCAGCCCGAGGATGTTGAAGGTGATGATCTTGCGCGCAAGTGGCGAACGGTTGATCGCAAGCAGCCCACGCCGCTTGCGCCGCCCTTCCCGCAGTTCGGCATCGACGTGGGTCTGGGGCGAGACCCAGTCCTCGCCCAGCACCACCTCGGTGTCGCCTGCCGTGGCTTTCGTATCGCGCACCAAGTTCACTCCGCCGTGCCGTGCATCGCGCCGCCGTTCTGGCGGGCGTTATTCCTCGTTGTAACGATAGCCGATACCATACAGAGTTTCGATCGCCGAGAACTCATCGTCAACCATGCGCATCTTCTTGCGCAGGCGCTTGATGTGGCTGTCGATGGTGCGATCGTCAACATACACCTGGTCGTCATAGGCCACATCCATCAGTTGATCGCGGCTCTTCACGAAGCCAGGGCGCTGCGCCAGCGCCTGCAAGAGCAAGAATTCGGTGACGGTGAGCGACACGTCCTTGCCCTTCCACGTCACCGCGTGGCGCAGCGGATCCATCGTCAGCTGGCCGCGCTGCATCACCTTGTTTTCCTCGGTGTCGGGCATCACCACGCCCTCGATCGCATCTTGCCGGCGCAGAAGCGTGCGGATGCGTTCGACCAGAAGGCGCTGGCTGAAAGGCTTTTTCACATAATCGTCGGCACCCATGCGCAAGCCCAGCACCTCGTCGATCTCATCGTCCTTGGAGGTGAGGAAGATCACCGGCATGTTGGTTTTCTGCCGCACACGCTGGAGCAGATCCATTCCATCCATCCGCGGCATCTTGATATCGAACACGGCCATATCGGGCAGCCGCTTGTTGAACGCGTCCAGCGCCGCCTGACCATCGTTGTAGGTTTCAACCTCGAAGCCCTCGGCCTCAAGCGTCATGGAAACCGACGTCAGAATGTTCCTGTCGTCGTCGACCAAAGCAATCCTCGACATGGAGATAATCCTCTACTGCTCGTTTTCTGCCTGTTTTTCCACGCATTGAATCCGGTTTTGCGCGCCAGATCAATAAGCAAGGGCGAATCGGGGGCGGAAGTGAGTCAATTACGCACCATAAATGGCAAAAAAACGGCTAACGTGGCCTCGCGACTGCGAAAGGTGATTGCGCAAACAAGCCCCCTGCTAGCGCAAACTGCGCAAACGTGGGTGTTCCATAAGGAAACTGGCGTGCTATAGCGGCCATGCATCAGGTGCAGCATTGCACCTGCGGCATAGCGGGGATGGCCCCTCGCGCCCCTCAGGAAACTGGCAATCGACCGGCCCCACCGCCGGCAACAGGAGCATCAGATGAGCACAGGACGGGTGAACCCGGCGCAACGTTTGGAAGACCAGGGGCTCTCGGGCCTTGGCACCGTTTATTACAACCTGATCGAACCCCAGCTCATCGAGCACGCCATAAAGCGCGGCGAAGGCCACCTCGGCAAGGGCGGATCGGTCCTCGTGGCCACCGGAGTCCACACCGGACGCTCGCCGCAGGACAAGTTCGTTGTGCGCACCCCAGACATGGAAGACACGATCTGGTGGGAAAACAACAAGCCGATGGACCCGGATGCCTTTGATCGGCTTCACGCCGACATGCTCGCTCACATGAAAGGCAAGGATTTCTTCGTCCAGGACCTGTTTGCCGGCGCCGATCCGGCCAACCGGCTCGACGTGCGGGTCATCACCGAACTGGCCTGGCACGGGCTGTTTTCGCGCCACATGTTGCGCCGCCCGGCGACGGAAGAAATCGAGAGCTTCCAGCCCGAATTCACCATCATCAACAGCCCCAGCTTCAAGGCCGACCCGGCCCGGCACGGCTGCCGCACCGAGACCGTGGTCGCGCTGAATTTCGCCAAGCGGCTGATCCTGATCGGCGACACCGAATATGCCGGCGAAATCAAGAAGTCGGTGTTCACCCTGCTGAACTACATTCTGCCCGGCAAAGGCATCATGCCAATGCACTGCTCGGCCAACCATGCACCGGGCAATCCGGTCGACACGGCCGTATTCTTCGGCCTCTCGGGCACCGGCAAGACAACGCTTTCGGCCGATCCTACCCGCGTGCTGATCGGTGACGATGAGCACGGCTGGTCGGACAAGGGCACGTTCAACTTCGAAGGCGGTTGCTACGCCAAGACGATCAACCTCTCGCCGATCGCCGAGCCCGATATCTACAACACCACCACGATGTTTGGCTCCGTGGTCGAGAACATGGTCTGGGATAAGGACACGCTCGATCTCGATTTCGACGATGACAGCCTGACCCCGAACACGCGCGTGGCCTATCCGCTGCCCTACATCTCGAATGCCTCCGAGACCTCGCTGGGGGGGCATCCGAAAAACATCATCATGCTCACCGCCGACGCCTTCGGGGTGCTGCCGCCGATCGCCCGGCTGACCCCGGCGCAGGCGATGTATCACTTCCTGTCGGGTTTCACCGCAAAGGTGGCCGGCACCGAAAAGGGTGTGGTGCATCCCGAGCCTTCGTTTTCGACCTGCTTTGGCGCGCCGTTCATGCCGCGCCGCCCGGAGGTCTATGGCCATCTCTTGCGTGACAAGATCGCCAAGTATGGCGCGACCTGCTGGCTGGTCAACACCGGCTGGACCGGGGGCCCCTACGGCGAGGGCGAACGGATGCCGATCAAGGAAACCCGCCGCCTGCTCGCCGCCGCGCTCGATGGCTCGCTGCACGATTCCGAATTCCGCACCGACGAGAATTTCGGCTTCGAGGTTCCAACGCATGTCCATGACGTGCCAACCGTCCTGCTCGATCCGCGCCACACCTGGAACCATCACGACGCCTACGACGCGCAAGCGAGAAAGCTCGTTGGCATGTTTGCCGAGAACTTCAAGCAATACGAGGCGCACGTCGATGACGACGTGAAGGCGATCATGCTCGGCTGAGCCGCGACTGCCACTGCAAACAGCGCCCCGGACCTAGCGCCGGGGCGTTTTGCGTTACATCCCGATGAATCCGCGCCGCACGAGGTTGAGCCCGGCGACGGCAAGCACGCCCAGCATGACTCGCCGGAAGGTTGCTTGCGGCATCCGGTCGTGCAGGCGTGTGCCAAGGGCAAGCCCGCCCAGCGCCGGCACCAGCGCCGCCGCTGACAGCGGGATCGTCTCGGCGTTCAACACGCCCGACCGCAGGTGCGCACCAGCGAGCGCCACGGCGCCGACAGCGAAGATAACGCCAAGCGTGCGCACCGCTTCGCGCTTTTCCACGTCGATCGCCACGAGATAGGCCACCAGCGGCGGCCCCCAGACGCCCGACACCCCGCCGACCAATCCTGACACCGTGCCGAACATCACTTCATCGCGGATGCGGGTTTGCGGTGCCAGGCGAAACTGCGCGCCCGCGAGCTGCACAACAGCAAACAGCATGATCGGCACCCCGATGGCGAAGAACATCACCGTTTGAGGCACCCGCGTCACCATCACGGCGGAGACCACGAGAACCGCGATCATCACGCCGATATAGAGCCAGAACCGGCGCACCACCGCGAGGGCCGCGCGCCAACCTTGCCGGAAGCTCTGGAACATGTTGGAAACCAGCGTTGGCAGGATCAAGATCGCAAGCGCTGTCTCGGCCGGCAGGATCGAGCCGAGACCGGAGATCATGATCATCGGCATGGCGAAGCCCGTCGCGCCCTTCACGAAGCCCGCGAAAAACGTGATCGCCGCCGCCGCGAGCAGGATACTCGCGGGGAATTGCAGGAAAGGATCGCCCACCCATGCCTCGTGTTTCGGTTTCCTTTGCGGTGTTCTAATCCGGCGCACGCAGGATAGGCAGCCAGAAAGCGACGCCCGGCGTGAAAAACGCCCCCACCCCGAGCGCTGCCGACAATGGGGCGGGCATGGTCCGCGCGTCGGTATCAAGAATCCGGCTGGTTACTTTCATATCGGTTTTTCTGCGCCTGCGAATTATTGTTGCGCTGCAGGTGCAAAATACCTATCAGGAACGGGACCATTTCAGGGAGCTTTCCATGCCCAAGAACGCCACCATGACCCCGCCGATTCTCGATGATCTTCTCGCGCTCACCGGTGCCGCAATCGGCCCCGTTGACGCCTTGCTTGGCACCGCCACCACCCGCGTGCGCGCTGGCGTCAGCGACGGTGGCACGGTATCTGCGGCCAAGCTCGAAGAGCATCAGGCGGCGGCGCACGGGCTGGCGTGGCTGGCCACCTATGCCGAAGCGCTGCGGCAGATGCAGACATGGGCCGAACGGTTGCAGGCCGAGGGCAGGTTTGGCGAGATCGAGCAGCTCATCCTGCAGATCGCTTTTGGCGAATACCTGTGGCAAATGCAGGGCGGTATCCCGATGAGCCAGGGCGAGATTGCCCGGCCGCAGGATGTGTTCCTGGAGCCGGAAGATCTCGCCGGGCTCGTCACCCGCGAGATCCAGACGCTCATGGCGCAAGGCAACACCCCCGCCGCCCGCGCCCGCCTCGTGGCGCTGATGCGCGAGAACGCAGGCCACGCCACCTTCGGCAATGCCGGGCTCGACGAAGAGCTGGAAATGATTCGCGAGCAATTCCGCCGCTATGCCGATGCGCGGGTGGTGCCGCATGCCCACGGCTGGCACCTGAACGACGAGTTGATCCCGATGGAGATCATCGGCGAGCTGGCCGAGATGGGGGTGTTTGGCCTGACCATTCCGGAAGAATATGGCGGGCTCGGGATGTCGAAAGCCTCGATGGTGGTGGTCTCGGAAGAGCTTTCGCGCGGATATATTGGTGTTGGCTCGCTTGGCACCCGGTCGGAGATCGCCGCCGAATTGATCCTCGCCGGTGGCACCGACGCGCAGAAGGCGCATTGGCTACCCAAGATCGCTGCGGCAGAGGTGCTGCCCACCGCCGTTTTCACCGAGCCCAACACCGGATCGGACCTCGGTGCCTTGCGCACCCGGGCCGTGCGCGAGGGTGAAGATTATGTGATCACCGGCAACAAGACCTGGATCACCCACGCCGCGCGGGCCAACGTGATGACCCTGCTCGCCCGCACCGACCCTGAGACAACCGATCACAAGGGGCTGTCGATGTTCATTGCCGAGAAGGCTCCGGGCAAAGAAGCCGACGCCTTCCCGACGCCCGGCATGACCGGCGGCGAAATCGAAGTGCTCGGCTATCGCGGCATGAAGGAATACGAGCTCGGGTTTGACGGTTTCAAGGTGCCTGCGGAGAACCTGCTTGGCGGGGTCGAAAACCAGGGTTTCAAGCAATTGATGAAGACGTTTGAAGCGGCCCGCATACAGACCGCCGCGCGCGCCATCGGCGTGGCGCAGAATGCGCTGGAGGTCGGCATGCAATATGCCGAAGACCGCAAGCAGTTCGGCAGGTCGCTGATCGCCTTCCCGCGCGTGGCGAACAAGCTGGCGATGATGGCCGTCGAGATCATGGTGGCACGCCAGCTCACCTATCACTCGGCCTGGGAAAAAGACCACGACCAGCGTTGCGATCTCGAAGCCGGCATGGCCAAGCTGCTCGGCGCCCGCGTTGCCTGGGCGGCCGCCGACAACGCGCTGCAAATCCACGGCGGCAACGGCTTCGCGCTCGAATACCAGATCAGCCGCATCCTGTGCGATGCGCGCATCCTCAACATCTTCGAGGGGGCTGCCGAGATCCAGGCGCAGGTGATCGCTCGGCGCCTGCTCGGCTGACGCCACCCGGCTCACGGCCTGTCCGTTACCCCGGCACCGACGGGTTTTCTCGTTGATGCGTTTGTGATACGTTCGTCTAGGCAAAAAATAGGAGCTTGGATGCTTGTCGCCTGAACCATGGGGGCGCGGAAGAACGCCCCGCCAGCCTGCGCCCCCGAGGCGTGATGCCGTGGTTTACACGAAAGCGAAGCCTTGACCCAATCCCATGATCTGAACGCCCTCGGCTGGTCGGCATATTTCCAGCGCCAGCTCAAGATCGACAAAATCGGCGGCCTGATGCCCGCTCGCGTCAGCGCCGTGCACCGCGACCGGATTGACGCGCTCACCGAGGCCGGTTTGATCTCGCTCCACCTGCCGCCCGGCCTCACCACCGGCGAGGTTGCCGTGGGCGACTGGGTGCTGATCAACCCCAGCCGCGACCGCGTGGCGCGGGTGCTTGATCGCAAGAGCCTGCTGCATCGCCGTGCCGCCGGGGTGGACGCGCGCGATCAGCTCATCGCCGCCAACGTCGATACCCTGTTCATCACCACGTCGATGAACGCCGATTTCAACCCGGCCCGGCTCGAACGCTATCTGGCATTGGCCTACGAGGGCGGCGCGGTGCCGGTCTTTGTGCTCACCAAGGCCGATCTCTGCGCCGATCCCGCGCCTTACCATGATACGCTGCGCCAGATCGCGCCCTTGGTCCCGGTTGTAACGCTCGATGCACGCGACCCGGACTCGGGGGGAAAACTTGCCGATTGGTGCGGTCCGGGCCAGACGGTTGCCCTGTTGGGATCGTCCGGCGTGGGCAAGTCCACCCTCGCCGCGACGCTGACCGGCGATGCGATCGCCACGCGAGCGATCCGAGAGGGCGATGCAAGGGGGCGCCACACCACCACCGCGCGGGAGTTTCACCCGACAGCCGGCGGCGGCTGGCTGATCGACACGCCGGGAATGCGCGAACTGCAACTGGCGGGAACCGAGGCCGGGATCGACGCGGTGTTCGACGATATCGCCGATTTCTCCCTACATTGCCGATTTTCCGACTGCGCGCATGACACCGAGCCCGGTTGCGCAGTCAAGGCCGCCGCCGAAGAGGGCCGGCTTGAACCCGACCGCCTCGCGCGGTGGCAGAAGCTCAAGCGCGAAGATGCGCACAATACACGCTCGCTCGCCGAGGCCCATTCCCGCGCGCGCACCTTCGGCAAGATGGCGAAGCAGACGATAAAGGAAAAAAAGCGGTAGGCTTGCCGGGAGTCATTCCGTACGGTATCGTATAGCTACGCTATCGTATGGAAATTGTCATGCCTGAGAGCAAACACCACCTGACGGCTGAGGATTGGCTGCGCGCCGGCTTCCGAGCCTTGGTGGAAACCGGGCCAGACGCGCTGAAGGCCGAGCCGCTGGCCCGTGGTCTTGGCGCCACAAAGGGCAGTTTCTACTGGCATTTCAAGGACGTTCCGGCATTCCGCATGCGCCTGCTCGGGCATTGGCAAGACGCGGCGCACACGGCCTTGGCGCACGCCGCTGCGGCCAGCGCCACCCCCACCGAGCGGCTGCACCGGCTCGCCGAGATCATCGCGCCGGAAGACGAATTGCACGGCGGCACGGCGGTAGACCCGGCAATCCGCGCGTGGGCGCGTTCCAACAATACGGTTACGAACGTTGTCGCAGAGGTTGACGCCGCACGCCTTGCCTACATCCGCTCGGTGCTCAACGCGCTCGCACTGACCAACCCGGACTTCGCCCGGCTGCTCTACGGCGCATATCTCGGGATGCAAGCGCTTTCGGGAGCCCCAGCCGAAACCGACGGCGCGCTCTCCACGCTCACCGCCGCGCTGCTCGCGCTTCAGGAGGCGTGACCCCGGCTCAACCGATCCACCAGCCGCGCCCGCGCCTCCGGCAAGGGCCGGTTGCCAAGCGATTGAGCAAGCCCGGTTTCGAGAAAATAGCCAGTGGTGCGCAGCCCCTCCGCCACCCCGGCGAGGTCGCCCGTCACCACCCCGAGCAATTCCGGCGGCAGCGGCAACAGCCGGTCGGCCCAGTCGCCCGCCGCCTCGGCGCTCACCGCACGGCCCGATCTGGGCGAGACGTAGACGAGATCATCCGCCAACCCCGTCACGGCGCAGGCAGACAGATCAAGCCCGAAGCCGAGCTCTTCCAAGAGCGCAAGCTCCCATTGCAGGTAGGCCACCGGCCAGGCCGGGGTGTGGCCGAGCAGATCGAACATCGCCAGCGAGCGGGCGTAAAGCCGCGGGTGCGGCTCGCGTTCAGGCAGCGCAAAGGCAAGTAGCGCGGTCATCGCGTTCAGCCCCGCGAGCGCCGCGCGGTCGTCCATCACCGCCGCCGCCCGGCTTTTCAATGGCTCCACGGTAAACGCGCCGATGTGCTCCTCGAGCCGGGCGCGCCAGGCAAGATCGAGCTGCGCTCCTGGTTGCAACACCGGAGCGATCTTGCGCGAGGTGCCGCCGCGCACCACGCCCGAATGCCGCCCGTGCTCGGCGGTAAACACCTCGATGATCGCCGAGGTTTCGCCATGCTTGCGCACAGTCAGCAGTGTGCCCTCATCGCGCCAATCCATGCCGGCCCTTTCCGCAGCGTCGCATCAGCCGTCCAGCCCCGGCTGGTCGAGCATATGCCGCCCGCGCGCGTCTTCCACCTCGATCACCCAGAGGTCGGGATCGAATCCGCGCTGGCGGGCGATGCTGGTATCCACCTCGGCCTCGGGCCCTTCGGCCAACACGTCCCAGCGCCTGGTGCCGCTCATCAGGTCCACCACCCGGTGAAAGGCTGTCGCGCGCCCATCCAGCGTGGCGAGTTTGACCAGCACCGCGCCCGCCGTATCGTCGCCACGCGCGACCACATAGACGGGAATGCCCTCGGCGTGAAGCCGGGCGAGGTAGGCCGCCACCCAGATGCCGGCGGCCAGTCGGATCATATGTTGCCGTCCTTGAAATCAAGCCCCATCTCGGAGAAGCGCTCGGCCTCGTCAAGCCAGCCGGGCCGCACCTTGACCTGCAAGAACAGGTGCACCTTGCGTTCGAGAAACTCTTCGAGTTCGGTGCGGGCGAGCTGGCTCACCGCCTTGATCGTCTCGCCCTTCTTGCCGAGCACGATGCCCTTGTGGCCATCGCGGGCGACGTAGATGATCTGGTCGATCCGCACCGAGCCATCGTCGCGCTCGTCCCAGTTCTCGGTCTCCACCGTTAGCTGGTAGGGCAATTCCTGGTGCAGTCTGAGCGTGAGTTTTTCGCGGGTGATCTCGGCGGCGAGCATATAGAGCGGCACGTCGGCGATCTGGTCTTCGGGGTAGAGCCAGTGGCCCTCGGGCATCCGCTTGGCGAGCCATGTGCGCAGGGTGCCGACGCCGTAGCCCTTCTCCGCCGAGATCATGAAGGTCTCGGCGAACGGATAGCGATCATTCATCGCCTTGGTGAGCGCAAGAAGCCCCTCCGAAGGCACCTTGTCGATCTTGTTGATCGCCAGCGCCACGGTGCGGCCGTTGGGCAGGCCCGCAAGGCCGTCGAGAATGCGCTGCACGCCCTCTGTCATGCCGCGATGGGCTTCGATCAACAGCACCACCACATCGGCATCCGACACCCCGGCCCAGGCCGCCGCCACCATCGCCCGGTCAAGCCGCCGGCGCGGGCGGAACAATCCGGGCGTATCGACCAGCACGATCTGCGCCTCGCCCTCGAGCGCCACGCCGCGAATACGCGCGCGGGTGGTCTGCACCTTGTGGGTGACGATGCTCACCTTCGCCCCCACCAGCGTGTTGGTGAGGGTGGACTTGCCCGCGTTGGGTTCGCCGATCAGGGCCACGAAGCCCGCGCGTGTGGTCATATGCTGCTATCCTTTGTCAGTCTTGTGCCACATAGCCGATTTCTGCGAGCCGGGCCAGCACCTGCGCCGCGAGCGCCTCGGGCGGGCGGGTCGCTTCGAGCCGGAGCACCGGCGCGGCTTGCTCGGCCAGCCAGGCCTCGTGGCGCTGGCGCGAGCGGCCGGTAAAGCCGGCCTCGTCGTAATCCGCAGCCCAAACGAGAAAGCTCGCGTGAATATGCTCCATGTCGCCCCCGGGGCCGATCCGCGCGCCGAACCGCCGGCGTTCGCGCGCCTTGAGCCGGGCCAGCCGCACGCCCATGGGCGCGGAGAGATAGACGATGAGATCGACGCCCACGAGCAGCGGATCGCCCCAGCCGTCGAGCGAACCGGAGATCACCCAACCGCCCGGCTCCAGCGCCGCACGCATCAGCGGCAGCCGCTCGGTGGCCGGGCGCCTGTCGGTATAGGGCGGATCGGTGGAGCGCCAGTAATAGGTGTCGGTATCGTGATGCGGCACACCAAGCGCCGCGGCGAGCGCGGCGCCAAGCGTGGTGGTGCCCGAACAGGCGGCGCCGGTGATGTGAATCCTTGGATCGGTCATGCCGGAACGCGCTTTCGCAGTTGCACCCCGATTATGCTGCATGTGCGAAGGAGCGCAAGCGTGGCACGTCAGTGCAAGCGCGGCGGCACGCCCCTGGTCTGGCCGCGCTGGGTGACGGCATAGCGCATCCCGTCGCCGATCCGCTCGGCAAGGGCGGTGATCCGGGCCGCCGTTTCGGACGGCAACACGTCGCGCGCCGTCTGCCCAAACAGCTCAAGCCAAACCGAAAACATGCCGGGCATCACTTGCGGATTTTCCACATGCACTCGCATCGGGTTGCCATCGTAGCCGCGATCCAGCCCCACCGCATTGCGCCAGAAGGCGGCGATCTTCGCCTCGTGTGCGCGCCACTCCGGGCCGTCGTCGGGCGCGATGGCGCGGGCAAACACCGGCCCGAGCGTGGCGTGCGCACGGATGCGCTGGTAGAACGCAGCCACCAGCCGGTCGATCTCGTCCGCCGTCATGGGGAATTTTTGCACCGGGGTGGCAGAGGTCATTTCGCCTCCAGTCGCGCCAGCAGCGTGGCGGCGGCGGCTTGTTCGGCGGCGCGTTTGGAGGCGGCGCGCGCGGTATCCGTAGCTCCGTTTTCCAGCCGCGCCTCGATGGTGAACATCGGCGCGTGGTCGGGCCCCTCGCGGCCGGTTTCCAGATAAGCCGGCGGCGGCATTCCGCGCGCTTGCGCCCATTCCTGCAAGGCGGTCTTGGCATCGCGCGCGTCGTCGTCGACGTTTTCGATCCGGCTGCCCCAGAGGCTCAGGATCATCGCCTTCGCGGCGTCAAAGCCGCCATCGAGGTAGACCGCAGCGATCACCGCTTCCATCGCATCGCCCAGGAGCGCCTGCTTGCGCCGCCCGCCCGACATCATTTCGGAGCGGCCAAGCTTGAGAACCGAACCCAGATCAACCTCGCGCGCCACGTCGGCGCAGGCTTCCTTGCGCACCAGCGCATTGTAGCGCGGCGCAAGCTGGCCCTCGCGCGCCGCCTTGTCCGACGCCAGCAGCGCCTCGGCCATGACGAGGCCGAGCACACGGTCGCCGAGGAATTCGAGCCGCTGGTTGTCGGGCCGGGTCTCGGAGGCGAAGGAGCCGTGGGTGAGCGCGCGGATCAACAGTTCGGGGCGATTGAAAGCGTGCCCGATCCGGCCCGCGAAGGCGGTGAGATCAGCCGAGAGCTTCATTCGACCTTCTTGAAGAAACGGTCCGAGCGCCAGGTCCAGAAATACACCAGGCGTTTGCCCTCAGCGGAGAACATCACCCGGTCAACCCGGCCAAGGAGATATTTGAAAGGCACCATGCCAACACCGCCCACACGCTGATCGAAGCGCGAGTCGGTCGAGTTGTCGCGGTTGTCGCCCATGAAGAAGAAATGCCCCTCCGGCACGGTATACACATCGGTATTGTCGGGCATGCCGGAGTAATTCTCGACGTTGAGCACATCATGCGTCCGGCCTCCCGGCAGGGTTTCGGTGGCGCGCTCCTTCACACAGATCGCACCCTCGCCCACCGGCCCGTTGGCACATTTCGGCACGGTGCCGAAGCTGCCCTGGCGCTCGAACACTTCCTCGAAATTGCCTGCCGGTTCCTGCGGCGCAATCTCGCCGTTGAGGTACAGTATGCCATCTTTCATCTGCAGCCGGTCGCCCGGCAGGCCGATCACGCGCTTGACGTAATCGGTGTTGAGCGTCGGGTGGCGAAACACGACGATATCGCCGCGCTCGGGCGCCTCGCCCCAGATCCGCTCCGGAATCGGGCAAGCGGAGAAGGGGCAGGAATACTTCGACCAGCCATAAGCCATCTTGTTGACGAAAACGAAATCGCCGATCAGCAGCGTGTCTTTCATCGACCCGGTGGGGATGAAGAACGGCTGGAACAGGATCGAGCGAAACAAGCCCGCAATCAGGAGCGCCCAGAAGATCGTCTTGATCGTCTCGATGATGCCATCATTCTTCTCGGCCATGTCTGCCCCGCCTGTTTTATCCGTTGCCCGCGATATGGTCGGACGGCGGCGGGGAGTCAAGCAGCGCCGTCCGTTTGGGCGCTGCGGAACGGCCGTCCGTTTCCACCGCCGCGCCCAATCGAACACAGACCGCCACCGCCCGGTTTGGCCACGAAACGATCTCCAGGCGCATCGGACGATTTCAACCTGACGAACATGCTGCGGCGCGATCCGATCGAAGCGCTGAGATGCCAGTAGCCGGGGGTTTCACACCCCCGGACCCCCGTGGGATATTTCTGGCAAGATGAAAGGGCGATGGCCGCTGGCGCTATTGTGTCAGGCGGCCAGGCCCTTGGCGCCCATCGCCAGGTATTTTTCGCGCCGCTCCTTGCGCAGCGCCTCGGGCTTTTTCTTCGCCAGCGCTTTCAACTCCACCTCGAGCGCCTTGCCCACCGCCGTGATCGTGTCGGCGCGGCCACGGTGGGCGCCACCGAGCGGCTCGGAGATGATACGGTCGATCACGCCCAGCGCCTTGAGATCTTGCGCGGTGAGGCGCAGCGCTTCCGCCGCCTCGCGCATCTTCTCGGCGTCTTTCCACAGGATCGAGGCGCAGCCCTCGGGCGAAATCACCGAATAGATGGAATGCTCCAGCATCATCACCGTGTTGCCGGTGGCAAACGCCACCGCGCCGCCGGAGCCACCTTCGCCGATGATCACGCTCACGAGCGGCACCTTGAGCGACAGGCATTTCTCGGTCGAGCGGGCGATGGCCTCGGATTGCCCGCGCTCTTCAGCCCCCTTGCCGGGATAGGCGCCCGGCGTGTCGATCAGCGAGATCACCGGCAGGCCGAACCGGTCGGCCATATCCATCAGCCGGATCGCCTTGCGGTAGCCTTCGGGCCGCGCCATGCCAAAATTGCGCTCGATGCGCGATTTGGTGTCGTGGCCCTTTTCGTGGCCGATCACCATCACCGGGGTATCGCCAAGCCGCGCCAGCCCGCCCATCACCGCGTGGTCGTCGGCGAAATTGCGATCGCCGGCCAGCGGCGTGTATTCGGTGAACAGCGCCTCGATGTAATCCTTGGAATGCGGCCGGTCGGGGTGGCGGGCCACCAGCGTTTTGCGCCAGGGCGTGAGGGTCTTGTAGAGATCCTTGAGCATCTGCTCGGCCTTGCGGTCAAGCCCGGCGGCTTCCTTTTCAACGTCTGTCTCAGGGTTCGCCCGCGCCATGGCGCGCAGCTCTTCGGCCTTGCCTTCGATCTCGGCGAGCGGCTTTTCGAAGTCGAGGTAATTGGTCATTGCTGCCCCCAATCTGTTGGGGGAGATATAGGATACGCCGGCGGGCGATTGCAACTCGCGTTCGCCGGGCCACCGAGCAGGGGGCGGCCCGGCGCCGGGCGAGGTTACGCCTTGGCGATCAGGTCGGCCTGGCGCACGATTACCTCGGCCTGTTTCATGCTGGCGATGTCGATCAGCTTGCCTTTGTGAGTGGTGGCGCCAAGGCCGTTTTTCTGCGCCTCTTCCATCACCGCGAGGATTTCGCGCGCCTCGGCCACAGCTTCAGGCGTGGGCGAGAAGACCTGGTTGGCGAGCTTGACCTGCCTGGGGTGGATTGCCCATTTGCCGACCATGCCCAGCGTTGCCACCCGGCGGGCATGGGCGATGTAGGCATCATCGTCGGAAAAATCCCCAAACGGCCCGTCGACCGGAAGCACGCCATGGGTGCGACAGGCAGCGACGATGGCCGAGACCACGTAGTGCCACGGGTCGGGGTAATTGGTCTGGCCCTCATGGATCATGTAGTAATTTGCCTGTGTGCCGCCAATACCAGTGGTGGCCATGCCCATCGAGGCGGCAAAATCGGCATAGCCGAGGCTCATCGCCTGAAGCCGGGGCGAGGCGGCGGCGATCTCTTCAACATGGGCAAGTCCGGCGGCGGTTTCGATGATCACCTCGAAGCTGATCCGCTTGGCGCGTCCCTGCGCGCGCTCCACCGCCGTAACCAGCGCATCGACGGCGTAGATGTCAGCGCCATTGCCGACCATCGGGATCATGATCTGGTCGATCCGCTCGGAGCCCTGTTCCAGAAGCTCCACCACGTCACGATACCAATGCGGGGTATCGAGCCCGTTTATCCGCACCGAAAGATACTTGCTACCCCAATCGACATCATGCGATGCGGCGATGATATTGGCACGCGCCTTGGCCTTGTCATCGGGGGCAACGCTGTCTTCGAGATCGAGATTGACCACGTCGGCGGCGGAGGCGGCCATTTTCTCGAACAATTCGGGGCGCGAGCCTGGGCCAAAGAGCTGGCTGCGATTGGGGCGCGCCGGGGCAACAGGCTGGGGACGGAACGACATGGTATTCTCCGTGCAAGTTTGTTTCGTGTGTGGCTGGGGCTGGGGTAGATTATTGCGCAAGCTTCAGCAAGGCGAATCTGCCGGCTGCAAGTTTTTGGATGCGTT